>CATPBP010000016.1 GCA_955652675.1 Candidatus Dormiibacterota bacterium
GAAATACTCGAGTTGGGTAATGGCCCACCTCTGGTCCTCCTCCACACAATCCGTACCCAACTCGAGTATTTCCGAGCGCTGGCGCCGCTTCTCGCAGAGAAGTTCACCGTTTACGCCGTGGATCTGCCGGGCCATGGTCACTCTCCTATCGACAAGTCAGTGCAGTACGATGAGCCCTACATGCGCAAAGGCATCGTAGGCTTTCTGGAAACCCTAGATCTCCGCGACGTGACCATTGTGGGCGAATCCATAGGCGCCGTGCTTGCGCTGACCGTCGCGGCTGAGGTCCCTGATCGGATTCGTGCGGTCTACGCGCTCAATACCTACGACTATGAGACACGATACGGCGATGGCATCCGCCGCGGCAACTGGTTTGCGAACCTGATCATCGGCAGCTTGCAAATCCCTGTCTTTGGGGCCATCGGCGCCGCGCTCGCAAACCGCTGGATTCTTGGGAAGATAATGGGCGGCGGTTACGCCGCCCCACGCAAATTGCCCGCCGACCTTCTTGATGAATTCGACAAGACTGGTCGCCGGCCCAACTATCATTACGTTGAGCGGAAGGTCCTGGCCGCATGGCGCTCCTGGGACAAAGCGCGCGAGCGTTATTCCAGGGTGCAAGCGCCTGTAACGCTCATCTATGGCGATAAGGACTGGTCACGCGTCTCAGAGCGAGAGCGCACAAGGTCCGCGCTGAGAAATGCCCGCCTGTTCACGCTTCGGAACACAGGTCATTTCTCGGCCGTCGAGAATCCGCAAGAAGTCGCGAGCATTGTCTTATCGTGATTCAGGCTATTGCGAGCGGCGGTCCCCACGGATGGACGCTCGTGGCGAGGTTGAAGGGCTTTCGAATGGTCTCTGCAGAATAGCGGGCTAGGACCTTTGCGAGGCTAACTCGCGGAGGTCGACGGGGGAAGCACCGTCAACCCGATCTGACCCCGCCAGCGCAAGAAGGGGATCCCAGATATGGAAATGGCCAAAGTAGAGACCAGGGCATTCGATGGCGTGCGAGTTGTGGTCCATACCAGCCGCGCCTACGATGACGTGCTCGTCAGGCTCCGCAGACTGACGGGCGCGACATTCTTCGGTGAAGTCGTGGCGCTGGCCGAAGAACCGATCACCGAGGCAGAGTTTACGCAAGAGATCGATCGTTTGGTCGGCAAAAGCGGCTTCATGCTGTTCGCCGAGATTGATCACGGGAGCTGGCTTCCCAAATTCGGCATCAATCAGCGAACCGTGCGCTGGATAATCGGCAACCCGCTCTATGCCATCACGATGATCCGCCATGACATCACGGCGGGCTGTTTGCACCGGTAGAGTTGCTCGTGACCGAAAATATTGACCGGGTCGGGACGAAGTTCACCTATGTTAGACCTTCATCGCTTATGGTCATTGAGGACAACCCGCCATTGCTCGCCGCGGCGCAGGCTCTCGATGGAAAGCTCTTGGAGCTGGTGGCGAAAGCGACAAACGATTAGGCCTTCGTCCTAAATCAGTGTGTCCGAGTTGGGTCGATGCTGTCGAAAAAGGGTTGCGTAACGGGCTGAACGATGATTCCTGCTAATTGAATGAGAGCGGGAAGATTCGGCGATGATGGGGCGAAAGCATCGAGAACAAGCGAGCCTTTTTTATGAATTCCGGCTCGATGACATGATCCCGAAGGGCCACCTGTTGCGCCGGATCAACGTTTTCGTGACATCTGTGCTCGGCGACCTGCACGAACAGTTGGGTCCGTTCTATAGCGACATCGGACGGCCTTCGATTGATCCCGAGCTGCTGATCCGGATGCTTATCATAGGCTACTGCTTCGGCATCCGCTCCGAGAGGAGGCTATGCGAGGAGGTGCGGCTCCATCTCGCATACAGATGGTTCTGCCGGCTCGATCTCAATGACGCCGTTCCCTATCACTCGACCTTCTCCGAGAACCGACTGAACCGGTTCCGTGAGAGCGATATTCTGCGCCACATTTTCGAGCGCGTCGTCATCGCTGCGATGGAGATGGGTCTCGTCAAAGGCGAGGGATTTGCCGTGGATGCGACGTCATGGAGGCGAACGCAAGCCGTTATCACGGCAAGGCGCCCGATGAACTCGATTGGACCGAGAAGCAGCAGCGAAAGCGTGCGGTGGCTGAGTATCTTGCGGCACTCGAAACCGAAGCGGCGGCTGATGGCGATGCCCAGAATGACAACGAGAGTGGTGGACCCGAGGGCAAACGACAGCGCCGTTATGAGCGCCGCCACCCAAGGTGATCTCGCCGTCGGATCCCAATCGGCCTGGACAGCCAAGGCCAACAAGCGCGTACAATTCGGATACGGGCTGAACTACCTCATCGATATCGAGAATGCCGTGATCGTGGATGTCGAGGCGACGCCGGCTCGCACCTATGATGAAGTTGCCGCGACACAAACCATGCTGGATCGAGCAGAAGAGCGCTTTGATCTGAAACCAAGGCGGCTCGCCGCGGACACGGCCTACGGGACGGGCAAGTTCCTCGGCTGGCTGGTCAAGAGGAAGAAAATTATCCCGCACATCCCGGTATGGGAGATGAGTGATCGGCAGGACGGCATCTTCTCCCGTTCGGACCTCCACTGGGACAGGAAGCGCGGGGCCTACATCTGCCCAAATGGGAAACTGCTTAAGACCAGCGGCACCGTGCACGACGGACGCACGCTGCTGTACCGCGCCTCGAAGCGGGACTGCGACGTGTGCGCAATACGAGCGAAGTGCTGCACCACGGCCGATGCGCGCAAGATCCCGCGCGATATCCATGAGGACGCCCGCGATATCGCACGACGGAAGATGAAGACAAAGGCGTTTGCCAAGTCGCGAGACGAACGGAAGCGTGTTGAAATGCGCTTCGCGCACTTGAAGACACACCACGGCTTCGAGCGGTTGCGGCTCAGGGGACTTTCCGGCGCGCGCGACGAGTTTCATCTCGCCGCCATTGTGCAGAACCTCAAAACACTTGCGCTCCGAACCCTTGGGCCCCCAACCCGACGGCGCGCATCTTATGCCTGAAATCGCTCACAATTGGATCAGTCCAGTTCGCATCAAAGTCAAGGCATCTCGGATTGCTGCAGCAACCGCCAGCGCAGCTCAGTCGGAAGACCGCAGCGCTAATCAAAAAACCACATTTTTCGACAGCATCGGTCAGCCTGAGTTGTGTATGCGGGAAACCGCATCGCGGGTTCGAATCCCGCTCCCTCAGCCAGGGATACCGGTTTTTTCGGGAGTGTCTCTGCTCGCACTGAAAAGTGCGACACTTGCGGGGGTTAGGC
>CATPBP010000017.1 GCA_955652675.1 Candidatus Dormiibacterota bacterium
ACCCCGGCACCGCCGTGGGCATCGCGGTGGGATTCGCCGGCGGCGGCTACGTCGCCGAGAATTTCGGCTGGCGCCGGGCATTCTTCTTCGCGGCGCTGCCGGGGTTGGTCTGCGCGGCCCTCGCCTTCGGGCTGCGGGAGCCGCTGAGAGGTGCCGCCGAAAAGGTGGGCCCGAAGCTGGAGCGGACGTACGAGGCCAGCCTCTCGGCCTTCCTGAACCTGCTTCGCATCCCGACTCTGAGGGCGACCATCCTGTCGCAGACCTTCCTCTACTTCGTCCTCGCCTCCCAGGCCTTCTGGCTGCCGACCCAGCTGCACCGGCGATTCGCCATGTCGGTGAGCCAGGCGAGCCTGATCTCGGGCGTGGTCATCGTGCTGGGCGGCCTGGTGGGGACGCTCGTGGGCGGCGTGCTGGCGGACCGGCTCAGCCGGCGCACGCAGCGCGGCTACCTGCTGGTCGGCATGACCGGCTTCATTTTGGCCGCAGTCACCATCACCGTCGCCCTGCTCGCACCCCTGGACTGGAACGGCGTGCCCCTGTTCGTCCCGCTCTTCTTCGTGTCGGTTGTCTGTGTGTACCTGCACGCCGGCCCTTTCACGGCCGTGGCTCAGAACGTGGTCAGCCCAGCCCTGCGGGCGGGCGCCGTGACGATGCTGCTCTTCATCTCCCACCTCTTCGGCGATTCGCACGCGCCCGCCGACGTCGGCTGGCTCTCCGACCAGACGCACAGCCTGCAGCTGGCCCTGCTCCTAACGTCAGCTCCCCTCCTCCTCCTTGCCGCCGCGGTGGCGGCCACCGCTCTGCCCCAGGCCGACCGCGACGCGGCCATCATGGAGCAGTCTTGGGCGGACAAGCAGTCAGACGTCAGGCCGGCGGAAGCTTCCCTACCCTAGCCAGGGCGCTGGTCAGCGCCTGCCATCCAGAGCCGGCGGCGACCGTCACGCTGGGCGCCGGGGTGCTCTCCCTGGGAGCGGGTCGGGGCTGGGGGAGCCTGGTCATGATGGCCGCGATCGGATCGGGCCAGCTGGCGGTCGGCTGGAGCAACGACTACCTGGATCGGGAGCAGGACCGCGCCTCGGGCCGCCTAGACAAGCCGATCCCGGCCGGCCGGATCCCGGCCCGCGTGGTCGGAGCGGCGGCGATGGCGGCTTTTGTCGCCTGCATCCCCCTCTCGCTCGCGTCCGGCCTCGCCTCAGCCCTGGCGCATCTCGTGGCCCTGTCTTGCGCATTCGCCTACAACGCGGGGCTCAAGACGAGGCCGGCCAGCGTCCTCCCCTACGCGGCGGCCTTCGGCCTGCTTCCCGCCATCATGACGCTGGGCCTGCCGGCCCCTCGCTGGCCCGCCGCCTGGGCGATCGCGGCCGCCGCCCTGATCGGCGCCGGCGGTCACTTTGCCCAGGTGTTGCCCGACATCCGCTCCGACCGAGCCCTCGGCCTCCGCGGCCTGCCTCAGCTGCTCGGAGAGAGGGCCTCGGCGGCGCTGACGGCGCTCCTGCTGGCTGCAGCCACGGTGGCTGTCACCTTTGGGCCCGGGCGCCCAGGCCCGCTCGCATTGGTAGGGCTGGCGGGCGCCCTACTCCTCACGCTGGGCATCTTGCTGGCCGCATTCAGGGGCCGGATGAAGACGGCCTTCCGGCTGACGCTTGCCGTCGCAACGGTGGCCGTGCTGGCGTTCCTCGCCGGTGGCCGCAGCCTCTAGGAGACGGACGCCGTCGGCACCCTCTCCAGGGTCAAGCTCAGTGCCTTCCGGGCGGGTAGACGAAGCCGATCAGAGGGACGCCACCCGGCTTGATGGTTCGGCCGGACACGATGTTCCAGCCTTTGAAGTTCATCTCCGAAACCGTCCAGGACCCGTCCCCGTTGACAGATTCGACGTACGCAACATGACCCCAACCACTTTCCCACGTCACCATGATCGAGCCCGGCCTGGGACTCTGCCCGGTGGGCCAGCCGTAGCTCTGAGCGTTGCCGAACCACTCCCAGGCATTGCCCAGCCAGGGGATGTAGGGCACGCGGTTGAAGACGTACCAGGTGCAGTAGCCGTAGGCGAAGCGGTTGCCCACCGCCGCCGTCACCGCGGTCCCGCCATTGCCCACCGTGTAGCCGGGCGAACTCGAGGTTCTTCCTCCGGAGGCTCCGGCGGAGAGCGAGGGGCGCAGCGGTGCGGCCGGCTTCTCGAACTCGGGGCCCCGGCCACCCGGAACGACGATCTGGGTGCCAGGGATCATCGGCACGTTGGCTGCGGTACGGATGTAGTTGAAGTCGAGGACCGCCTGCGCGTCCACGTGGTACGTGCTGGCGAGCGAGTTGGGCGTCTCACCATCCTTGACCGCGACGGCCACCCCGTCCACCGGCGGGAGGACGATCTTGTCCCCCTTGTTGACGTCCCTGTCCGCGTTCTTCAGCGTGGAGAAGTTGGACCAGCGGATGGCGTCGACGGAGATCCTGTTCCTGCTTGCGATGTCCTTCAGGGTCTCTCCCTGCTTGACCTCATACATGACTGGCGTGTGCGACTGCTGGACGTCTGTTGGTATCGCGACCGGTTTGACGATGGTGCTGAGCCGGCCCAGCTGGACCGTCCCCACCTCCCCGCCCTCACCGATCACAAGGCCCTGGGCGTTGACCGCGCCAAGACGAAGGTTCAGGTCGACGTGCCGGTTTACGGATGCGTACCCGCTGACAGCCAGGACCAGCAGGAGCACAGCCGCATGCGTGATATAGCGACCTAGAGCCAAGAAAACTACCCCCCTTTGTAAACCGCCCAGAAGGGGCGGCAAGACAAAGTCGGACGAGAGGCTAGCAGCCGCTGGAGCCGGGTGTCAAACGTGCTCCGGAAACCAATCCCTCCCCCTCGCGGAGAGGGTGCGGGATTGGGTGTTCAAGCACTGCCAATGCCCACCGAACCCATGCGCCATGCGGAGACCGTTCTTGGAACGTTCGTACGATTGAGTCATGCGATGGGCGGGTTTGCTCCTTGTCGCGCTCTTGGTCGCGGGCGGCTGCACCGGAGGCAGCCCTCCTTCAGCCCGGCCCGCAACGACCTCGAGCGCCCAGGCCACGCGTCCGAGCGCCGCCCCGCAGCCCGCCCAGGCGACGCCCGCCCCTCAGCTGCCCGCCTACTACGTGGAGTCGCTGCGGGCGCGTCCCTATCCGGGGGGGAAGCTGCAGGTCGCCGAGGAGGTCACCTGCCACGGCTACAGCCGCTGCCTGCCCGGCGTCCACACCTATCGAATGAGCTGGCCCAGCAACGGTCAGACCATGACCGGGCTCATCTCCATGCCGGAGGGGGCGGGTCCCTTTCCGGTCGTGGTGGTCAACCACGGCTTCATCCCGCCCGAGCGGTACGGCGAGGGCCAGGATTCTCTGCTCTTCGCCGAGCCGATGGCGCAGCACGGCTTCATCGCCGTGGCCCCGCACTGGCCCGGCTACCTGGGTTCCGGGCCGGCCCCGGCCGACCTCCCCGCCATCGTCGGGCAGACGGTGACGGCGCTGGACCTGGTCAGCTCGCTGAGCTCACTGCCTCAGGCGGACGCCCGCAAGATCGCATTCGTCGGGCATAGCAATGGTGGCGGCGTGAGCGAGATCGCAATGGTCGTCGACCCCCGCATCAAGGCCGTCGTCCTCCACGCGCCGGTGAGCACCGACATGGCCCAGAACGCGCACAAATGGTGGCTCAGCCGGCCCGAATCGCTGGCCGCGGTGGGGACCCCGGAGTCCAACCCGGAGGGCTATCGACACCTCTCGCCGCGCAATTACCTGCAGGCGAACCAGGCCCCCGTGCTGATCGTCCAGGGCACCGCCGACCACACCATCCCGCGGGACTGGACCGAGGCCACCTACAGCGCCCTGCAGGCGAGCGGCGTCCAGTCCCGGGTGGCCTGGATCGACGGCGCCGACCATGACCTGGTCGGACCGAACCTGGCCGACGCGGTCAGCCTCCAGGAGGACTGGATCCAGAAGGCTCTCGGCGTTTGACCGGTTTCAAAATTTTCTGGAGATGAGAGAGAAGCGGAGCTCGGTGGTGGTGGCAGGGGCGCGCACGCCAATCGGTAGGTTCGGTGGCGCGCTGCGTGACCTGAAGGCGGTGGAACTGGGTGGCCTGGCCATCAGTGCCGCGCTAGAGAGGTCCGCAGTGAGCGGGAGCGACATCGACTACGTGATCCTGGGGCAGGTCCTCCAGGCGGGCGCGGGGCAGATCACGGCCCGGCAGGCGGCGATCCGGGGCGGTGTGCCCCAGGAGGTGCCCGCGATCACGATCAACAAGGTCTGCCTGAGCGGGCTCAACGCCATCGCCATGGCGGACCAGATGATTCGGGCAGGCGATCTGACGACGGCCGTCGCGGGCGGCATGGAGTCGATGACCCAGGCCCCATACCTGGTCCCCAAGGCTCGATTCGGCGCCCGGATGGGCAACGCCGAGATGGTGGACTCCATGATCCACGACGGCCTCTGGTCGACTTTCAGCAACCAGCACATGGGCGAGTCCTCGGACGAGGTGAACCGCGAGCTGGAGATAGGCCGCAATGAGCAGGACGAGTGGGCGGCTCGCTCCCACCAGCGGGCGGCGGCCGCCCGGCAGGCGGGTCGCCTGGCGGAGGAGACCGTACCGGTGGGCGTCCCTCAGCGCAGGGGCGAGGAGGTCCTGGTGGACGCCGACGAGGGCATTCGCCCTGACACCACCGCGGCTTCCCTGGCCATGCTGCCGCCGGCCTTCCACCCCGAGGGAACCATCACGGCCGGCAATGCCTCCCAGATCTCCGACGGAGCGGCCGCCCTCGTCCTCATGGCGGCGGAGCGAGCCCAGGAGCTCGGTCTCCAGCCGCTCGCCGAGGTTATCTCTCTCGGCATGAGCGCGGACCGCTATGCCTGGCTGCACACCGTGCCCGCTCTCGCCCTTCATCGAGCGCTCGAGAAGGCAGGGCTGCGGCCGGAAGACCTGGAGCTGGTCGAGATCAACGAGGCCTTCGCCGCGGTGGCTCTCAACTCCGCCCGGATGCTGGGGCTGAGCGAGGACCGCGTCAACGTCAATGGCGGCGCGGTCGCGCTGGGCCACCCGATCGGCGCCAGCGGCGCCCGGCTGGCCCTGACGCTGGCCTACGAGTTGCGGCGCAGGGGCGCCCGGTACGGAGCTGCGGCGCTCTGCGGCGGCGGCGGCCAGGGGGAAGCGCTGATCCTGCGCAACCCTGCCGCCTGAGGCAAGTACCCCTACCTCACCCTCCCACGACCCCCTCCCCCGGCACGGCCGGGTACTCCCCCGACTTCGCGGACCGACTTCGCGGGGGAGAGAGAATTTTAGGTTTGGAGGGCGATGCCGCCGTCTCCGCGGGGGTCGGAGGCGCCGCGCAGGCTGCCGTCTTCGGCTCGGTGGATCAGCTGGACCCTGGCGAAGTAGGGGTCATACCCGATGGGGCGCCGGTTCACCGGGTAGCCGAGCGAGAGCAGCCCGTCCAGCACCTCGGCGGGAATCCGGAGTTCCGCCTGCACAGCTTCCCCCTGGAAGTCCACTCGGGGAGCGCTCACCGCTTCCACCGGGCTCATGCCGTGGTCGAGCAGATTGAGCAGCGCCTGGAGCACGCCGGTGACGATCCTGGTTCCTCCCGGGGCACCTGCCACCACTTCTAGGCGGTCGCCTCGGAAGAGCAAGGTAGGCACCATCATGGTGACCCGCGTCTTGCCGGCAGCCAGCGAGTTGACCCGGCCCGGCCGCGGGTCGAAGCAGTTCAGGTAGTTGTTGTAGGTGAAGCCGAGACCTGGGGTGACCACTCCGCTCGAGGCGCCCAGGGTGTGAGTGAGGGAGACCGCATTGCCGCCTCCGTCAACCACGCAGACCTGCGTCGTCGTCGGGCTCTCGTGCGCCTCCCTGGCGGCCGCCGCGTACTGCTTGGCGATCAGCCGGTCGACCGGGACCTCGGCGAAGAGCGGGTCTGCCAGCCACCGCTCGCGCTCGGCCATCGCCCAGGCCATGGCCTGGATCCGGCGTCGCGCCTCCGCTGCTGGGGGCCAGCCCTCGGCTCCCGCAGGCAGACGTTCCAGGTAGTTCAGCATCTGGATCAGAGTCAATCCGCCCGCTGGGGGCCCGGCGGCCATGACCCGGCGGCCGCGGTAGCTCCCCAGCACGGGCTCAGAGATGTGCGGCCTGTAGCCGGCCAGATCTTTCTCGGTGATGAAGCCACCGTTCGCCCGGAAGTCGGCGGCGATCGCGTGCCCCAGTTCGCCCCGGTAGAAATCGTCGGGGCCGGCCTCCGCCAGTCTCTCGTAGGTGCGTGCCAGGTCCGTGTTGGGGATCCTTCCACCGAGCTCATAGAGCACGCCGTCCTTGGTGTACACGCGCCGGGACTCGGTGGTCCACTGGATCCGGCGGTCGTTGGGCACCACGTCGGGTCCCTGGTCACGAAGCCAGTAGTCGCGCACCGTGGCGGTGACCTGCATGCCCTGGCGCGCCGCGTCCAGCCCTGGCCTCAGCGCCTCCGCCCAGGACAGCGACCCATGTCGGCGCAGAGCCTCGGCCAGCCCGGCCACCGTTCCCGGCACTCCAACGCTCTGGTAACCGCAGTCGTTGACCCAGCCCTCGAGGACATATCCGTAGCGGTCGGCCGCCTCTCTGATGAAGAGGTGCTCCCACTGGTCGGCCCTGACCTCCGAACCGGCCCTGGCGTAGAAGTCGATTACCTCGACGCGGCCCTCGGCGGCCAGGTAGACGAGCATCACCCCCGAGCCGCCGATCCCGCACATCATGGGGTCGACCACACCCTGTACGAAGGCGGTGGCGACGGCAGCGTCGACCGCGTTTCCGCCGGCCCGGAGGACGTCCAGACCGGCCTCGGCCGCGACGGCTTGCGGGCAGACGATCATCGCGGAGGCCGTGCCACTCCTCCCTCGCGGTCCCCGGCTACGGGCCGCCGCGGGCATAGATGATCTGACCGCTCACGTACCCGGCATCGTCGCTGCAGAGGAAGGCGATGACGTTGGCGATGTCGACCGGCTGACCCAGCTTGCGCAGCGGCGTGTTCTCCAGCGCCCGCTGCTTGAACTCCTCCCAGTCGAGTCCCATGCGGCGGGCCGTCGCCTCCGTCATGCGCGTCTCCACGAAGCCAGGGGCCACCGCGTTCACGTTGATGTTGAAGGGGCCCAGCTCGATGGCCAGGGTCCGGGCCATGCCCTGCAGGCCGGCCTTGGCCGCGGAGTAGTTGGTCTGCCCGCGGTTGCCGAGGGCGGAGGTGGAGGAGAGGAGGACCATCTTGCCGTAGCGCTGGGGAACCATGACTCGCTGCGCAGCCTGGCAGGCGAGAAAGCTTCCGGTCAGATGAGTGGCGATCACCGCGGCCCAGTCGTCGTCCGACATCTTGTGGACCAGGTTGTCGCGGGTGATACCCGCGCAGCAGACCAGGATGTCCAGCCGGCCGAAGGCTTCCACCGCTCGTCGAACCGCGCTCTCCACCTGCTCCCGGCGGGTCACGTCGCAGGCCAGCGCCAGCCCATTCTCTCCCAGCGGTTCGGCGACCTCGCGGGCCGGCCCCTCGTCCATGTCGCAGACCACCACCGAGGCGCCCCCACGGGCGAACACCTCCGCGGTGGCCGCCCCGATCCCGCGTCCGCCGCCGGTGATCAGCGCCACCCTGCCTTCGAACCTCATCGACACCTCCCATGTGTTGTCCGCCTAAGAACCGGGCCGCCGTAGCGAAGCGCTTTCAACCGCGGTCTGACGCAGTCTAAAACGCCATATCAGCGCGGAGCCTGGCGGCCCGGCTTCTCCAGTCTCCGAGGGCGGGCAGCCGGGCGTGGCCCGGTCAAAGTCGACTGACTGACGGGCCAGGCGCCTGGAAGGCCCTTCCGGCACAGTCAGATGCTGGGGCGCGCAGTCTGTTCGCTTGGGCGACACCATCACACTCAGCTCTTGGGCGCCAAGCCCCGCTTGCGGACACATGCAGACGCTTGCTGAGATTCGTGGGAAGGGAGGGAACCGCGCTCTGGTTGGCGGCTGAGCTGACTGCCCTCATACTAAAACTCACTCGCCCAATTACAGCGACGCATCGAGCGAGTATTCACTGCTAGGGGGACAAGCATGAGCACCAAAGTCAACGCAGGCTGGGTCGACGACAATCGCGGTTGGGTAGACGGCAGCCAAGGCTGGGTGGACGGCAAGCGCGGCTGGGTCGACTAGACGTTTCACACAAGGGGACTGCGCAGGGAGCCACCGAATCATTGATGGTGGCTCCCTGTGATGGCGAAAGCGGCTGCCCGCATTTCGTTTCATCAACCCGGTTCGTCGGCGACAGCGCCGAGCTGCTCAGCCCGGTGTAGCAAGCGCTCGGCCTGGCTTTGAGGAACGAGAGACGAGTGAGCGCGGAGCTGGCTAAAGCCGTGCGCGCGAAGACCTACGCCGCCGGAACGGTGAAGCTGATACGCGTTCCCTTTGGGCCAGAATGGCCGATCCAGATGCGACCGCCAAAAGACCGTTCCACTATTAACCGACAGAGGTACAGCCCTAACCCAAGGCCGCCGTGAGCGCGGTGACCGCCGGCGAAGCCGCCCCGCTCGAAAACGCGTTCCAGTCGATCCGCCGGGAGGCCTGCACCGTCGTCCCGCACGTCGACTCGCAGCCATGACCGCTGACACTTGGCCGTGACCGTGACCGCCGAAGCCTCGGTGTGCTCCAACGCATTACCGATCAAGTTGACCAGCACCTGCTGCAGGTGCGCGGGCTCGCAGTTGGCGCTGGGCAGGTCATCTGGCAGCCGTGGTTTGACGCGCGACGAGCGCTGACCGTAACGGTTCCTGAGAAGCCTGGTCACCTCGTCCAGGGCCTCAGGCAAGCCGACCGGACTCTCCTGCGGTTGATAGTCGTGGGTCTCCAGCTTCCCGATGATCAGCTGTGCTTCGGCGAGTCGCAGAAGGCGTTCGGACTGCTGATAGGCCTCGTCGAGCAGATCCTCGGTCTGCTCCGGCGCCAGCCTGCCGCGCCACTCGATGAGGTTGGCCAGCATGCCCCGCATCGCGGCCGCCGGGCTGCGCACCTCGTGACCGATCGCTCGCAGCATCAGGTCCCTGGCGTCCTGGAGGACGCGCTCGCGCGTGATGTCCTCATGCAGGGAGAGCGTGCCCGCGGCGTGGTCTATCGACCCTGGGATCTGGACCCGCCTCACCTCCAGGGTGGTGCCGGTTGCCGCTACCTGCAGCCTCTGCGGCCCGGAGTCCTCCGGCTCGGAACCAGCGATGGGGACGGCGCCGGCCAGCCGAGCTAACCGCTCAGCCGGTCGTCCCAACAGCCGGTCGCCCGGAACGCTGTAGAGGCGTTCGATGGCCTGGTTAGTGAACAGGACGTGGCCGCCGGGGTCCTCCAGCACGACGCCCACTGGCGAGTACTGCAGTATGGCCGTCATCCGAGCGACCTGGTCCGCGGTGGCAAGCGCCAGGCTGACGTGCGCGGCGACATCCTGGAGAACGCTGACATGCCACGCGCTGAAGGCCTTCGGGCGGTAGGACTGAATGGACAGCAAAGCCCGGATCTGGCCGCCGTGGGGAACCGGCACCCAGATGATGGACGCGCTCGCCCGCCGGCGCCGGCGAGTGCCGTGGGTGACCTGGAGGAGTGCGCCCTCGCTCGGGACCAGGCCGCCGGCCTGGGCGCTCTCATCGCCCTCCTCCAGCCCGCGGCTCCACGGCGATCGATGAATCACCACGGGCCGCCCTGTCTCGAAGGCTTCCCGCGAAGGTCCGGCGGCGCTCAGCGGAATGACGATCGGCGGCTGCTCCTCTCCCGAGTCGTCGACGTATCCCTCCGCAACCGGTCCACTCTCGGTCTGCTCCACGATGGCGAGAGAGAAGAGGTCGAACTCGAGGTGGCGCCCGAGCTCCTCGCGCACGGCCCGCATGATCGACCACCTGTCCAAGGTGCTGGCAAGCCGTCTGCCGACCGCTTCCACGACCTCCAGGCGCCGGCGCTGATCCTCCACGGCGGCATATGACCAGGCGTTGTGGAGGGCCAGGGAGACCTGGTCGGCGACCTGCGTGAGGAAGGTGAGGGTGGACTCCTCATAGGCCTCGGGATGACTGCTGTGCACGGCCAGCACCGCCTCCACCAGGGCACCCCTGCCGAGTGGAAGCCAGACGCCGGTTCGGCTGCCGGAACCTCTGGCTCCCTCCTGGGCCAGCATGGGGCGCCCGCTGCTCATGGCCTGCCTGGCGGGGGCCAGCACAGCCGAGCTCAGGCTCAGGCTTGTGGTTGTGACGGGACGGTGCGGTCCGGTTCGCAGGACCCGGGCGTACTTCGCCCTGGGCTCCGGGACGATCAGCTCCACCAGGTCCATGTCGATGAGCGGACTGAGACTGGCCGCCACGGCCACGGCGACCCCTGGTTCGTCCTGGGTGGAGGCGAGCGCCCGGCCAATCTCGTTCAGTGCGCTCAGGCTGAGTGCCTGGTTCCGGGTGAGCTCGTGCAGGTATGCGCTGCTCACCACCGCACCGAGGTGTGCGTGGATCTCCTGCAGGAAGGCCAATTCCTCGGCCGGTACGTCCCGAAAGTCCTTCATCTGGTAGGCGACGGCTCCGGTCATCTGCCCCCGATGACGGATGGGAACCCAGATGAAGCTGCGGGGCTGGTCCGGCGCGCCCGGGCCACGGCCGTAGTTGACCTTGGCGCCGCTGAAGCGGCCGACCGAGACGGCGCCCTCCGCGAGGTTCCGGGCAAAGTAGGACTCCGCCACGGGCATTCGCTTGATGTCCTGCAGGACGCCCCGGTCGACGATGAGCCGGTGGTGCCATCCTTCCCGCTCGAGCACCTGAAGGTTCAGGGCGTCATAGCCGAACAGGGGCCGGAGCTGAGAGTAGAGCACCTGCACCACGTCGGCCTCGGTCGCACAAGTGGCCAGCGCGCGGATCAGCGCGTCACGGTCGGGCCGCCGCGTCAGCTCGTGCAGTGAGGCCCGGTTGACCAAGGCACCCAGGTGGGCGTGCACTTCCTCCAGAAAGGCCAGCTCCTCAACGGACGGGTGCCTGTGGGCGGTCATCTCGTAGACGACCGCTCCGATCAGGCGGCGGCGGTGTCGAATCGGGACCCAGGCGTAGGTTCGGACTCGCTTGGGAGCGCCGGGACCGCGTCCGTGCTCCAGCTTGGCGTTGACTGGATGGCCAACCGCCGTGGTCCCCTCACGGAAATGGCCGGCGAAGTACGACTCGGCGATCGGGAATCGCCGGGTGTCCTGAAGCACGCCGTGGTCGACCACCACACGCCGGCACCACCCATCGCGCTCCAGGACCTGCAGGTCGATGACGTCATAGCCGTACACGTGTGTGAGGCGGGCGTAGAGCACCTGCACGATGTCGGCCTCGGTTGCGCAGGTCGCAAGCGCTCTGGCCAGTTTCGCGCTCCCACCCCGTTCGCTCTGTTCGGACGCCGGCGCCCTTCGCTGTACAGCCATCAGATCGTGCCGCCCGCCGGGGCAGCGCTGCTATTTTCGGCGATTTGATCCCCTCCCCCTTGCGCGAGGGTTGCGAGGGGGTATCGGCGAGGAGTAAGCAGCGGGGGCCGAGGGCTGTTAGACCCTCGGCCCGCCAAGGCTGCGGGGTGAGGTTCGCTTTGGTTCGGTCGCTTTGCCGGCACCGGGCTGGCGTCTTCGCAAGGTCAGACCCCGCCCGAGCGGCCGGATTACGGCGAGACCGCAGATTTCTGGGCGTGATCTCGAGCCGGGTCGCGGGTCTTGTTCGTGGGATGCATGAAATTGACCTTTGCCTTCATCCTTGAGGGCCGATGCGGACGGGGGGCCTCGAAAGTGCGCCGGATCTAGAGCTGGGACGGTCTTTCCGTGACGGCGACGAGGCAGCGCTTGCCGCGCTCTACGACCGCCACCTGCCGGGCATCTACGACTTCCTGGCACGGCTCGTTCGGGATCCCCCGGCGGCCGAGGACCTCACGCAGATGACGTTCGTCCGAGCCTGGGAAGCACGGCGCAAGCTCCGCGACCCGGCCCGGGTCCGGGCCTGGCTCTACACGATCGCCAACAACCTGGCGCTCAACCACCTCACCCGGCGTCCACCGACGGACCCGATCGACGAGCAGTTCGACCTTGCCACTCCCGCCCCCGGTCCGGAGGCCGAGGCGATGGCGAACGAGTCGGCGGAGCTGGTCTGGGCGGCGGCGGCGAGCCTGGAGCCGAGGCAGTACGCGGTGCTGGACTTGAGCCTGCGCCGGGACCTTGCCACGCCCGAGATCGCGCAGGTGCTGGGGGTCTCCTCGAGTCATGCCGCGGTGCTCGTGAACCGCGCCCGGGAGGCGCTGGGCAACGCCGTGCGCTACCTGCTGGTGGCGCAGCGGCGAGACCACTGTTCGCGCCTGGCCGCCCTTGTTCCGGCCGGGCTGCAGAGCCTGACGGCCGAGCAGCGAGGCTCGGTCGACCGTCACATGCGTCGCTGCCCGGAGTGTCAGGGCCTGGCCAACCGGCTCACCAGGCCGGCGGAGCTCTTCGGTGGCCTGGTGGCGCTGCCCGTGCCCAGTTCCCTGAAGCACGACCGGCGTGACTTCGTGCTGGTCGCCGCTCGCCAGAATCTGGACGCCTCGAATTCCCCCCTCGCCTGGCTGGAGCGCCTGCCCCGGGCAGCCGGGATCCTCGGCGGCCTGGCGGTGCTGGCGCTGGGCGCCCTCGTCACTCAGACGCTCGTCAACCCCTTCGGCGCCTCGCTCCAGGCCTCTGGGCAGACCGCGGGGTACAAGAACACCGGCCCGTTCCCAAGCACACCGCCTGTCAGCCCTTTACCTTCGCCCTCCTCTTCGCGGCCTGAGGCGTCACCCACCGCATCGCCATCTGCCCCCAGCCCATCCGCCGGCCTGGTTGTCACCAACTACGGGGTAGGCCAAGTGAGCGCAGGCGGCATCGGACACGGACGACGTCCTACGCCAAAGCCGACGGCGGTACCGACCCCCGCGCTGACGCCAACGCCAGCGCCGCCCACCGTCACCAGCCTTTCGGTGACGTGGATGGAACCGCCCAATAACACGTGCAACCCGTCCGTCACTTCGGCGACTCAATTCGCGTGCCACTTCACGGTGAATGCCGGCCTGGTGAACACCCAGGCCGGTGCCACAGTTACCGGAACGCTAACCGCCACCCCCAAGCTTGGCCTTCCACCGCCCCCGGCAAAGTTCTCGATAACGGTGCCGGCGGGCGCACCCGGCGGCTGGGCCAACGTGACCGTTGTCTTCACGGGCCCCCCCTGCCTCTCAGGCGCCGGCACCGGCAACGCCACCGCAGCGACGACACCGCCAAACGCCTTCCAGAGCCCGTCCACCCAATTTTGCTAGCGGGAGAACGCAGCTCGGTCGTTCCGGTGACGAGGGCCTCTAAGCAAATCCCCAGCAATCGCCCAGGCTGATCTCAGCCCGCCCCGGCAGACTTCTCCCATGCAAGACTGGCAGCGACCCCAAGACAGGATGGAGGCTCGCGAGAGCGGCACGCGGCTGCTGCGCCGGGTCACGACCTGGATCGCGGTCGGCAGCGTGGCCGCGGTGGGGCTCTTCGGAGCGATCGGGTGGGCGACCATCCCCGGGGCGGCCAAGACCGCGCAGGCGGCCCCCGCCAGCACCGCGACCACCCCCGCCGCCTCCAGCGACTCCTCAGACGCGAGCACCTCGTCCGGCGACGAGACCGTGCAGCCGCCCGCCCAGGCGCCTGCCCAGGCCCCGGCTGCGAGCCAGCCGGCCCACGCCGTGAGCGGCGCTTCCTAGATGAACGACACGCTGCTCTGGTACACGACGCGAGGCGCCGGGGCGGTCACGCTCATCCTGCTCACCGCGTCCGTGGCCCTCGGCGTGCTCACGACCCGGCGCTGGTCGCCTTCCGGCTGGCCGAGATTCCTGATAGCAGGCCTGCACCGGAACCTCGCACTGCTGACACTGGTCTTCCTCGGCCTGCACATCCTCACGGCGGTGGTCGACCCCTTCACCCACCTGGGCTGGACCGCAGCGGTGATCCCCTTCGCGTCCTCGTACCGGCCGGTATGGCTCGGCCTGGGAACCATCGCCGCCGAGCTCCTGCTTGCGGTGGTCGTCACCAGCCTCTTGAGGGGGGTCTTCGGCTATGCCGCCTGGCGCGCGATCCACTGGCTGACTTACGCATCCTGGCCGGTGGCCTTGGTCCACGGTCTGGGCACGGGCACCGACTCCGGCTCCGCCTGGCTTCGGGCCCTGGATGTCGCCTGCCTGGTCGCCGTCCTCGTCGCGGCCGGCGCCCGTCTCTGGCTGAAGCCGAGCGACCCGCTGGCCGGCGCCCGCGGCCGCTTCCGCGAGGCGGTGGAGAGGCCGCTCGGACCATGAGGGCCGCGAGGCTGTTTTCCGGGCCCGAGCTGGGCGCCGGTGCCGAGTCTTTCCGCGATCACCGGCGCCGGTTGGGGCCGGCCCCGGCGGGGAGCCGTAACCTGATCGCCACCCTTGAGACGAGTGGGCTGCGGGGCCGCGGCGGCGGCGCCTTTCCGGTAGCCACCAAGTGGCGCGCCGTGGCGAAGCGATCCAGGGGAACCGCGGTGGTGCTCGCCAACGGCGCGGAGGGCGAGCCGCTGAGCTGGAAGGATCGCGTGCTGATGGCGGTCAGGCCCCATCTCGTCCTCGACGGCGCCTTCATGGCCGCCTCTACGGTGGGCGCCACTCAGGTCCTCCTCTACCTGGGCGAGGAGCACAGGGCGGCTGCCGCTGCGATGTCGAGAGCGCTCGCCGAGCGGCCCGAGCCGGAGCGGAACATCGCCCGCTTGGTCGCCTCCCCCAACCGCTATGTGGCCGGCGAGGAGAGCGCCGCGGTCCATTTCGTCAACGCCGGGGTGGCGACCCCGACCACCGTGCCCCCGCGACCCTACGAGCGTGGTGTGGACGGCCGAGCGACGCTCGTCCAGAACGTCGAGAGCCTGGCCCAGGTCGCACTCGCCGGGCGCTTCGGGGACGAGTGGTACAGATCCACGGGCATCGACGGCCAGGGCACCGTGCTCCTGAGCCTGAGCGGTGCCGTGGCGGCGCCCGGCGTCATGGAGGTGGAGGCGGGCACCACCGTCGGCGAGGCCGTGGCTGAGGCGGGTGGCTCCTCCGAGCCTCCCCGAGCAGTGCTCCTGGGTGGCTACTTCGGAACCTGGATCGACGCCAGCCAGGCCTGGGCCATGCCCCTCGAGACCTCTCGGCTCAAGGCGCTGGGCCTTTCCCTGGGGACGGGCGTGGTCTCGATCCTGCCCGACCGCGCCTGCGGGGTTTGCGAGACCGCTCGCATGATGCAGTACCTGGCCGGAGAGAGCGCGGCCCAGTGCGGTCCCTGCTTCTTCGGCCTTCGGGCCCTGGCCGACGCCTGCACGGGCATCGCCGAGGGACGTTCCGGCCCGGCGGAGCTCCAACGCCTCCAGCGCTGGTCGAGCCAGGTCCGGGGCCGAGGCGCCTGTCGCCATCCCGACGGGGCTGTGGGTTTCTTGCAGTCGGCCCTCCAGGTCTTCTGGCACGAGTTTCAGCACCATCGCGCCCACGGCATCCAGCGGGTGGCTTGATGGCCACATCCGAGCTTGCCGTCGACCGCATCCGCTGCGACGGCAGCGGGCTCTGCGCGGAGCTGCTCCCCGAGCTGATCCAGCTGGACGACTGGGGGTATCCGATGATCGCCGGTGGCCCGGTGCCGAAGCATCTCCTGCCCGACGCTCGACGGGCCGTTGCCGCCTGTCCGGTGCTGGCTCTGGCCCTTCAGCGCTCACAGCAAGCTCCCCGATAGGTCTGAGCTAACTCCAAGGAAAAGCGGTCAGGATGACACTCGTGGGACCAGAGACAGCGACGGCAGCGGGCCAGAACGGCGCCCGGGTCCTGGTGGTGGACGACGAATCGAACATCACCGAGCTCGTGGCCATGGCCCTGCGCTACGAGGGCTTCACCGTCCAGACCGCGGCCACCGGGAGAGGTGCGCTGGAAGCGGTCACCGCGTTCGCACCGGCCCTCGTGATCCTCGACATAATGCTGCCGGACATCGACGGCATCGACGTCCTTCGCCGCCTGGTCGCCCAGGGCCGCAAGGTGCCCATCATCTTCCTGACCGCCAGGGATGCGACCGAGGACAAGGTCCACGGGCTCACGGTGGGCGGCGACGACTACGTCACCAAGCCCTTCAGCATCGAGGAGCTGGTGGCCCGGGTCCGGGTGGTCCTCCGCCGCCATCACGGCGGCGACGGCGCCTCCAACCGCCTGGCCCTGGCCGACCTGGAGGTGGACGAGGACGCCCACGAGGTGCGGCGCGCCGGCCAGGTCATCGAACTGACACCGACCGAGTACCGGCTGCTCCGCTATCTGCTGCTCAACGCCGGCCGCGTCCTCACCCGCGCGCAGATTCTGGACCACGTGTGGGACTACGACTTCGGCGGCGACGCGAGCGTCCTGGAGACTTACGTGAGCTACCTGCGCCGCAAGGTCGACCGCTTCGAGCCGACCCTGATCCAGACCGTGCGCGGCGTCGGCTACGTCCTCCGGGCGCCCCGGACATGACTCTGCCAACGCATCGGACATGACCCAGTCGCTGAGAGGCCGGCTGCTGCTGGGCCTGCTCGCGCTCATGGTGGCCGGGCTGATCGTGGCCGACGTCGGGACCTACCTTTCGCTGCAGGGCTTCCTGATGGACCGGGTGGACAGACAGCTCTACGACTCCCGTGCGTCAGTCGCCGGCTACCTGATGGACTCGGGGGGCGACCATCACTCGCCAGGGCCCGCGCCGAGCGCAGCTTTCCTCACCGGCACCTTCGTCGAGATCCGGGCGCCGGACGGGTCCTCGGCTCATCAGACCTTCACCGGCTTCGGCCAGCCTCCCTCCTCCGCACAGCCCGTGCTTCCGGCGCAGATCCCGACTCCGGACCCGGACACGAGCGCGCCGCCCCAGACACTCCCGGGGACCGGCGGCATCAGCCGGTACCGGGTACTCGTCTACTCGACCAGCAGGGGCCCCGCGGCCGGCGACACCATCATCCTGGCCATACCTCTGACGGACGTCCAGTCGACCCTCGGGAGCCTTCTGTTCATCGAGGGGCTTATCAGCCTTGGAGTGCTCGTGGCGATGGCGATCTTCGCCTGGTGGGTCGTGGGCGTCGGGCTGCGTCCGCTGGAGCGGATGGGAAGCACTGCCCGCGAGATCGCGGCGGGTGACCTGAGCCGGCGCGTGGAGCCGGCCGGCCCGCGGACGGAGATCGGACGGCTGGGACTGGCGCTGAACGGGATGCTGAGCCAGATCGAGACGGCCTTCGCCGAGCGGACTCGCTCCGAGCAGCGTCTGCGACGCTTTCTGGCGGACGCCTCCCACGAGCTGAGAACTCCACTGACCTCGATCCGCGGCTACGCCGAGCTCCTCCGCCGCGGGGCCGCGCAGCCCGCCCAGGACGCCGGCCTGGCCCGGCGCCGGATCGAAGAGGAGGCGATCAGGATGAGCGTCCTGGTCGACGACCTGCTCCTGCTCGCCAGGCTGGATCAGGGCCGGCCGCTGGAGCAGGTCCCGGTGGAGCTGCGCCGGATCGCGCACGACGCCTGCGCGGACGCTCGCGCCGTCGCTCCTCAGCGGACCATCACGCTGACCGCGCCGCAGGCCGTGATGGTGCGCGGCGACGAGCTGCGGCTGAGGCAAGTGGTCGCCAACCTGGTCAACAACGCCATCGTCCACACACCTCCCGGCAGCCCCATCGAGGTCAGCGTGACCAGGGGGAGAGAGCAGGCGGCCCTGAGCATCACCGACCACGGCCCTGGGCTGAAGGGCGAGGAGGCAAGACGCGTCTTCGAGCCGTTCTACCGCGCCGACCCTGGGCGCAGCCGCGACCGCGGCGGTTCCGGGCTCGGGCTCTCCATCGTGGCCGCGGTGGTGGCCGCGCTTGGGGGAGCGGTGCAGGTGCTCGAGACGCCGGGTGGCGGCGCCACCTTCCGCATCGACCTGCCCCTGGCGGCGGGGCAAGCGGCCACCGCGGAGCTCCCCGCCAGAACCGCCTGAGGGCGGGACAGAGATCGACCTCCACCCACTCCCGCCGGGGGTCGGCGGATTTGTTCAGTTCCGCCAGCTAACCTTTAGGCCTCCTCTCTTTCAACCGGCAGCTACGCCTTTTCTCGCCCGGTCGATCTCATTGCTTGGCGCCGGGCGCTGGACGGGCCAGGATGGAGAACCGTGCCGAATCTCACCCGCCGCGAGGTGCTGTCTGGCGGGGCCGCGCTGGCGGCGGCGCTCGCCTTCCCGGCCATCCGGCTGGGGCGGGCCGCCGAGACGCCCATCCGGCGGGTGGTGATCATGATCCAGGAGAACCGCTCCTTCGACCACTACTTCGGCCTCTTCCCGGGCGCCGACGGACTGCCTCCCTGCGCCCCCGTGAAGCGAGCCACGACCCAGTGCCTTGCCGACCTGCCGCACGGCTCGAAGGCCGCCAAGGCTCAGGAGCAGGTCGGCTTCGAGAAGGCGGGCGGCCCCGGCTCGCTCACCTACTACACGGGCGAGGATATCCCCTACTACTGGACGCTGGCAAAGCGCTTCACGCTCTGCGACCGCTACTTCTCCTCGGTGCCGGGCGCCACCTTTCCCAACCGCCTTTTCAGCATCGCCGGGACGGCCGGCGCCTTCCGCGACAACCCTCACCAGATAGACCCCACCCTCCTCCCGCGGCCCAACCTGGTTGACCGCCTGGACGAGGCCCGGATCGATTGGCGCTGCTATCTGGCGCACCTACCCGACGCCAGGTACAACCCTGTCACCTTCTATCCCGAGCGGGAGTCGGACCCTCGGACGCAGGGCACCTACGAGCAGTTCCTGGCCGACGCTGCCGGCGGCCACCTCCCCCCTGTCTCCTGGATCGTTTCCGAGGATCCCCTCACCGAACACCCCCCGTCGCCACCGGGCTTGGGCGAGAGATTCGCGGCGCTGACAATCAACTCGATAGCTTCCGGCCCAGCCTGGCCGGAGACCGCGCTGCTTCTCGTCTACGACGAACACGGGGGGTTCTATGACCACGTCAAGCCGCCCGGAAGCAGCCACGCCGCAGGCTTCAGAGTGCCTGCCATCGTGGTCTCTCCCTATGCAAAGGTCGGGCACGTGAGCTCGGCGCCTCTGGATCACACCTCGGTGGGCGCTTTCGTCTCTTCGGTCTTCGGCCTTCCGGCGCTGAACCTCCCCACCGCCGCCCCATTCGACGGCTGCTTCGATTTCGACCACGCTGTGCGTGACTTCGTCGCCTATCCCCCAGGGCACGCCCTGCCGGGGTGCGACGCCGGCACGCCGAGATGGGCGGCACAGCTCCTCGACAGGCAGGTGCCGGGCGGCCTCACGGTGGCCGTCCCCGACGCCCGCACCCTCTGCCCGGCGCCATCCCTCACGAGCCCCCTCGCCGTCGCGGGCGGGGGAGCGGTCCTGGCGGCCGGGGCCGTGGCGAGCGCCGGCGTGGCGTGGAAAAGAAGCCGGGGCCGGCAGCGGACTGATGTTCTGTAACCCGGTCCTGTATCCCGTGCAGTGCTAGTGCAAGCGCTAGCGAGCCCGTCCGCGCGTTGGGAGAACCGGATCGCCCGGACGGTGGCGCTTTTGGAGCGGCGAGGCTACGCCGTGGCACCGGCGCGGCTGGCAGCAATCTGCGCCGGTGGTCCCCTCCCGGAGCAGTCGGTCCTGGAGGCGGTCGCCGGTCATCCGGAGCTGGACATCCAGCACGGGATGGTGGTCAGCCGTGGCAGCCCATGCGCCCTGGCCAGCGCCGAACGTGCTCGCACCCACAACACCTCGTCGGCAGCCTACCTGCGCGAAACGGTCCGCTTCGTCAGGGTTCTGGCGCGACTCAACCCCTACATCCGGGCGGTCTCAATCGCCGGATCCCTGGCGGCCGGCGGGTTTCGCGACTCCGACGACGTAGACCTCAACCTGGTGGTCGAAGACGGACGACGCCACCTTGCTTACGTGGCAGTCAACCTGCTCGGGATGGCGCACGCCCTTCGACACCGCCGAAAGCCCGTCGACACGCACAGCGCCCGTCCGCTCGCCCCTCGAGTGATGACCGCCAACCTGATCCTCGAACGCTCGCAATGCTTCCCTCTGGAGCGCCAGGACGAGGACATGGCCTACGAGCTCCTGGCGGCTGAGCCGGTGCACGGGCGGGCGCTCTGGCGAGAGATAGTGACCGCCAACCCGGGCCTGGTCGAGCACTTCCCGCAGCTCGACCAGCGACCGGCACCCTTGGCGGTGGATACCGCCGCCGCGCTTCCTCACTGGCTCTTTCCACGCCTCCTGGACCGGCCCTCTCGCCACCTCGGGGGCGCCGCCTGGCGATACATGCAGTGGACGCGCCGGAAGCGACCCGAGGCGCTGGCCCGGGTGGCCTACGTGCGAGGCACAATGCGGCCCTACGCCCTCTTCGACGAGCCGCCGTGACGGCGCTCGCCCTGGTGCTTGTGACCCTGACCAGCCTGCTGCTCTTCGTCTACGGCATCAACCTGCTCTACCTCAGCCGGCGGGCGCTCTCCCTGCGCCCTGAGGCGGAGCGCTCGGTCGCGGCCGGTGAGGAGCTGCCGGTCGTGGTCCAGCTGCCCGTCTACAACGAGCGCTACGTCGCCGAGCGGGTGATCGACGCCGCCTGCCGCCTGGACTGGCCCCGCGACCGGCTGGAGATCCAGGTGCTGGACGATTCCGACGACGAGACGGTGGCCGTCGTGCAGAGCTCGGTATCCCGCTGGCGGGCGCGCGGCGCGAGGATCTCGCACCTCCGCCGCAGCGCCCGGACGGGCTACAAGGCGGGCGCGCTGGCTCACGGGCTGGAGCTGACCTCGGCGCCCTACGTCGCCGTCTTCGATGCCGACTTCCTGCCGCCCTCCGACTTCCTGCGGCGGATGATGGCCGGCTTTGCAGATCCCGGCGTGGGCTACGTCCAGGCGCGCTGGGAGCACCTGAACGAGCGCTATTCGTGGTTCACGCGGCCCCAGGCGCGCATGACCGACTTCCATTTCGGCGTCGAGCAGCCGGTTCGAGCCCAGCTCGGCTACATGACCAACTTCGCTGGCTCCGCCGGCATCTGGCGGCGCGCCGCCATCGCGGACGCGGGCGGCTGGAGCGCCGCCACCCTGACTGAAGACCTCGACCTCAGCTATCGAGCTCAGCTCAAGGGCTGGCGAGCCGCCTACCGGGAGGAGGTTGCGGTCCCCCAGGAGCTGCCGGTGGCTGTCAACGCCTACCGCGGCCAGCAGTCTCGCTGGGCGCAGGGCAGCTTCCAG
>CATPBP010000018.1 GCA_955652675.1 Candidatus Dormiibacterota bacterium
CTACCCACCGTAGTCCTTGGCTCATGATGGCAGTGTGCAGAGATTGTAATGCCTGATGAGCCGAGCAACCAGGCCGGAAGCCGAATGAGCAGGGAAGGAAGTCCTGCTCATACACCAACTCCAGCACCATGACGATTGCCCTCTGCGCCACCTTGTCTTCGAAGGAAGGCACGGTTGCGTCGAACTGCACTTAGGCCCGGTCAACGTTTGGGAACGGCAGAGATAACCCATCCGTTTCATCCACTTCGCGGGCATCGGTTTGTTGTGCTGAAGATCAAGAAAATGTATGGCGTGGAGATTTTGAGCCTACGCCATGCGGAAATGGGCTCACTTGCTGTCCGGCGCGAATGGACCGACTGGGCACCCCCGGGCACGGCGCCGTGTGAGCCCATTAACGGACAACAACCATTGCTCATCGACGCGCCAGGGCTGCTGGCACTCGCCGATCTCATCTCGACTTTGAAACGCAAGAACTAACAACTTGACCGATGACTCAACCTCTGAATCAATCGGACTGTAATTTGAGTCGGTCCAGATGTCATGAAAAACGTTTCGTCCGCGGCTCTACGCAGGCGCCGCCACCAGCTGGTGCTTGCCCTGCCACCGCTCGAGCAGATCATACGTGGGTCTCTGAGCGAGACCTACAAGCGTTGTGGTCGATCCAGTTGTCATTGCAACAGTGGCCCTGGGCACGGACCCAAGCGCTATTTGTCGACAGTGGCGCGAACCGGAGAACGCCCACGGCTCGGCTATGTGCCAAACGCGACCTATCCGCAAGTCTCCGAGTACCTTACCAACTATCGCGAGCTACAGCAGATGCTCAACGAAATCTGCGCAATCAATGCCGAGCTTCTGCGACGCCGCGAGAGTCTCGACTAAATGGATCCGGCTGTAGCAGCCCTCGATTTAACCAAGGCAGGCGCCATCATCGCCAGCATGATCGAATCTTATCTCGCTGCAGGCGCCACGCCGCCCAACGCGGAAGGAACCGAACATGCTGAATTCGAAAATAGCCGAGCATCATCTGGCGCGGCAGGCCTGCATCTACATCCGTCAATCGTCGCCAGCGCAAGTGCGCTTCAATCAGGAGAGCACGGAACGCCAGTACAATCTGACCAACCAAGCACAATTACTCGGCTGGACTCCCGAGCAGATCCGAATTCTCGATGCGGATCTCGCCCACTCGGCAGAGCAGGCGACCAAACGAGACGACTTCAAAAACCTTGTGAGCGATGTAGCTATGGGGCAAGTCGGCGCGATCTTCGCGCTGGAATCATCCCGCTTAGCACGATCCAACAAGGATTGGCACCGATTGCTGGAACTATGTGCGATCACCAAAACCTTGGTGTTCGACGGCGATGGCTGTTACGATCCCGCCGACTTCAACGACAGTCTTGTACTTGGCTTGAAGGGGACGTTCGCGCAGGCAGAACTTCACATCATTCGCGCGCGCCTCCACGGAGCGAAACTCAATAAGGCACAGAAGGGTGAGCTGCGCTTCCCTCTGCCAGTCGGGTTCGTGTACGACAGCGATAAGATCGTCCTCGATCCAGACCAGGAAGTGCAAGGCGCTGTTCGGGCAGTATTCGAACTGTTTGATCAAGAGAATAGCGCCTACCGTGTGGTTCACCGCTTTCACCAGCTCGGCCTTCGCTTCCCGCGCCGGGCGTACGGTGGCGCTTGGGATGGCAAGCTCATCTGGGGTCGCCTGACCCATTCACGGGTGATCGGCGTTCTTGCGAACCCTTCTTACGCCGGCACTTACGTCTTTGGTCGCTATCAATCTTGTAAAAAAATAGATGCTACTGGTGAGATCTGCAGTCAGGTGCGCAGGGTGCCTGAGGACCAATGGCGGGTTGTAATCCCCGATCACCATCCAGGCTATATTAGCTCGGATCAATTCCTCGCCAATCGCAAACGCTTGGCTGCGAATAGAACCAACATCGAAGCTCTTGCAGGACCGGCTCGAGAGGGACTGTGCTTACTGCAGGGGTTGTTGCTCTGTGGAATTTGCGGACGGCGCCTGACAGTGCGTTATACAGGCAATGGCGGTCTTTACCCAATCTATGAATGCAATTGGAGAAGTCGGGAAGCATTGCCCCCACGTCACGGCATGTGCTTGCCAGCAGGACTATTAGATGATGCCGTAGCTGAGCGTCTGCTGACCGCCATTACCCCGATTACGATCAAACTCGCACTCGAAGCACTGTCCAGCTTGGAAGAACGCGACAAATCGATCTCGGCGCAGTGGCGCCGGCGTATCGAGCGCGCCCGC
The DNA here is from genome assembly GCA_955652675.1 of Candidatus Dormiibacterota bacterium. Taxonomy (GTDB): domain Bacteria; phylum Chloroflexota; class Dormibacteria; order Dormibacterales; family Dormibacteraceae; genus Nephthysia. Next base: position 2,276 of record CATPBP010000018.1, read on the forward strand.
TACGAGGCTGAGTTGGCAGAACGTCGCTATGAGGAGGTTGACCCGAGCAATCGCCTAATTGCCAGCACGCTCGAAAAACGCTGGAACGACGCGATGCAGCGCCTGGTGGACCTTGAAGCTGAACTAGCCGCCTTCGAGCGCCAAGCAATGCGCACTGTCACAGCGGAACAGAAGCAGCAAATTCTACAATTGGGCAAAGACTTTCCTCGACTTTGGAGATCTCGAACTACGTCAGCTTGCGACCGCAAACGCATGCTTCGTTTGTTAATCCGTGATATCACCGTTGCTAAGGGTCCAGAACCAAAGCTGTTGCGCTTGCAAGTTTGCTGGCAAGGCGGAGCTACTGAGACAATCGAAGTACGCCTTCCGCCCAAGCGCCAAGATGCAATTCGCTATCCAGATGCATTCGTTGCTAAAATCCGTGATATGGCGAAAGTATATCACGATGAAGAGATCATCGAGCATCTCAAAGATGAAGGTCTGACAAGCTCAACTGGCAAGCCATTCACGCTGAGCATGATAAGTTGGATACGCTACAAGCATCATATCCCCATCCCCTCGCCCCCAGCGGGAACCCTCACAGTCGGCCAGGTTTGTCAAAGATATGGTGTCAGCCGTTGGGTCGTCCATTACTGGATCGAACGTGGTATTATAGTCTCAGCAGCGCATCGTAAAAGAAACACCCGATATGCCATCACAATCAACGCCGATGTTGATCGACGTCTGCGAGAATGGGTTGCGAATTCGGGTCATCTGCATCGATCATCCCAAACGCAAACTGAATGAGGTGCATTATGCGCGGTGTGTCGGAATGCCGAGCGGCCGACGCGAGCCATCCGCCTTCGGAATATATGTCCTGCGCACCGGCGGTGCTTTGTAGCGACCCGACTTGATGCGATCCAGGAGGTCCAAGAGATTGGCTCCCAGGTTTTTCGCATAGTCGGCCGCCGTCACACCATCGATGCCAGGAGCACCATCCTTGCGGGTGAGCCGGTAGGCTTCTTGCATCCATTCCAAGTCGATGACGTGGTGCAGCGACGACAGCGCCACTCCTCGTTTCGTTCTTGCCAGTTCAGCTATCCGTTGTCGTTTCGTGGACAGGTTTGTGAGACTCAGGGTCCTCTCCCGTGTTGCTCGCCAACGGTTCTCTTCTCATGACACCCCTCTTCCCTCGATCGGGTCCCGGTGAGTCCGGTTCCCCGATGTCACAGGTCATATTGAGGTGCTACGACTTCCCGGCACGCATCCCCGGTCACTTATTTGTTTCGCTTCCGGGGTCCACGCTACCCTCCTCGGTTCGTGTCTCGCAGCTTTCGCTCGCGCTCCCGGAAGGTCGGAGGGTGCCTTCCGGGCCAGGGTCAGTGTTCAGCCGGCGACCCGCTTGCCGGCTTGCTCTCACGTGGACGTGAGCGGGACCTCCCAGGTTCCCAGGCGATCCGTCCTGTGCCTTTGCCTCGGTCCAAGACCCCGGCCGAACCGACGTTCCCTCGCCCATTGACGGGTTCGCCGATGCTGCCCCCGCTTCTTCAACAGCGAAGACTTCAGCATTCAGAAATTTCGGGGCTATAGCGCGGCTTCAGCACCTGCTGCCTACGCTTCAAGAATGGTGTTGCCACCATCCATGCAAGACTCGCTTCCGGCTGGCTGGCTCGCCTCTACCGGGAGGGTGTCGATCCCTCTGGATCGCGATGAAGGGTTTC
>CATPBP010000019.1 GCA_955652675.1 Candidatus Dormiibacterota bacterium
AGCGAGGCCCTCGGTGTGAGCCGGGGCAACCAGCGCGTGCTCCTGCACCGAGCTCGTGGCCGCCTCCGCGCAGCCCTGGAGTCCTGGATGTGGGCCGCCTCACCCCGCCTCCCCTCGGCAACCGCCAGGGCCGAGAATGCCGGCCCCTATCCTTAGGGGTTGTGCAGCGGATCCCGGAGCGTGCATCTCTGGAAGGGCTGGAAGACAAGTGGTCTGCCCAATGGGAAGAGTCGGGCACCTATCGCTACGATCCTGACCCGCCGCGGGAGGCGAACTACTCCATCGACACTCCACCGCCGACGGTCAGTGGATCGCTGCACGTCGGGCACGTCTTCTCATTCACGCACACCGACACCGTCGCCCGCCATCAGCGGATGCGGGGGCGGAACGTCTTCTACCCGATGGGCTGGGACGACAACGGACTGCCCACCGAGAGGCGGGTCGAGAACTATTACGGCGTCAGGTGTGATCCATCGCTCCCCTATGACCCGAACTTCTCGCCTCCGGAGCGTGCCGGAGAACGGCCGATTCGGATAAGCCGGCGCAACTTCGTCGAGCTCTGCGTGGCACTGACGGCGGAGGACGAGAAGGCCTTTGAGCGACTCTGGCGCACCCTGGGACTGTCTGTGGACTGGTCTCTGACCTACACCACGATCGGGGAACGCGCGCAGCGAGTATCTCAGCTGGCCTTTCTGCGCAACCTGGCTCGTGGAGAGGCCTACAGCGCCGAAGCGCCGACTCTGTGGGATGTCGACTTCCAGACCGCCGTAGCCCAGGCGGAGGTAGAGGACCGCGAGGTGCCCGGCGTCTACTGCCGGGTGGCTTTCCCACTGGAGGGAGGCGGCCGGCAGGTGATCGAGACCTCCCGCCCCGAACTGCTGGCCGCTTGCGTGGCCCTGGTGGCCCATCCCGACGACCCGCGCTACGCGGGCCTGTTGGGCGCGGAAGCGATCACCCCGCTGTACGGCGTCCCGGTCCCGATCGTGGGCCATGAGCTGGCCGACCCCGAACGCGGGACCGGCCTGGCGATGATCTGCACCTTCGGCGACGTGACCGACATCACCTGGTGGCGCGACCTGCAACTCCCGACCCGCCCGGTGATCGGCCGCGACGGGAGATTGACGCCGGTCGGTTGGGGCTCAGAGGCCTGGCCGTCCCGTGATCCGGCGGCCGCGGAGGCGCACTACAGCGGGCTCGTGGGCCAAACCGTCAACTCGGCCCGGACGGCCACCATCGAGATGCTGCGAGAGCACGGCCACCTGGCCGGAGAGCCGACCCCGGTGACGCACAGCGTCAAGTTCTACGAGAAAGGGCGCCGGCCGCTGGAGGTGGTGACCAGCAGGCAGTGGTACATCAAGAACGGCGGCCGCGATCCCGCTCTGCGTGAGCGCTTGCTCGAGAGGGGTCGCCAGCTGCGCTGGTACCCCGAGTACATGCGCGCTCGCTACGAGAGCTGGGTGGCGGGGCTGACGGGCGACTGGCTGATCAGCCGCCAGCGGTTCTTCGGTGTTCCATTCCCGATCTGGTATCCCATCGACGGCACCGGCCGGGTGGACCTTCAAAGCCCGCTGGTCGCCGAGGAGTTTCGCCTGCCTGTCGACCCCTCCGTGGACGTGCCGGCGGGCTACATGGAATCGGACCGCGGCCGAGCGGGCGGCTTCGTCGCCGACTCGGATGTCATGGACACCTGGGCGACATCGTCACTGACTCCGGAACTGGTCTCCGGCTGGCTGCAGGATGACGAGAGGTTCCAGCGACTCTTTCCGATGGACCTGCGCCCGCAGGCGCACGACATCATCCGGACCTGGCTCTTCTCTTCGATAGTCCGCGCGGAGCACGAGTTCCACACCCTGCCCTGGACGCACGCCGCCATCTCGGGCTGGATCCTCGACCCAGACCGTAAGAAGATGTCCAAGTCGAAGGGCAACGTGGTCACGCCACTGGGACTGCTGGAGCAGTACGGGTCCGACGCGGTCCGCTACTGGGCCGCCGGCGCCCGGCCGGGTGCCGACACGGCCTTCGACGAAGGCGAGATGAGGGTCGGCCGGCGCCTCGCGGTCAAGCTTCTCAACGCCAGTCGCTTTGTGCTCTCGGTCACCGGCACGGCCGGTTCAGAGGACCCCCAAGACGGGGCTGAGCAGGCGACCAAGGAGGCGACCGAGGCCATTGACGAGTCCATGCTGCGCCGGCTGGCCGAAGTGGTCGGGGAAGCGACCTCGGCCTTCGATGAGTACGACCACGCCCGCGCCCTTCGCCGCAGCGAGTCCACCTTCTGGTGGTTCTGTGACAACTACCTGGAGCTGGTCAAGCACCGGGCCTATGGATCGCGCGGCGAGGGCCCGGCGCGATCGGCGAGCGTCACTCTGAGAACCTGCCTCTCAACCTTCCTCCGGCTCTTCGCGCCCCACATGCCCTTCGTCACCGAGGAGGCTTGGTCATGGTGGCGAGAGGGCTCGGTCCATCGAGCGCCCTGGCCCGAGGCCGGCCAGGTCGCACCCCGCGCGGCCACCGGTCCTACGGTGGCGCTCGACCTCGTGGCCGAGGTCCTGGCGGAAGTGCGAAAGGCGAAGACTACGGCCAGGCTGTCCCAGGTCGCCCCAGTGGACAGGGTCGTCGTGCGAGGCCCTCGTGAGCGGCTGGCCGGGGTGCGCGGAGCCGTCGATGACCTGCGACATGCGCTCGCGATTCGTGAGCTGGAGCTGGAGGAGTCGGACGAGCCGGCCGTACTTGTCGCTCTGCCGGCGGCTACGGCGTCAGATCGGGCGTGATCCCCCAGCTGCCCGTGAACCGTTCTCCGGGCTGCAGCACGAGCAAAGCCTCGCCGGTCTGAAAGGCATTCGGCGGGCAGGTCATCGGCTCGATCGCCAGGCCCCGACGCCGGCGCTCCGGCTCCAGCGGGTCGCCGGTGAAGACCATCAGATACGGGTACGACTCATCCGCCCACAACGTCAGCGACGGGCCTGCAGGCGCGGAGAGGGCGGCGCGGGCCCTTCCGTCCGGGCCACGGCGCAGGTCGGCGTAACCGGTGTCGAGAGCGGTGCTCCCGATCTCTCGAGGGGTCAGGAAGTCGAACTGGCTGCCTTCGACGCTTGAACGACCGACCGGAATGGCTCGTTCGTCGGCCTCCAGCCGGCTCTCGGCTGGCAGCTGGAGCGTCGCCGAGTCGATTACCTCGCCGCCGACCCTCAGATACGGATGGGCGCCGGCTCCGAAGGGGCAGGGGCCTGCGCCCAGGTTGACGGCGGTCATGGTCACTGTCAGCCCATCCTCTGAGAGGGAGTACTCGATGGTCAGGTCGAGGTCGAAGGGGTAGCCCTGCTCGGGATGCAGCCGGTGCTGCATGAGGAGCCGCTCGCCGGTATGTTCCCCGGGCTGCCAGGCATTCCAGCGGACCAGGCCGTGGATCGCGTTGCCGCGCTCCACCTCGTTGATGGGGAGCTGGTAGTCCACGCCAGCGAAGCTGTAGCGACCGTCGCGGATGCGGTTGGGCCAGGGCAGCAGTGGCTGTCCACGGCCGGCTGAGCACATCTCGTCGATCTCGAAGCCGTCCAACGCCTCCAGGTCGCCAGCCCGGTATCGACGCAGCGTGGCCCCCACCTCGGTGACGACGGCCTGTTGCGTTCCCCGAGCTATCTCGAACTGGCGGCCGGAGGGCGGGTCAGGCATCGGCTCGAGCAGGACGTGTCACTACGACCACCACTTTAAATGGTGCCCGGGACGCTGGTTGAGCCAGATGGATCGCCGGTCGGCGGTCTGTAACGGAGCAGACGGCCGCCGGGACAACACTGACAGGCGTCTACGGTGACTTCAGGAGACCGACATACATGACGAGCGACACCATCAGCATCCTGGACGGAAGCACCTTCATCGTCAGCGACCGGCGAGGGGACATCGAGGCGGCGCCGGACGAGCCGCACGGTCTCTTCTACCGCGACACCCGCTTCCTTTCGCGCTGGGTGCTGACCTTCAACGGCGCTCCTCTGACCACGCTCTCCACCGACGAGACTGCCTACTCGGCGGCCCAGTTCTTCCTCTATCCGCCGACGGGCACCATCTACGAGAACCCGACAGTCTCGGTTATCCGCAAGCGCATGGTCGGCGACGGCTTTCACGAGGACCTGACGGTCATCAACCACAGCCAGAAGCCGATCGACATCGGGCTGCGCCTGGAGGCCGCGTCCGACTTCGCGGACATCTTCGAGGTGAAGGACGCCCTGGCCAAGAAAGGCGAGGCCTACCGCTCCGCCGGCGATGACAAGTTGGTCCTGGGCTACCGCCGCGAGGGCTTCAAGCGCGAGACCCACGTCACCTCCAGCCAGCCTGCTGACTTCTCCGACGATGCCATCGTCTTCCGGCTTCACCTGGCGCCCCACAACGAGTGGACGACCTGCATCGTCGTGCAGGTGGTGACCGACCGCATGATCGCGGTCAAGTACGACCACGGCGAGGACATGCCCAAGCCGAACCTTCGCGTCTCTCTCGCCGAATGGCTGGACCAGGCGCCTCGCCTGGAATCCGACTACGACGCCCTGGAGCACATCTACCGGCAGAGCCTGATCGACCTGGCGGCCCTCCGCTTCTACTCGGAGCTCTTCCCCGAGGAATCCATGCCGGCAGCCGGAATGCCCTGGTTCATGACGGTCTTCGGCCGTGACAGCCTGATCACCAGCTACCAGGCGCTTCCCTTCTCCTCGGAGCTGGCCAGAACCAGCCTCCGCGTCCTGGCCGCTCGTCAGGGAAAGCGGGTGGACCCCTTCAAGGAGGAGGAGCCGGGCAAGATCCTGCACGAGATCCGCTTCGGCGAGCTGACGGCATTCGGGGAGCGACCGCACTCGCCCTACTTCGGGACGGCGGACGCCACGCCGCTCTATCCCGTCCTGCTGGACGAGTACGAGCGCTGGACCGGCGACGCGGACCTGGTGCGCGAGCTCGAGCAGCCGGCCCGAGCAGCGCTGGAGTGGATCGACCGCTACGGCGACCGGGACGGCGACGGCTACGTCGAGTACCAGCGCGCCATGGAGACAGGCCTCGAAAACCAGTGCTGGAAAGATTCCTGGAACTCGATACTGTTCGCCGACGGCTCGCTGGCCAAGTCTCCCCGCGCGACCTGCGAGATCCAGGGCTACGTCTACGACGCCAAGGTGCGGTCAGCCCGGCTGGCCCGCGAGTTCTGGAACGACCCAGAGCTGGCCGAGCGCCTGGAGCGCGAGGCGGCAGAGCTACGAGCGAACTTCAATCGAGACTTCTGGATGCCGGACCGGCAGTTCTTCGGAATCGCGCTGGACGGGGACAAGCGTCTGGTCGACAGCGTCACCTCGAACCCAGGACAGCTGCTCTGGAGCGGCATCGTCGACGAGGACAAGGCGGAGCTTGTCGTGAGCCGGCTGATGGACGACAGCCTGTTCTCCGGCTGGGGCATCAGGACCATGGCGGAGGGCGAGGGAGCCTACAACCCGATCGAGTACCACTGTGGAACCGTCTGGCCCCACGACAACTCGCTCATCGCCGCCGGTCTTGCCCGCTACGGGTATCGGGACGAGGCGGCCAGAGTCGCCATGGCGATCCTGGAGACCGCGACCTTCTTCAACTTCCGGCTGCCGGAAGTCTTCGCCGGCTACCGGAGGACCCGAACTTCCTTCCCTGTGGAGTACCCGACCGCCTCCAGCCCCCAGGCCTGGTCGACCGGAACGCCCCTCCTGCTGCTCCGAGTGCTGCTCGGGCTGGAGCCGCGTAGCGCCGAGCTCGCCGTCGCCCCCCGGCTGCCAGACGGTATCGAACGTATCGAGCTCCGCGGCATCCCGGGCCGCTGGGGCAGAGCGGAAGCGCTCTCCGGCGCGCTGCCATCGGCCGTCAGCCGCTAGCGAGGCGTCGATGGGTGTGGCCGAGTACGGGTCTGCCCACCGGTCCCGGGGCGACAGGTGGCACTGGCCGCCGGCGCCTACCATGACTGGCATGGTCACAGGCATACATGCGCTGATCTTCTCTCGCGAGGCTGAACAGGCTCGCGCCTTCTTTCGAGATGTGCTCGGGTTCAAATCCGTCGACGCCGGAGGCGGCTGGCTGATCTTCGCCCTGCCCCCGGCCGAGCTCGGCATCCACCCCACCGAGGAAGAAGGTCGCCAGGAGCTCTACCTGATGTGCGACGACATCGAAGCCACCGTCGCCGAGCTCAAGGACAAAGGGGTCGAAATTGCCCGACCCATCTCAGACGAGCGCTTCGGCCTGGTCACCTGGCTCCGGATCCCGGGCGGCGAGCTGGCGCTCTATCAGCCCAAGCATCCGACGGCGTTGCCCCTCCCCTGACCGGCGGCCTCTCAGGCCACCGGCACCTTGCGGCAGGCCCAGGGGCCGAAGCGCCTGAGCGCGACGATCATCCAGATGAAGAGGGCGAGCTCCGCCAGCCCGAGGATCAGGCCGAGGAGCGCGTTGGGCAGCGGCAGCAGGAAGACCGGCTGCCCAGGGCCGCCCGAGATACCGACTCCGAAGATCTCGAGCGCCTGCTGTGGGAGGCCGAGTACCGAGAGGCCGGCGGCGATCATCAGCAGCCAGTAGAGCCAGGTCCACCGCCTCAGGGTGCCGATCAAGACCAGCAGGCACCAGACGATCGCGAAGGCCACTGTCAGCGCCACTGAAAAGAAGGCCACCTGCTCCGCGATCATCCGGACCTGGTCAGCGTTCTCCACAGTGCCCGGCTGGGAAGCGAGGGAGAGGTCGATGCTCTGCCGTATCGACCTTCGCAGGTAGTCGCCGAAGTAGGGCAGCAGGAACAGCAAGTTGAGCGCGCCGACCAGCGTCAGGGCTATCACGGCCAGCTGCATAGGACGCGTCCAGGCGGAGGGCTCCCGGCGGAAGCGCTGAGGTGCAGCGGGAACGGTTGGCACCCACTCTCGCCCGTTCCAGGCCCAGGCTCCGTCTGGCGACAACATCAGGCGCGTATTGCACCAGCGCAAAGCGCGCAGCCGCAATTCTCGATCGAGAAACGGCGCGCACAGACTGGATCGGCCGCCGCTGGGGGGAGGCGACGCGGACCGTTCAGGCCAGGATGTTGACCGCCCGGGCGGCCACCAGAGCCACCGTAATGAGCGCGACCAGCGCCTGCCCGGCCATCAACAGTTTTGCTTCGACACTGAGTGGCATGGTGTCGGTCGGGCTGAAAGCCGTGGAGTTTGTGAACGACACATACAGGTAGTCCACGAAGGACGGCAGCCAGTTGGCCCCGAGGTCATGGGAGGTCATCTGGGGGAACAGGAACTCCGCTCCCTTGGGAAACTCGTTGATCCGCTGGCCGGGACCTCCGGCGTCCAGCTCCCAATACCAAAGACCGAACACGAGGACGTTCGTGAGCCAGATCTGGATCGCCGAAAAGATGAGCTGAACGCCGGTGGCTTTGCCGCCCTGGAGCAGGAAGCGAAGCAGCAGCACCAGCGCCACGGTATTGGCGAGGCTGACCAGCGCGCACTGACCGATCGAAAGCCAGCGAGCAAACTTGGGCTCGTTTCCATGCCGATAGGGGGAGACCGCCAACAGCGAGACCAGCAGCCCACCTTCCAGCACCGGCACCAGCCAGCGGGGGCCGATGACCAGCTTCTCTGGCAGCAGCACGTAGAGCGCGATGGCGCCGGCCGCCGCCAGGGACGCCCACCAGCGGGGCTCCCGCATCCTCTGACGGGTGCCCTCGCCCGCCGAGCGAAAACGGTTGCCGAGCGACATCAGCTCGGCAAACCCGGCTCGTCGTCGGGGATCGACCGGGCCGCGGTAAACGCCGGCCGGCCCCAGGGCAAGAATCTCACTCGCGTGGATATCCTGACACCCCGAGCGCCAGGGCGCCGCCGCGCCACTCTCGCCTCGGTGAAAAAAAGAGGCCTCCGGGCTTCTAGGCCCCCTCTCCTCTGCTTGTCTTGGGCACCGCGGAGCCGGCTCGCCGTTTGCCTGTCAGCACAGGGGGGGGACTCTCGAAGAAGGTGGTCACCACCCATTTGAGGCGCGACCCCTCCTCGATCGCCCGCGAGTCTATACGCAGCCAGCGCGGCTGGCCGCCAGGCGGCGTGACGCGGGCTCGCAGACCCTGGACCGGCCGGGCCGACTTGAGGACCGATTCAGGCGGGCGCAGCGGAAGGGGAATCGCCATTCCGTTCTCGCCCTGCATGGTCCAGTCGGGCCCGAAGACGCCCTCCTTCGCCATCTGCTTGAGGGGCATCCCGGTCAGGTTCTCAGCTGCCCAGTTGGCGTCTATCAGCCGGCCGCGGCTGTCGTGAGTGACCGCGCCGCAGGCAAGCCCGTGATAGAAGGAGCGGAGGGTCCTCTTCGCCTCGCCCAGCTCGTCGCGTAGGCGCATGCCTTCCAGGAGTCCGGTCAGCGCGGAGACGAGCACGCTGGCGATCTGCACGTCGGCGGCCGAGAAGGGACGCAAACGAGAGGCCACGATGAAGATTCCGATCACGTCTGCCGCAACGGCCACCGGCACCGCCAGCACGTGCCTGGTGTCGCCGGCGATGAGGACGTCCTGCTCGGAGCAGGCGGGGTCGTCCCGGTCGAAGACGGCGATCCTGCGCTCCTTGACGGCCCGGGCCACCAGGCCCGCGTCCTGCTCGACAAGCAGGAGATTGACGGGCTCCGTGCTGGCCTTGATCCAGAGCCCGCGCTTCGATTCCTCCTTCATGAAGAGGATGGCGCGGTCGATCCCGGGAACCTCGCCCACGCGGTTGACCACCACGGTCGCGGCCTCATGGGAGTCCTCGGCCCCCGAGGCGCCGGCGATCATCTGCGGCAGCAGCTCGAAGGCGACAGCCAGGCGTAGTTCGAGGTCGAACTCGGTGGCGGCGGCGAGCGCCAGGCCACCGAGGTCGGCGACGCCGCCCAGCATCTCCAGGTCCGCCTCCGGGTCCGGGCTGGCATCCTCGAGGGGGACGCTGACCAGGCCGAACGGTTTGCCGTAGGAAATCAGCGGAGCCAGTGCCACACGACGCCAGCGGCGGGCGCCGTAACGGCTCCGGAGGTCGGCCGGCACCTCTCTGATGCCGAGAAGCAGGGTGCGCCGCGCCGCCAGCACTTCCTGGAGCTGGCCCTCGACCGGGAGGCCTGGCGTCACGGTCGGCGCCGTCCCACCGAACTCGGCCTCGAGGAGGAGCTCGGATCCGCGCAGTTTCCACACTGTGGCAGCTCCCGTCTCACCCGGTGGCCGCCAGACAGATTTGGCGGCGGCGGACGCCACCTCTTCCAGCACGACGTCGAGTGGATCTCCATCGTTCAGCGTTCGAGCAGCCTTCAGGAGAAGGGCCAGCCCATGCGTGCTCGTGATGGGTTCGGACTGGAGCCTCATCGTCTATCCCCCGCTTCTTTAATGCCTGACCAGTCGTGTCTACGAAGCTGGCGCCGCAACAGAGCAATATCCCGCCTGCTCGGCCCTGCGAAGAAGATGTGGGGGGCCGACATCAAAGATGCCGGCCCCCGTCTGTAGGGGGAAGAGTCGAAATAAGATGAGGTCGTTCTAGGCTGCCGGCAGGTTCGGGTTGCGCAAGAGTTGAGGACTCCTGCGGGACGTGGGCAACCTTGGCAATCCTCCCGACGCAGCTGCTTGGCTCCTGAAACTCGCTTACACACTCGACGCCTCAGCGGCAACTTTTGATCGGTTCGGCCCCGGAACCGGGGAGTCTCGAGCGGTGTAGAAGAGCCAGATCGATGAAGGGACGCACGCTCGTAACGGCCTGTCTCTGGGGAGTGCTGATGGGCTGCTCTTCGCAGCCCACCCACGTCTCGGCACCCTCTCCCACGGTTCCAGCCGCACCCGTTGAGGCCGTACCGGTTGAGGCCGCACCGGGTGCGGGTGTGGCCTGGCTGGGCGAAGCCGGCCGGATGCGCGGATTCACGCCCGACGGCCGCGAGCTCTCGCTTGCCGGCCTGCCGCTGTTCAACAGCAGCAACGAGGGCACCGGTCTTCGCTCCGCCGACGGCCGGCGCCTCTACGTGGTGTCGTCGGGCAAGCTGACGGTCGCCGCCGCGATGGACGGCCGGGTAGAGCGCCTCATTGATCTTCCGCCGGCATGGCGCCTCCCCGCGGCGCCTCTGACGGCGGCCTCGCTGAGCCCGGACGGCCGCTGGCTGGCCCTGGAATCCAATATCTCGGCCACCGATCTTCTCCTGGTCGATCTCGAGTCCGGACTGGCCGCCGCATCCGGCTCGCTCGCCATCGACCAGCGGGGAGGGACGGCGCCGCCCGGCGCCGGACTTCTGGCGCTGCCCAGCGGCCGTCTACTGATGCTCCTGCCGGGCACCGAGGAGGCTGTGATGGGATCCCCGCGGAATGGACGGCTGGAAATCCAGTCGCGGCTCTCCGATCACGGTCTGTCATGCGCGAGCCCCACGCTCCTGCACGCCCTGCCCAGCGGCTCGGCAGCGATGGGCTACTGCCCCATGGACGGGCGAGTCTGGTGGCTGGACCTGGACAGCTTCCGTCTAGCCGGCGCGGTGCAGGCCAGGATCGGCAACCCGTTCTGGGGTGCGCCGCTGTTCACGCCGGACGGCCGCCTGCTGTACGTGTACGACAGCTGGGATGGCGGCGTGAGCGTTGTGGACCTCGTCGGCCGGCACCTGCTCGACACCCGGGCCACCGTGGGTAGGAGGACCGCTCTTCACCTTCCCTTTGCGGAGGACGCCTACGCCAAGGGGCCGAACTTCTCGGCTGCACTCTCCGCGGATGGGTCCACGCTCTTTGCAAACGGTGCGCGGGACTCCGCCGCGGGCATCTACGCACTGAGCACACGAGACTGGTCGGTTAGGACCCACTGGTTCGACGGCAGGAGGTACAACTCGATCTGGGCGGGCGGTGATGGCCGCCAGCTCTACGCCATCCGAGAGGGCGGGCCGCTGGACATCATCGATCTTCGGACCAGCTCCGCCCGCACCGCCTCGCTGGGCGTGGAGGCCGACTTCACAGTGGCGTAGGGAGGGGGTGGCTAGCGCCTCTTTGCTCTCGCCGCCGCCTCGTCTGCCGCCTGCCTGGCCTGAGCCGCCTCGTTTTGGGCGGCTGCCGCTTCGCCCTCCGCCGCGTCCGCCTCCTCCTGGGCTCTGGCGGCCTCCCTCAGAAGGCTTCTCGCCCGCCGGGCCAGCTCGTCCGCCCGGGAGCGGGCCGCCACGGCGGCGCGCTCGCGCTCGGCCGCGAGCTTTCGGGCTTCAGCCGCGCGGGCTACCCCCTCGACGCCTGACGCCTCCTGGCCGGCTCGAGAAGACTCTTCGCCGGTGGCCGCCTCCTTTCGACCCTCGCCGCGCTCCCCAGCCTCCGCCCCGCCCTCGCGGGTGCCGGCCGAGATCAGCTCGAAGCCGCCAGGCTCCACCTCGGCCGGCAGTGAGCCCTGAGCCAGGCGGCGCCCGCTCTCGCCCGGCTCGGTGGATGCCGCCCGCAACGTTGCCGCCAGGCGCCTGCCCACCTCGTCCCCGCCACCGTGGCCGTTTTCGGCGGCGTAGCTCTGCGCCGCCCGCACGAGGGCCTCGATCAGCTGCGAGTGCCGGGCGATCAGCTCACGAAAGCGGCGCCTGGCGCCGGCATCACCGCGAGCCGCCTTCGCCTGGGCGCCCTGCAGCTCGCCGCCCACCGCCAGCAGTTCCTCGAGCTCGGGTGCGGCCACCTCGCTAAGGCGGTTGGCCAGCCAGAGGCTGAGAGTCGGGCGGCGCAGGGCGGCGACGCGGCCGGCCAGCTCCCGCTCGCCCTGCCCTCGCAGCTCCCGGACAAGGCGGCCGCGGGCGGCCACGAAGTCCTCCGGCCGCTCGCTGTAGAGCCGCCGGGAGACCTCTTCCAACGCCTCTTCAGAACTGGGCTGCTTCTGGCTGCTCACGGCAACGAATCGATGGTAGACCGGTCGGCAATGCCGGGCCAGGCGGCCACTTTAAAATTGGGGGGGTGATCGGCTGGCGCTTCTCAGACCCGGGGCCCAACCCGCTGCGGGACATTCTCGAGCAGGTGATGGCCGAGCGGCGCCGCGGCGGGGGGGAATGGATGCCCGTCAATGTCTTCGAGGACGGAGACGCCGTCGTGGTGGAGGCCGCCCTGCCCAGGGTGCGGCCAGAGGACGTGGACCTGAACTGCACCGACAACGTGCTTACCATCACGGGCCGCGCCCAGGTTCCCGAGCGCGAGTACCTCCACCAGGAGATGCGACCCGCCGTATACCACCGCCAGATCGCCCTTCCCGGTGACTGCCGGTTCGAGGACGCCCAGGCCGCCATCGAGGACGGCGTGCTGACCGTGCGAGTGCCCAAGGTCCGGCCCCGGGGACCCGAGAGCATCCGGATCCAGGTCAACCGCCGGGACTCCGACCGCTAGAGGTGCGGCAAAGCCGTTGATTTAGTCCCTCTCCTTGCGGGGGAGGGACAAACCTTTTGGGCGTAAGATCGCCGTGGCCTCGCCCATGTCACTCGATTTCCAGGCCGCCGCAGACGAATACATCGGCTGGCTCCAGCTCGAAGCCAACCGCAGTCCGAACACCGTGCGGGCTTACCAGGGTGAGCTGCGCCGGCTGGCCGGCTTCCTCGCCTCGCGCGGCCACAGCCTGGCCATGGGGGACCTCCGTCACGAGGACCTTCGCGCCTACCAGCGGCATCTGGCGACGACGCTGAAGAGCCCTGCCTCGCGCGCCCGCGCCCTCGTGGCGATCCGGTCCTGGCTGCGCTGGCTGGCCCGGGAGCGGCTGATGGACAACGACCTCTCCAACGGGATCACCCTGCCCAGGCTCGAACAGCGCCTCCCCAAGCCTCTGCCCTCTGACGAGCTGGCCCGGCTGCTCAGCTCGCTGCCGGCGGAGAGCCCGCTCGAGAAGCGCGACCGGGCGCTCGTGCACTTCCTCCTCAGCACGGGCTGCCGCATATCGGAAGCCCTCCAGCTGGAACGGACCGACGTGCCGCGGCGGGGCAACCGCTTGGTCGTGACCGGGAAAGGCGCCAAGCAGCGCGCAGTCTATCTCACCGACGACGCCAAGGCGGCCGTGGACGACTACCTCCAGGCGCGCACCGACACGTGCATGGCGCTGTTCGTCAATTACGACCGCTCGACTCCGAACGACCTCCGGCGACGGCTCACCCCCGCCGGTGCCCGCCACGTCGTGAACCGCCTCCGCAAGGAGCTGGGCGCCTGGTCCTTCAAGTCCCCACACGTGGCGCGCCACACCACAGCCACCAGCCTGCTCGAGGTGACCGGCGGCGACGTCCGGCTCGTCCAGGAGGTGCTCGGACACGCCAACCTGAACACACTCCAGGGTTACACCAAGATCGTCGACTCGCGGAAGCAGGACGCCTACCGCCGCTACCAGGAGTACCTCACGGACAAGAAGAGGGAGGGCTGACCCCTCCGTCTTTGTTGCCCCGAGTGCAGGTCCGGCCCTCCAGGGCAGCGATCAACGCCGGCCGCGAAGGGCTGCTCAGTCCTCGTCTGGTGAGGTGAACATGAGACCGTCCTGGATCTCGTAGAGAAGATCCATCGCCTCGATCACTGACCCCGGCCGGCACGCCACGCCCCCTCCAGGGAGATCCGCGAGCAACCTGGCCACCGCGCCCGAGATCGGCTGAGGCAGTTCCCTGCGCTCGGCCAGGTTCAGCATCTCGAGCTCGTTCAAAAGGTGGTCGATGTATCGCATTCGATTGCGGCGCGCGTACTTGGCCTCCCGCAGGCGGCGGTCGCGCGCTTCGACGCTCTCAATTGCGATGCAGGCTTCTTCGATCATTCTCTCCCCCTTGACGGCTTTCGGAATTCGCCCAGGGCATTGTTATGGGTTAACCGAAATTCGTCAAGGGACGATGTTCGAAAACCCGAGTACGTCAGGGGGGGTCGGAATGGGCCCCTGTGCTAAGCTCCGGCCAATTCAGCCGGACATGCCAAGCCTCATCGCCGGCCGATCAACCCGCATGGAGGTGCTGGAGCTTCTCCGGCGCAAGCAGACGGCGAGCGCCGAGAACATCGCCGCCGAGCTGGGCATCACCGCCAACGCCGTCCGCCAGCACCTGACGAACCTGGAGCGCGACGGTCTGGTCAGGAGCCAGCCGGTACGTACGAAGCGCGGGCGACCGGTGCTCCAGTTCTCCCTCACCGAGAGGGCCGACGCGGCGTTTCCCAAGCGCTATGGCCAGCTGGCCAGCATGGTCCTGGCCGAGCTCCAGGAGATGGGCGGTCCCGAGATGCTGGACGAAGTCTTCGCGCGGGTGGCTCATCGCAACGCGCAAGCCGTGGCACCGACCATGCAGGGCCTCGACTTCGACCAGAAGGTGGAGCGCCTGGTCGACTGGATTGCCCGAGCAGGCACGCTGGCCGAGCAGGAGGAAACGCCGGCCGGCGTTCGTGTCAGCATCCACAACTGCCCATTCCGGAACACGGCCCTCAAGTTCCCCCAGGTCTGCACCATCACGCCCCAGCTCATGGTCGAGCTACTGGGTCAGCCGGTCTCCCAGGAGAAGTCGATCCACCGCCGCGACCCCTACTGCTCCTTCCTTGTCCAGCGGCCAGATCCCGCAGCTGACTAGCGCCCAGGTCCGCGAGGTCGACCGCCTCGCCACCGAGCGCTACCGCATCCCCCTCTCCTGGCTCATGGAGGCTGCCGGCTGGCAGGTGGCCAGGCACTGCCGTGGCCGCGCTGTCGTCCTCTGCGGCAGGGGAAACAACGGCGGGGACGGCCTGGCCGCGGCCAGGCACCTGCATCGCTGGGGCCGCCTGGCGGGCGTCGCCTGCCTGGACCCCGAGCGTCTGAGCGAGCTGGCCGCGCAGCAAGCTGGCGTCCTGCGCGCTCTCGGCATCTCGATCACCTCCCAGCCTGATTTCTCGGGTGCCCAGATCGCCGTCGACGCCCTCCTCGGCACCGGGCTGTCCCGGCCGGCCGAGGGCGCGGTGGCCGGCTGGATCGACTCGATAAACCGCTCCGGCCTGCGGGTGGTCTCGGTGGACGTTCCATCGGGGCTCGACGCCGACACCGGAAGGGCCGCGGGCCCTTGCGTGCGCGCCACCACCACCGTCACCCTCGGCCTGCCCAAGGCAGGACTGCTTAGCGGCGACGGGCTTGCTCAAGCGGGTGAGGTGTGGGTGGCCGACATCGGGGTGCCACTGGAGGCCTATGCTGACGTCGGACTGCAGGTGCCTCCTCACCTTTTCGCCATGCACGACCGCTTCCAGCTCTCGGCCGTCCGCCTTTGACGCGGCACGTCACCTGGGACCGTGGCGTCTCCCTGGTGGGCCACGGGCTCTGGCTCGACCCCCTCACCGTGCGCGATCTGGCTTTCGTGTCCCATGCTCACACCGATCACGCGCGGCGCCACCGCGAGGCCGTGATGACCGAGGCGACACTGTCTTTGCTGCCGCTTCCGCTCAAGCCCCGTGCAGCGCGCCTCGTCAAGCAAGGCGACAGCCTCGAGCTAGACGGCGCCGTGCTCTCGGTCCACGACGCCGGTCACATGCTCGGCTCGGTCCAGCTGCTCTTCGAGCACGGGGGCTGCCGGCTGCTCTACACGGGCGACATGAAGCTCCGGCGAGGCTGCGGAGCGGGCACGACGCCGGTGCCCGCCTGCGAGGTGCTGGTGATCGAGAGCACCTACGGGCGCCCCCACTTCCGCTTCCCGGAACCAGACGCCGCGACCGAAGGAGTGGCGCTCTGGTGCCGGCGGGCGCTCGACGCCCGGGTGACGCCTGTCCTGCTCGCGCACGCCACTGGCAAGACGCAGGAGATCATGGTGGCGCTCGCCCGCTACGGCTTTCGATTCGCGCTGGAGGAGCGCTGCGTCCCCTCCGCACGGGCCTACCAGGCGGCCGGCATCTCGCTCCCCGATTGGGTCGAGCTCACGGACGACCCCGGGGACCGCGTCGTGGTGGCACCGCCCACAGGCAAGGAGGCGGTGCGGCGGCTGGCCCGCTACCGGACGGCGCTGATCTCGGGATGGGCGTGCGACCGAGACTTCTGGCGGGTCTTCGGCGCCGACGTGGCCTTTCCCCTCTCCGACCACTGTGACTTCGACGAGCTGCTGGATGTGGTCGAGCTATCTGGAGCCGACCAGGTCTACACGGTTCACGGCTTCGCCCAGGACCTGGCCCGCCACCTCCGCAGGCGAGGCGTGCGAGCTCACGCCCTGCAGGCGAGCGAACAGCTCCTGCTGGGCTTGTAGCCGCCGCCCGTCCCGTCGTGAGAGCGCCTCTGCGCTTCCGCCTGGCCCGGTTCCTGCTCCGGCTGATCCTGGGCAGCCTGTTCCGGGTGTGGCTGGAGGGAGCCGATCGGCTGCCGGGCAGCGGTCCCTACCTGCTGGCCTGCAATCATCTCAGCTGGGTCGATCCCTTCCTGCTCCTGGCCTGGCTCCCGGCCAGCCCCCGCATCCACTTCCTGGGCCGCCGCACGGCCATCTACAACCGGACCTGGAAGCGGTGGCTGCTTCAGTTCATGGGCGGCGTCATCCCGGTCGAGAGCGGCGACGTCGAGCACCTCTCTCGAGCTGTCGGAGGCGCGCTCGACCGAGGCGGCGTGGTGGCCATCTTTCCCGAAGGCAGGACGGGACCCGCCGAGGGCCGGCTGCAGGATCTCCGGCATGGGGTGGCGCACTTCGCGGCGCGGAACCGCGCGCCGGTGGTGCCTGCCGGCCTGGCCGGAACGCTCGAGCTCTGGCGAGGCAAGTCCCTCTGCATCCGGGTTGCGGAGCCACTGCGACTGCGGGGGGACGTGGGCTCGGACATGGCCGCGCTGGAGCGGGCGATGCGGGAGGCGCTGCCTCCCTACGGAGATCCCGGCGGCGCCCGGCCCTGGCCCTGGCTCACCACCCTGCTCCGCTAAGCTTTGGCTGATGCTGCGTGCAGGTATCCGGCCATGCAGCTGATCACCGGAGACCAGCTCGGCGAGGGCCACGCGACACCGGGTATGACGCGCAAGGAGGCGTTCGCGGGCGAGGGCGTCTGGACGGGAACCGTCTTGCTGCCGGCGGGCACGGACTCCGCCTGGCACCACCATGGGGAGCACCGGAACTACCTCTACATTGTCCGCGGTCTGGCGCGCTTCGAGAACGAGGAGGGAGATCAGCTGGACGCCCGGACCGGAGACTTCGTGTTCATCGGCCCGTACGAGGTCCATCGGGAGGTGAATCCGGGCAGCGAAGAGTCCGAGGTCGTCCTCTTCCGGCTCGGAGAGGGCCCTGTCGTGGTGAACGTCGAGCACTGAGGCAAGCCGGCGCGCGAGCCCGGCGCCGCCGCTCGGCTCAGCGCAACGCCCAACCCGCTCTGGTGATCGCGGCGCGCAGTCGCGCATTCCCGGCGGCGTCCCGGCTCAGGTCCCTGAGAAGCCGGTCGACCCACTCCGGCGCGGGCGCCTCAGGGCCGAAGCGGAGACTCCCACCGCTCCTCGCCACCCGGTAATCGGTACCGGCCGCAAGGATCCGCACCTCCCGCGGCGGCGACCGTCCGAGCAGGCCACGGCTGACGGACGCGCTGGGCAGCCTGTCGGCCAGGTAGTCGAGAAGGCCGCTGGGGTCAGGCTCTCCTGCGAGCGCCGAGCGGCAGAAAGCACAGGCCGCCTCGAGCGGCAGCGAAGGCGCCCCGCAGACCTCGCACTTCAACTGGTGGCTGCCTGCGCCAGGTCGACCAGGGCCAGGAAGAGCTTGTAGATCTGGACGTAGTCTTCCCCGGCGTAGGCCACGCCCCTCGAGCCGATCCTGCGGACCCCAGGGATCCGTTCGCAGGAGTCCGCCATGGCGGTGCGGACGAAGTCCACCTCCAGCTCGACGGTGCCCTCCAGACGCATCGGGGGGATGTTGTCCAGCCGCTCTATGGCCCTGCGAGCCCCGGAGCGGATTCGCTGCCTAGCCAGCTCCGGGTGCAGGGAGCGCGCAGCCTGGTGGGCCAGCGACTCCTTGACGACCACTCCTTCGACCGTCAGGCAGAACTGGTGCATCTGGGAGACGGCGGCCGCGTCGCCGGTGAAGAGGGCGACAGGGCAGTCGAAGTAGCCGCAGAGGTATCCCGTCAAACTGCCCTCGCTCTGGGGTATGCCGCCCAGGCGGACCTCCTGCACCAGCCGGGGGTCGGCACCGCTGTGGTCGAGGACGGCGTCCCGGGTGCCGGACGAAGCGTGGTATCCGACGAAGTAGGCGGCGTCGAAGCCCGGTCCCATCCCTTCGCCCATGTAGAGGCGGCGGGGGTAGCCGCTCAGCAGCTCGGCCGCTGGGTGAAGCTCGTCCGGGAGCAGGTTGGTGCCAGACCAGTGGCCGTCGCTCACGACGATCTCCTGAACGCCCGCCTCGAGGGCCCCCTCGATGGCGGCGTTGACCTCGAGCGTCATCAGCCGCCGGAAGAGGGGATAGTCGCGGCCGGCGGGATCGGTCTGCTCGTCGCGGACCACGCCCGCCACTCCCTCCATGTCGGCGGAGACGAAGACTCTCAAGGAGCGATCAATCGGTGTAGCGCTGGATCAGCCCGTCTTCGCGCCGCTTCTCCTCCTGGTAGAGGGGGCAGTCCTCGAAGTCGCGGACGCAGATCGGCGGCGATTCCCGCAGCGCCAGCTTCACCTTTGACTTGTGGTCGACGTGACAGTCGAAGTGATACACGCGGAGCGGTCCACGCCGTTCCTTGTAGAGCTGTTCCAGATAAGGGCAGCGACGCACCACTACGATAAGTTACCGTGCTCGACTTCGCCCGGACGGCGGAGGCGATCGGAGCCACCTCTTCCACCCTCGAGAAGAGCCGCCTGCTCGCCGACTACCTGCGCCGCCTTCCACCAGACGACCTGCGCCGCGCAGCAATTTACATGAGCGGCCAGCCCTACGGGCGCGCCGAGCGGCGAACCCTGAACCTGGGCTGGGCGGCCATCGGCAAAGTCGTGGGCCGCCTCTCCAGACGGCCGCCGGAGGAGCTCAACGGCCTCTTCCTGAAGCACTCGGATCTGGGGGACTGGACCTTCGACGCCCTCAGCGAAGCGACCCATCCAGCGGCCACCTCGATGGCCGAGGTCGCCGCCGCCCTGGAGGAGATCCGGACGGCTCGGACGGCAGCCGCCAAGCAGCAGCTCCTGGAGGCGCTGCTAGACCGGCTCGACCCGCTGGCCGCCAAGTACGTGGTCAAGGTGCTGAGCTTCGAGCTCCGGATCGGTCTCCAGGAGGGCCTGGTCGAAGCAGCCCTCGCCTCCGCCTTCGAGGTCCCCCTGGCGACGGTGCGCCGGATCCACATGCTGACCGGCGACATCGGCGAGACGGCCGTCCGGTGCCGGGCCGGGGAGCTGGCCGATACCCGGATCACGCTCTTCCAACCCATCCGCTTCATGCTCGCCACGGCGGTGGAGACGCCAGAGGAGGCGTTCCAGCGGATGCAAACCGAGGTCGTCTGGACCGAGGAGAAGTACGACGGCGTCCGCTGCCAGCTGCACAGCTCGGGGGGCCGCTGCGAGCTGTTCAGCCGGGAGCTGAAAGAGACGAGCGAGGCGTTCCCCGAGATCGTGGAGGCCGGCCTCGGGCTCATCCACGAAGTCCTGCTGGACGGAGAGGTGCTGGCCCACGACGGGACCCAGGTGCTTCCCTTTTTCGAGCTCCAGCGGCGGCTGGGCCGCAAGGTGGTGTCCAGCGCACTGCGAGCCGAGGTGCCGCTGGTATTCGTCGCGTTCGACCTGCTCTACCTGGACGGTGATGTGGTCATGGACCGTCCGCTGGAGGAGCGGCGGCGGCTGATGGAGGAGCTGGGCATGAAGCCGCCCTTCCTGCTGGCGAGGCTGGAGACCGCCCGCGATCCCGAGCACCTGGACCGCATCTTCGCGGAAACGCGCGACAGGGGGAACGAGGGATTGATGGTGAAGGACCCGCACAGCCCCTACAGCCCGGGCCGGCGGGGCATGTCGTGGCTGAAGCTCAAGCGCCCGCTGGCAACGCTGGACGTGGTCGTCACCGCCGTCGAGTGGGGTCACGGGAAGCGTCGGGGGGTGCTCTCCGACTACACCTTCGCGGTTCGGGAGGCGGAGACAGGGCAGCTGCTGAACGTCGGGAAGGCGTACACCGGGCTGACGGACGCCGAGATCGCGACGATGACGGAGTTTTTCCTCGCCAACACGGTCGCCGACTACGGCAGGAGCCGTCTGGTCGAGCCGAACACCGTGATCGAGGTCGCCTTCGACTCCATACAGCGATCCGCCCGCCACCGCAGCGGATTCGCCCTGCGCTTCCCACGCATCGTCAGACTGCGGGAGGACAAGCCGGTCGCCGAGATCGATACCCTGGCCCGGGTGCGTGAGCTCCACGAGAGGTACTTCGCCCGGCTGATCCCCCTGGCCCAGGTCGCCGAGGTCTCCGAAGAGTGAAGCTGACGTTCATGGGGACCGCCGGCGCCCGCTTCATGGTGGCCAAGCAGCTTGCGGCGTCCGGAGGGCTCTACCTGGAGCTTGGCTCTACGCGCCTCGCCATGGACCCGGGACCGGGAGCCGTGGTCCAGTACGCCAAGCGGAAGGTGGACCTGAGCCGGCTCGACGGGATCCTGGTCAGCCACCGCCACCTCGATCACTGCGGCGACGTCAACGTGGTCATCGAGGCGATGACCGAGGGCGGCTTCCGGCCTCGGGGCACGCTCTTCTGCCCCTCGGACGCGCTCGACGAAGACCCGGTCGTGCTCAAGTACCTCCGGCACTTCCCCGAAGAGGTCGTCCGCCTGCAGCCGGAGAGCCCGTACCAGCTGAAGGAGATCAGCTTCCGGACCACCCGCCGCCACATCCACGGGGTCGAGACCTACGGTTTCCGGTTCGGAGACGGGGACATCCCGAACCTCGGGTGGGTGACCGACTCCAAGTACTACGACGGGATCGCCGAGGATCATCGCGCCCAGGTGATGCTCATCCACACCGTTCTTGCTCAGAGCCGGCCCGACCTACCGCACCTGGGCCTGGACGACGCCGAGCGCATTATCGCCGAGGCGCAGCCGAGGCTTGCCGTCATCACGCACTTCGGGATGGGCGTCTGGCGGGCCCACCCCTGGGAGGTGGCGGCCCAGCTCAGCGAGCGAACCGGGATCGAGGTCAAGGCTGCGCGAGACGGGATGTCGCTCGAGGTTTGAACGACGGTGCCCGGTCCCAGGTTCAGCGGCGGGCAGCGCCCTCCTGGGGCACCGGGACCGCTGGCGGGGCGTCGATCATGCCGTCGATCAGCCCGTAAACGATCGCCTCTTCGGGGGACATGTAGTAGTCGCGGTCGGTGTCGCGCTCGATGCGCTCCAGAGGCTGCCCGGTGTGCTGGGCGATCAGCTCATTCAGCTCGTTCTTGATCCGGAGGATCTCCCTAGCGTGGATGTCCAGGTCGGTCGCCTGGCCGGTCAGCCCGCGTCCGGCGATCAGCGGCTGATGCACATGGATCCGCGCGTTGGGAAGGGCGAAGCGCTTGCCCTTGGCGCCGGCCATGAGCAGAACCGTGCCGAAGCTGGCGGTGCGGCCCACGGCCACCGTGGAGATGGGCGGCTTCACGTACTGCATGGTGTCGTAGATCGCCATCCCCGAGGCCACGGCGCCTCCCGGGGAGTTCACGTACATCTGGATCTCTTTGTCCGGGTCCTCCGCGGCCAGGAAGATCAGCTGTGCGACGATCAGGTTGGCCATCACGTCGTCGATCGGGCGTCCGACGATCACGATGCGGTCGCGCAAGAGCCGGGAGTAGATGTCGAAGGCACGCTCCCGGTTGCCGCCCTCGTTCTCGATCACGGTGGGTACCCACGCCATGGCCTACCGATCCTATCAGGCAATACTCCTCCCGCCGGTGCCGCCTTAACAGGCGGCCTTGGGGCTTCGGGCGCCCCTCGGTATATTCACGCGCGAAGTGGCCACTGGAGAAGGGAGGGTGCTGTCTGCGAGCGACTTCTTCGAGGTCCTGCCGACGGCGCTGGCCGGTCAGCTGCAGGCCGAGCTGCGTGGGTTCGAAGCGGTTCGCGACCGTGGGCGCCTGCTCAAGCTCGACTACGGCCATGCCGAGACGCACTTCGAGGCCTGGTATCACCGCTCCGCCGGGCGACTTGAGGTCGGGCTCCACTTCGAGGGCGACCCGGACCTGAACGAGCGGGCGCACGTGTTCTTCAGACGGCGGATCGTGGAGATCAAGAGAGCCCTGCCCCGTGCGGAGCTGGAGCCCTGGGACCACGGCTGGGTCCGCCTCTACGAGACCGCCCCCGCAGCCGACCTGACCAGCCGGACGCTGGCCCTGGTGGCCGAGCGGCTGGCCGCCTTCATAACCGTGCTGCAGCCTATGGTTTTCGAGTTCTGGGAGTCAGAGTGAATGGTCGGCCGTGACCGAGTTCGTCCGTCTCGAGCCCGACTTCTACGCACCACCGAGGAGGTCTATCACGTGCTACAGGTCCTAACTCCGGGCGGGGTGACGGCGGCATGAGGCTGGCGGCGGTCCAGGTGGACGCCAGGCTCCAGGATTACATGGAGTCGTTGCTTCCCCGGCGCGACCCGGTTGTGGAACGCATCGAGCGGCAGGTGGAGGAGCAGAACATCCCCGCCGTCGGCCCCCTGGAGGGGCAGCTGCTCTACCTGCTCCTGAAGACGCACCGGTCTGCAGACGTCCTGGAACTTGGCACCGCAGTCGGCTACAGCGCGATCTGGCTCGCCCGCGGCTGTTCTGGAAAGGTGACCACCGTCGAGCTGCAGGCGGAACGCGCCCAGCAGGCTCGGCAAAACCTCGAGGACGCGGGCCTTGGCGACCGGGTGCAGGTCGTCGAGGGGGATGCGATCGGCTATCTGGAGAGGACCCAGGGCCAGGTCGACTGCGTCTTCAACGATCTGCTGAACTCCTTCCCGGACGAGGCGACGGTGGAGCGCTGCGTGCAACTCTCACTGGCCCGGCTGCGCCCGGGCGGCCTGCTGCTGGCGGACAATGCCCTGGGTCGTGGAGAGGTTGTGAGACCGAGCTCTCGCCAGTCCCGGAACATCAGCCGCTACAACGAGCTGGTGGCTCGGGCGCCACAGCTGGAGAGCGTGATCGTGCCGCTCCGGGACGGCGTTTCCGTCGCCCGCCTCAAGGACTGACCACTCCCCTTACTGGGAGTGGTCAGGGAAGGTCGGGCGTGCCGACCGGCCCGGACGCGGTCCGTGGGTCGGCGGCGGGGGGAGCCTCGCGTGCCTGGGTCCCCTCGATCCAGACAGCGCCGGAGCGCGCGAACTCCTTCTTCCAGATCGGCACCGACTCCTTGAGTCGGTCGATTCCCCGGCGGCAGGCGTCGATTGCCTCGGCACGGTGCGGGCAGGAGACCGCGACCACCACCGACGCCTCCCCTATCTCCAGGAATCCGGTCCGGTGGGCGATCGCGATACGGGCCTCCGGCCAGCGCTCGGCAATCTCGTCAGCGATGACCCGCATCTGCTTTTCGGCCATCTCCGCGTAGGCCTCGTACTCGAGGTGGGTGACCTCCTCGCCTCTCGAATTGTCGCGAACGATCCCGGTGAAGGTGCAGATCGCGCCGGCCCCTGCGTGCGCCACCGCCGCCTCCAGCCTGCGCGCGTCGAGCACCTCGCTGGTCACCTCGAAGAGCACTCCACCCTCTGAGCCACCGCTCACCGGGGGGATGAAGGCGATCTCGTCTCCGTCCTTCACGGAATCCGTCCATTGCGCGAAGGACTCGTTGAGCGCGGGCTGGATCAACGACAGGTTGGCTTCCAGCGCCGGATGTCGCTCGCGCAATGCGGAGTAGACGTCCGCCACGCTGGCTCCGGCCAGGTCGAGCTCCTCCGTGGTCCTCCCCGCCTGCTCGCGGAGCCGTGCGAATAGCCTGGCCGTGATCACGAACCGATCTTAATCGCCCGCAGATCGGGGCGGCTGACCGGCCTCCCCGGGAACCAGCACGTGGACCTCTATACCGCCGTCAAGGGCTCTCTCGACGGTCCGCCTGGTGCCCTCCGAAGACCCGTCCCAAAAGGCGACGAGAACATCGCAGGCCGCCACCAGACGCTGGTTTCGCTCGAGCGCGCTCTCGGCGTCAGCCGCCTCCTCGAAGGAGGCGCCGAGCACCCGGACCGGAAGTCCCCGCTCCCGAGCCGCTCGGGTTGCCGTGGCGTCCACCCCACTCGCGCCGCCGGTCACCAGGCTGACCGTGGCCGGCAGCGAGCGGACGTACTCGGCCACCCGCTCGAGCTGGGGAAAATGGCGGCTGCCGACGATGGCGACCCTCACCCCGGCCGAACCGCCTGCGGCACGGTTTGCAGCCTCGGCCCTTCGGTCACGAGGGAGAAGGCTACTCGCCCCACTCCGTCGCCTGTCCCAGCAGCCTTGTCGGGCTCAGCCGGCGCCGAAGTCCGCCTCGCCGATGTGGGCGAAGTTCTCCTCGAACATCGCCTTCAGCCGCCGGGCCTGCCGCTCGTAAGCCGCCGGATCGGGCCAGGAGCCGCGGGGGTCCAGCACCTCGCTCGGCACCCCGGGGACCGTGACTGGCACGTGCACCCCGAAGACGGGGTCGGGCCGGGTCTCAACGTCTCGAAGACGGCCCTCCACCACCGCTCTGACAATCGCCCGGGTGTGGGCTATCGAGATCCTCTCCCCGACGCCGTAGGCGCCGCCGACCCAACCCGTGTTCAGCATCCAGACCTGCGCTCCGTGCCGCTTCACCCGGTCCTGGAGCATGGCGGCGTAGGTCTCAGCGGGCAGCACGAGGAATGGTGCCGCGAAACAGGTGCTGAAGGTGGGCTCCGGCTCGGTTACTCCCCGCTCGGTCCCGGCCACCTTGGCGGTGTAGCCGGAGAGGAAGAAGAAGCGCAGCTGCTCCTCGTCCAGGCGGGCCACCGCCGGCAGCACGCCGAATGCGTCCGCGGATAGGAAGAGCACGTTGCTCGGGTGGCCGCCACGGCCGCTCAGCTCGACGTCCGGGATGAAGTCGATGGGATAGGCGGAACGCGTGTTCTCGGTAAGGCTCTCGTCGTCGAAATCGGGTATCCGGGTGTCGGCGTCGAAGGGGACGTTTTCCAGGATGGCTCCGAAACGGTTCGTGGCGGCGTAGATCTCCGGCTCCGCATCCCGCGAGATCCGGATGGTCTTCGCGTAGCAGCCCCCCTCGAAGTTGAAGATGCCGTCGTCGCTCCAGCCGTGCTCGTCGTCACCGATGAGCCGGCGGGTGGGGTCGGACGAGAGGGTGGTCTTGCCCGTTCCGGAGAGCCCGAAGAAAAGCGCCACGTTCCCGTCCTGGCCGATGTTCGCCGAGCAGTGCATCGGCATGGCGCCACGCTCCGGCATCAGGTAGTTGAGGGCCGTGAAGATCGACTTCTTGATCTCGCCCGCGTAACGCGTGCCGCCGATCAGCACCATGCGCCGGGCGAAGTTGACCAGGATGAAGGTCTCGGTCCGGGTGCCGTCCCGGTCTGGGTCGGCCTTGAGGTCCGGCAGGGAGATTACGGTGAAGTCGGGCTCGAAGTCCCTGCGCTGCTCGAGGCTGGGGCGGATGAAGAGGTTGTGGGCGAAGACGCTGTGCCACGCCAGTTGGGTGACCACACGGACGTTGAGCCGAAAGTTCGGGTCCGCGCATGCGAACAGGTCCTGGACGTAGACCTGGTGCTCGGAGATGTATTGGACCATCTTCTGGAGCAGGCGGTCGAAGCTCTCCGGCGCTATCGGCTGGTTGCCGGGGAACCACCAGATCTTGTCTGCGGAACTGGGCTCCTCGACGAAGAACTTGTCCTTAGGCGAGCGGCCGGTGTGCCTTCCGGTCTCGGCCGTGAGGGCCCCAGAGGCCACGAGCGAGGCCTCGCCATTGCGGATCGCGTGCTCGTAAAGGTCCGCCGGCGACAGGTTGTGCCAGCTTCGGACTCGGGCCGGGACACCCACGTGATCGAGTACCGCGCGCTCTTCGAGCTGCATGCCTCTTAACAGATATTAAGGCCTGCTATCTCCCTCCCCCTGCGGGGAGGGGGATGATCTGTTAGGCGGTGGGGCCGGTCATCAGGGTCACGTTGGCGGAGTGGGTGCCGCTCTGGTCGACCCAGGTGACCTTGATCTGGTCTCCCGGCTTGTGGCTCTGGATGGCGGGGCCCAGCGAATTGGCAGAGCCGATCTGGGTGCCGTTGATGGCCGTGATGACCGAGTTCGGCGAGATGCCGACGCCTTCTGCCGGCGAGCCGGCCACCACCGTCGCGACCAGGGCTCCCGAGGCTCCGTTGAGCCCCAACTGGGCGGCCGCCGCCGGGGTCAGGTCGTTCACGCTGACGCCGAGATAGCCGGCTTGCCCGATGATGATCGTCGAGCTTGCTTGGCCCGCCCTTACCTGGTTGACGACGTCGAGCGCGGCGTTGGACGGGATCGCGTAGCCCACGGTGGAGGTAGTCTGCCGGCGGCCCTGGGACTCCCCGGCGGTGATCATCCCCACGACCTGGCCGGCCGAGTTCACCAGCGGGCCGCCTGAGTCGCCCGGGCTGATCGGCGCGTCGCTCTGAATCAGGCCCGTCAGCTGCTCCGCGTTGCGGCCACCGGTACTCGCCGTGATGTTCTGGTCCAGCGCTGTGACGCTGCCCTGCGTTGCCGCGGGCGTACCGCCCTGGCCCAGCGCATTCCCGATCGCAACCACCGCCTGGCCCACCGTCACGCTGGAGGAATCCGCGAGGGTTGCCGTAGGCAGCCCTGATACTCCCTCGATCTGAATCAGCGCCACGTCAGCCGAAGGACCCACCCCGATGACCTTGGCGTTGTAGGTGCCCGAGCGCCCCTGGATGGTCACCTTGATGCTGCTCGATCCCTGCACCACGTGGTGGTTCGTCAGGACCTGACCTGACGGGGTCAGGATGATGCCGGTCCCAGCCGCCTGCGCGGTGCGCCCGTTGGAGCCGGTGACCACCGTGTTGATGTCCACCACCGCCGGGTCGACCTTCTTGGCGATCGCCTGGACGTCGAGCGTCTGACTGCTGCCGCCGTTCGGTGTGGTCGTCTGAGGAGCTGTCTGGGGGACCGTCTGGATCGGGCTCTGCGCCGCGGTGTGAGACCCGACGAAGGCCCTGCCCACCCCCACGCCTACGCCAACACCGACTCCCAGGTTGAGCAGGGCCAGCACCGCAACCAGGGCCGTGAGGCCCATCCGCCGGCGGTTCGGACCGGGGCGGCCTGGTGCCGGTCCGCCGGGCGGCTGCTCCCAGCCTCCGCCAGCTGGCGGCGTTTGGCTGCCGCCGCCCGGGGGAGACGTCCACCCAGTGCTTGGGGGAGGAGTCCAGCCGCCACCCGAAGGCGGCTGCCAGCCTCCCGCCGGCGGCGGCGTGCCACTACCTGGAGGGGGAGTCCAGCCGCCTCCCGCTGGAGGGTGGGGCAGGCCTCCACCCGATGCCTCTCGCGACGTTCGGGATCCCGATTCCAGCTTTTCCATACTGTTTAGACTCATACTGCTCGGCCTTCCTGAGAAAGAGCTCAGAGGTAACTCAGAGCACAGTCAGAGGCCGCGGCCTGCTTTTCCTCACTTCCAGTATCCGGCGGCGCCCGGCTTCAGCGCCGGATCGGCGTGATCATCTGGTCCACCGGCGCGTAGTCGTCGGTGAGGATCGGCGCTCCTGAGGCGAATCGGTTGAAGTCAGGGCCGGACGCCACCTCGAGGGAGGATCCGCGCTGGCCGAGCCGGTCCGCCACCGCGGCGATGGGAAGCGGCGCGGCCGATGCCAGGACGACGTAGTTGCCGCCGGTCGTCCCCTGAACGGACGTGGCCTCGGCAACCACCGCCACCTGGGGGAACACGGCAGCGATCGTCGCCGCCTCGGCGTGCACGAAGCGGTTGGGCGGGAAGTCGATGACGTTGACCGCATAGATGCCGTCCGGCCGGAGCACCCTGGCTATCTCACGCACCTCCTCTCGAGTCGTCAGCTGCCAGGGAACGGCGAGGCCGCCGAAAGCATCGCCGACAACCAGGTCTCGACCGTTCGAGGGCTCCTCCGTCAGACCCACCCGGCCGTCGACCAGGTCGATCCGAAGCCCTGGCAGGTCGCGGAGGCCGAGCTGAGCCCGGTCCAGGCGCAGGATGCCTGGGTCGACCTCGAGTACACGGCTCTGGGTGCCAGGCCGGGTGGCCGCGAGGTACCTCGGCATGGTGAGACCGCCGGCACCCAGGTGGAGAACCCGCAGGGGCTGGCCGGCCGGGCGCACCACGTCGGCGACCGAGCCGATCGCCTGGATGTAGGGAAACTGGAGGTAAGTCGGGTCGCTGAGGTCCACATAGGAATGGACCAGGGTGTCGAGCACGAGCAGCCGGCCGGTGGTCCTGGCCGGGTCCTGGACCACCCGGGCGCAGTGGTAGGCGGTCTCGATGCCGCATGGAGAAGGCGTGAAGGGCGGCAGGAGGAGGCCTAGCAGGCCCAGGACCACGAGCGTGGCCGGCGGCCGCCGCCAGCCTCCTGGCGTCAGGCCGAGCACCAGACCGACCACCACCGCAGCACCGCCCACCGCCAGGAAGATCAGGCTCGTCGGCACGGCCGCCAGGAGCACGAAGCCGGTCAGGAAGGTGGCCAGGATTGCGCCCAGGGTCCCTATCCCCGACAGCCTGCCCACCACGGTGCCGGTCCGGTGCAGGTCGCGCAGCTGCAGCTTGACCACCATCGGCGGCACCGCGGCGAGGAACACGCAGGGGGCGAAGACCGCGATGAAGGCGAGGAGGGTCACCGTCACCGGGTCGCTGCTGGCCAGGATCGGGCCCGCGAGCCTGACCAGAGGCAGCGTGAGGCAGGTCACCAGCCCCGCCACGACCAGGTTGGGCGCGATCAGGCGCCTCGGTCCCGCCAGGTCGGCGAGCCGGCC
Organism: Candidatus Dormiibacterota bacterium; assembly: GCA_955652675.1. Lineage (GTDB taxonomy): Bacteria > Chloroflexota > Dormibacteria > Dormibacterales > Dormibacteraceae > Nephthysia. The sequence continues at coordinate 28,708 of CATPBP010000019.1, forward strand.
GCCAGTCCAGGCACCGAGGGCGATGGCGGCCAGCGCCACGCCGATCACGGCGCTGCTGGTCTGGAGGGTGACACCGACGTAGGGCGCCACCAGCCGCAGGGCCACCACCTCGATGACGAGCACGGCGCCGCTCGCGAAGAAGACCAGGGCGGCGGCCAGCCGCGGGTGCAGGGAGGGCTCGGCTGCCGGGGCGCCAGGCGGCCCGTCGCTGGTTGTCATCTAGTCCTCCTCGTTGCCTCCCCGAACATAGCCAGAGATCAAGCGTTCGCTGCGAACACCCCCTCGCCGGCACTCCCCGCAGGGGGGAGGCAATGTCACTGGCTGGCGCTGGCCAGGACGCCTTTGGCGGCGTCGAGCCATCGGTTGTCGCCGGCGTCCGCGCGCCAGAGCCAGTACTCGCAGCCCCAGAGCAGGATCGTCTGAAATCCGGCTGCAGCCAGGCGCGAGTACATGTCCTGTATCGCCGGAGGATCGAGGCTCTTGGGGTCGGCGTAAGTGTCCTTGGACGGTTCCCAGGGCTCCGCCTGGCACTCGATCACCCACGCTTCCTTGCCGGCCGCGGTCGCCGTCGCCAGCCAGCGACCGGCGGAATCCGCCCAGTCCGAAGCCGCGTGATGAACCACCTCGTGACCGAACATGTTCACGCCGATGGCGGTGTAGAGGTCCAGCCCGAGGACGTCCGATCCGCCCAGCAGATCCAGCGCCTCCTGCTCTGGAGGCGTCTCACCCACGCCCAGCGGGTTGCGGTGCGGACGGGAGAGCCAGTCCTGGACCAGGTCGAAGTGCCCGAAGGTGTTCACAACGATCGGCCTCTGGTCCAGCTGCCTGACCGCCGCGATCTCGTCTCTGACCGTGCCCGGATCGATCCACCACTTGAGCGGGCCCGAGGAATTGAAAGGCTCATTCTCAACCTGCCACGCAGCCAGGGTCGGGTGGTCCTTGTAGCGGGAGACCGTCTCGGTGACAAACTCGACAACTGCCTGGTGGAGCCTGGGATCGGCGCTCACGCACTCCCCGCTGCCGATGCCGGCTGGCACCAGGTCAGGCGGGATGTAGAACTCCGGCCACTGGATGCCCTTCATCCCGACGGTGAGCAGGATCGGCTGGTCGGCGGCCCGCGCTCGATCGAGCAGCCAGTCGAGCTCGTCATACCCGTGCGCGCGAATCTCGTCCCAGTAGGCCGAGAGCCTGATCAGGCCCAGCCCTAACTGCAGCACCCGCCCGAAGCTGTCTCGTGGATCGAGGCCGAGAAAGGATGCCCGGTGTTCGCTGAAGCTCGACCCCACGCGCATGCAAGCGCAATCATGGCGTGGATGCCCCAGTGGAGGCCACCGCTGTTGCCTGTAATCACTCGCTGGCTGCCGCTGGTAGGTTCTGCTGGTGACATCCGCCCCAGGGGCGCGGCGGCTGCCGATGTGGACGTGTCCGATCTGTGGGCGGACCTTCGCCAACCGGAACCAGTCACATACCTGCCGCCCGGTCGGCGACCTGGAGCGGCACTTCCAGCGCGGCGAGCCGGCGGTTCGCGCCACCTTCGACCGCCTGCTCGAGATCGTTGCCGCGCTCGGCCCGGTGACGGTGCTGCCGGAGAAGACCCGCATCGCCCTCCACGTGCGGATGAGCTTCGCCGCGCTGATCCCCCGCCGGCGATGGCTTGACGGCCACGTCGTGCTGGCGCGACGGCTGGACAGTCCGCGCTTCCGGCGCATCGAGACCTACTCTCCACAGAACGTGCTCCACGCCTTCCGTCTCACCTCGCCGGCGGAGGTGGACGACGAGGTGGCGGCGTGGTTCGCCGAGGCCTACGCAGTCGGCGAGCAGCGGCACCTAGAGCGCAGAGCGCCCAGGTCGTCGGAAGGCTGAGGGGTTCCCGGGGCTGCCTGCCGGGCTAGCCGGCCGGCTCGGCGTAGAGCTCCAGAACCCGTCTCGCCGTCTCCGCAAACATCTGGCGGAGGCTCACCGGGGAGAGGACTTCCACATCCGCGCCGAAGCCGAGCAGCGCGCCCTGGGCGGCGCCCTCGGCCACGAAGGGTATGCGAAGGACGTGCCAGCCGGAGGCGTCCGGAGCCGGCTCCCGCTCGGCCGGACCTGAGACCTGGGAGGCTATGAACCGCAGCAGCATCTCCGCCCGCTCGGGCCGGACGCGCAGGCGGACGCCAACGCCCGGCCCGCGGTCCTCGGCGCGCTGCCGAAGCCGCCGCCAGAGCGCGTCCAGGTCGAGGCGGGCCGGACGCTCCGACGGCAGCTCCAGGATGGCGGCCTCTTCGATGCGAGAGACGCGGTAGAGCCTGGGTTCCGAGCCGATGGCGGCGATCAAGTACCAGACGCCTGCCTTGGCCACGACGCCCCAGGGGTGGACGACCTGCTCCCGCGCGACGCTCTGCCCGGACGCCCGGTATCCGATCCGGAGCTGCCGATCGTTCCAGAGCGCCTCCTGCACGATGGGCAGCCGAGCCGTCTCGTCGGCGAGTCGGTGCCAGCCGCGCGGGTCGACCACGACCCGCTCCTGGGCGTGGAGCGCATCCGGCCGGCGCGGCTCCGGAAGGGCCGCCATGACCTTGCGCAGCGCCGCCTGCAGATCACGCTCGAGGCCGAGCTCGCTCAGGGTTCCCCGACCGGCGAAGACGAACAGCGCTCGCGCCTCGGCTGGGGTCAGGCCGCTCACGTCGGTCCGGTAGCCCGGCAGCAGGGCTATGCCCCCGTGCCGCCCTCGCTCGGCGTAGACCGGGACGCCGGCGGCACTCAGCGCGTCCAGGTCTCTGAGGATGGTCCGCTCCGAGACCTCCAGGCGACTCGCCAACTGCCCTGCCGTAAGACGGGCGTGGGCCTGAAGGAGGAGCAGTATCGAGAGCAGCCGGTCGGATCTCATCGCTTTCTCAGATTGCCACACAAATATGACGATAGATGTCGTATTTAGCCTCCATCCTGAGGCACATGAAAGCGACACTCAACGCTCGGAGGAGCACCATGCAGCACGAGATCCGGATCGAGCCGCGCGGACCCTTTTCCTGGGAGTCGGCACTGGATGTGCTGGGTAACTTCCCGCCGACACGTCACCAGGGGCGCAGCGCGTCCAACGCCGTCCCACTCACGTTTCCGCTGGATGGAAGCTTCAGGCCGGTGGGCACCGCGCTTCGCTTCGAGGAAGGCGTCCTGCGCGGGGAGGTGGCCGGCACGGACGACCTCGAGGCTGTCGAGCGCCAGGTGGCTCGCATCTTCTCGCTGGATCACGACGGGTCGAACTACCCAGCGGTGGGCGAACGCGACCCCGCCATCGGCCGCCTCATGTCGGCGCTGCCCGGACTCCGGCCCGTCTGCTTCACCTCGCCCTACGAGACGGCCGCCTGGGGAGTGATCTCCCAGCGGATCAGCATGCGGCAGGCCGCTGTCCTCAAAGACCGCCTGATCGCCGACCTCGGCCACGCGCTGCGGGTCGGTGATGCCGACGTGCGCTGCTTCCCCGCCCCCCAGAGGCTTCTTCAGCTCGAGGGGGTTGCCGGGCTCAGCCAGGAGAAGGTCGGCCGCCTGCGCGGGGTTGCGAAAGCGGCGCTGGAGGGGTTGCTCGACGCCGAACGGCTTCGGGCCCTGGGACACGAGGCTGGACCCGCCTCGGTGCTCGCCATCCCCGGTATCGGGCCCTTCTGGTCACAGGGCATCTACCTCCGGGGCTGCGGGATCGTCGACGTCTTCCCCAAGGAACCGCTCTCGATAGCGGCCCTGGGCGAGGTTCACGGCCTCGGCGACCACCCCGACCCGGCGACAGTTGAGCGGCTGACGGAGCCCTACCGCCCCTTCCGGATGTGGGTGAGCTTCCTGCTGCGGGTGTCGGTCAACCGGGGGCTGGTGCCCGGCGTCGCCGGGAGGGAGGGAGCCATCCGCCGGGCGGCTCGGTAGGGCGGCAGTATCGCCGGGTGCCGGGGAGCACGGTCGCCGAACTCTTGATCTCGGAGGACCCCTCCCCCAGCAAGGTCCCAGCAAGGGGAGGGAATGAGCTACTAGCCCGCGCGGCTGTGTTGGCGGCGTTGTTTGCCGGAGACGTAGTCGACCAGGATGTACTCGCCCAGGCGCTCTGGGGAGACGAAGAAGGCCCGGCCCTTGTTGATGCGCGTCATCTGGTTTACGAACTCGGTCAGGTAGGGCCCGCGCTCGAGCATGAAGGTGTTGATGACGATCCGGTCCCTGGTGCACCGTCGCACCTCGCGCAGCGTCTCCTGGATGGTCCTGAAGGTTGGCGGGTAGGCGAAGAACACCCGGCCCCTTTCATCGAGGTGGGCAGTCGGCTCGCCGTCGGTGACCATGATGATCTGCCGGTTCCCGCGGTGCCGGGCCAGCAGCGAGCGGCCAACCTGAAAGGCGTGCTGCATGTTGGTGCCGTAGACGTAGTCGTTGAGTGCGATGCCAGGAAGGCTGTGGGGCTTCAGCTCGACAGCGTGGTTCGAGAAGCCCACCACGTACAGCGTGTCCCGCGGAAACTGGGTTCGGATCAGCGAATCCAGCGCGATCGCCACCTTCTTGGCCGCCAGGAAACAGCCGCGCAGGAACATCGAGCGGCTCATGTCGATCATCAACACTGTGGACGCCTGGCTGGTGTGCTCGGTACGGTGCACCACGAAGTCGGGCGGCTCGATCTTCACCGGCACGCCCTTTCCCTGCCGCTCCAGCGAGTTGAAGAGCGTCTCCTTCATGTCGAGCAGGAAGGGGTCCCCGAACTCGTATAGCTTCAGCTCGTCCCCCGCGTCCACGCCCTGGCCCGTGGGGGTGATCCGGTGCTGGCCGATCCGGCTCTTCTTGAGCTGGTTGAAGATCTCTCGCAGCGCTCCCTGACCCACCCGGCGCATCCCCCGCGGGGTCAGCTCCAGCCGGCGGTCGCGCCGCTCCACGTAGCCGGCCTTCTCCAGCACCTCGGTGACCTGGCGCATCTGGTCGAGCTGCTGGCGCGCCTCCGGGCCGAGCATCTGCTCGGCCAGACTCCGGTCTATGTCGTCCAGCCTGAAGCTGCCCCGCTCCAGCTGCGACTCGAGCCTGTCCATCTGCTGCAGCCGCTCCATCAGGCCCATCGCCTGCTGCATGCTCATGGGCTCGTCGCCGAAGAAGGGGTAGCGCTCGGTCAGCTCCGAGGGAGGCGCCATCTGCTGCATGAGCGCGCCCAGCCTGGCCAGCTCGAGCCGGAGGGAATCGTCCTGCAGCAGCTGGTCCATCATGCGGCGGAGCTCGTCGCGAGCCGGTGGCGTCAGTGACTGCATAAGTGAGTTCATCTGCGCCATCTGCCGCTGCAGGTGCTCCAGCAGCTGGTCGAGCGTGTCGATGCCGGGCGGGAACATCTGGCCGTACTTCTGCATGAAGTCCCGGAACGAGGCCGAGGTGTCCAGGCCCTGCCGGCGCTGCTCGAGCATCCGGTTCAGGTCGCGCACCATCTCGCGCACTGCCGAAAGGTCCTGCTGGGTCATTGACTGGATCGACTGCTTCATGCCCTGGAACATCTGGTTGAGCATCTGCTGCTGCAGCTGCTGGAGCAGCTGGTCGAACTTCTCCCGGGCCTCCTCGTCCATGAACTCGTACTGGCGAAGGCCCTTCATGCGGCCGCCCAGGTCCTCGGGAATCCTGTCGAGCTGGTTTCGCCGCTGCTTGGCCAGCTTCTCCATCAGCTTGCGATTCTCGGGCGGGCTCTCCGCCACCTTGCGGTCGATGCCCTGGCGCTCGGTGTCCACCACCTCCTGGAGCTGCTCGCGAATGGATTCGACAGTCGAGTCGAGGTCGTAGCGGGCAAGCTCCTGCTCGCGGCGCTCACGCAGCTCGCGAAGCAGCTGCTCGAGCCCCGGCATGTCCTCGTTCCCCCAGCGATAGAGCCGCTGCAGCGCGGAGCTCAAGTCGCCGTAGCTCATGAGGTCGTCCGAGAGCGCCTCCAGGACCTCGTCCGCGTCCGGCGCGTCCAGGTGCTGGGTGCCGTCCCACCGTGAGTACCGGAACCTGGCGGGCATGGAGTCTGATTACAACCTTACAGGGTCCCGGCGGGAATGGGCCTCCGACATCAGACCTCCGCGCCGGGCTGGATGTCGAGGACCTGGACGCCGGAGCCGACCAGCTCCTGCAGCTGGTTGGGGCGGCCGATGAGGGGCGGGAAGGTGCCGAAGTGCATGGGTACGACGGTCTTGACGCCCAGCAGCTCGACCGCCTTGGCGGCACGCTTGGGGCTCATCGTGTAGTAGTCACCGATCGGTAGGAAGGCGGCGTCGAGCGAGTGCAGCTCTCCGATCAGTCGCATGTCCCCGAAAACGTCGGTGTCACCGGCGAAGTAGATGGTGAAGCCGTTTTCGAACTCGACCACGTATCCCACTGCCTCGCCGCCGTACACCACCTGGTCACCGTCAGTGATGCCACAGGAGTGCTCAGCGTGCACCATCGTGACCCGTACGCCGTCGATGTCCTGGGTGCCGCCCTTGTTCATTGCATTGCCACCCGCACCCGGGAAGCCCTTGGAGCCGAGCCAGGTGGCCGTCTCGGGGATGGCCACCAGCTTGGGGGTCGTCCGCTTGCCGATCTCCAGGGCGTCGTGGATGTGATCGAAGTGCCCGTGGGTGATCAGCATCAGGTCGCAACGATCAACGGTCTTCAGGTGCTCCGGCGCCACCGGGTTGTTCATCACCCAGGCGTCCAGCAGGATTTCCTGGCCCTGGACGCTCCTCGCCCTCCAGGTGCCGTGCCCGATCCAGGTGAAGCTGACCTTGTCGTTGATCGCCATCTGCGCTCTCCTTTGCTGGGATGTGGCCCGGCCACCAAGCCTAGGCCAGCTGAGCGACCGCCCGAAGGCTCCGCCGCTGAAGCAACCCGATCGCGCCCTCCAGTTCGCGGAGTTCGGTGATCAGCGAACTACCATAGGTCACGTGGCGGAACGGGCAAAACGGGAGCAGAAGCCGCGTGGCCTGAGCCCGGTCAGGCGGACCAAGCCAAAGCCCTCAGGCTCCCGCGAGGCCCCGGAGCTGCGGCCGGCCACGGCAGCCGAGCAGAAGCTGGACAAGTTCCGCAAACGGCGCTACGAGGTGCTCCACCAGGAGACCGCGCCGGCGCGCAAGCGGCGGGCCGAAGGCAAGCCTGGAGCCAGGGAAAGGATCAACGCGATGCTGGACCCCGGCAGCTTCGTGGAGCTCGACATGTTCGCCACGGCGCGGGCCACTGGATTCGGCATGGAGGAGCGGCGCGCACCGGGCGACGGCGTGGTGGTGGGCTTCGGGACCGTGGACGGCCGGGAGGTGGCCGTCTATGCCTATGACCCCACGGTGCTCGGAGGATCGCTGGGCGAGGTGACCGCCGAGAAGATCGTCAAAGTGCAGGAGCTGGCTCTGCGCAACCGGATCCCCATAGTCGGCATCAACGATTCCGGCGGGGCCCGGATCCAGGAAGGGGTGGTGGCGCTGGCAGGCTACGCGGACATCTTCTTCCGCAACGTGCGCGCCTCGGGCGTCATCCCACAGGTGAGCGTGATCGCCGGCCCCTGCACGGGCGGCGCCGTCTACTCACCGGCGATCACGGACTTCATCTTCATCGTGGCCGGCTCCGGGTACATGTTCATCACTGGACCCGAGGTGGTGAAGGTCACCACGGGCGAGGAGGTCACCTTCGACCAGCTTGGCGGCGGCGAGGTTCACAACACCCAGTCCGGAGTCGCGCACTTCCTCTCCCAGGACGAGGCCGACTGCTGGAGCGGGGTGCGCCGGCTGCTCTCCTACCTCCCCTCCAGCAACGCCGAGCAGCCGCCCTTCCGGCCCACCGCCGACGACCTGGAGCGAGGCGACCCGGAGCTGCAGACGCTGGTGCCCGAGAGCCCCAACCAGCCCTACGACATGCGCGAGGTGGTGACGCGGCTGCTGGACGACCGCCAGTTCCTGGAGGTGCAGCCCTTCTTCGCCCAGAACATCGTGGTCGGCTTTGGCCGCCTGGGCGGCCACGTGGTGGGGGTGGTCGGCAACCAGCCCAAGGTGCTGGCGGGCGCCATCGACATCAAGGCGTCGACCAAGGCGGCTCGCTTCATCCGCTTCTGCGATGCCTTCAACGTGCCCATCCTGTCCCTGGTCGACGTGCCCGGCTACCTGCCCGGCACCGCCCAGGAGCACGAGGGGATCATCCGGCACGGGGCCAAGCTGCTCTACGCCTACGCCGAGGCGACCGTGCCCAAGCTGGCAGTGATCGCTCGCAAGGACTACGGCGGGGCGTACTGCGTGATGTCGCCCAAGCAGATGGGTTCCGATCTCAACCTGGCGTGGCCGACGGCTGAGATCGCGGTTATGGGCCCGGAGGCGGCGGTGAACGTCATCTACCGCCGCGAGTTGAACAAGGCTGAAGACCCGGCGGCGCGCCGCGCCCAGCTGGTCGCGGAGTACACCGCCCGGTTCGCAAACCCCTACGTCGCCGCCGAGCGCGGCTACGTCGACGGAGTCATCGAGCCGCGGGAGACCCGGCGCGAGCTGATCCGCGGCCTTCGCCTCTGCCTACGCAAACAGGTCGAACGCCCCGCCAGAAAGCACGGGAATATCCCTCTTTAAAGAAAATTCCCCCCCTTTCCGGGGGAGGGCGCGGCAGGGGGCCTCTTTCTTGGGCAGCCAAGCTTGCACCGATCGCACTGAATTCAATTACTCGCTCGGATACCCCCTCCCCAACCCTCCCCGCACGGGGGAGGGAAGTTCGGTGTCTGTCTGTTCGCGGGGGCCGCGGGCGGCGGGCCAGATCACGGCAAGGCTGGCGCCCCCTTCGGGCGACTCGCCGACCCGCCAGCGTCCACGCGTGGCCTGCACCACAGCGCCGGCGATGGACAGGCCGAGGCCGCTGCCGCGGCCGTCGTCGGTGAGGCGGTGGAAGCGCTCGAAGATCCGCTCCCGCTCGCTGGGAGGAATACCTGGACCGCTGTCCTCAACGCGCAGCGTCACCTGGCCGTCTTTGCCCTCCACGGCAACCCCGACCGTGCCGCCTTCGGGTGTATACCGGCAGGCGTTGTCGATCAGCACTCCGAGCAAGCGGTCGATCCATTCCGGCGGCGCCAGCACCAGCCCCTGCCGGCCAGCATCGTTCTGGAGCGTGAACCTGAGCCGGCGCTGCTCGGCGAGCGCGCGGAAGCGCTCCACCGCGTCGGTGGCCAGCTCGCCGATGTCCAGGACCTCGGACTTTGGACGTCCAGGCAGGGTGTCGAAGCGGGCCAGCCAGAGCAGGTCGTCCACCAGCCGGTGCAGCCGCTTGCTCTCCCCGCCGATGTTTTCGATCGTCTCCCGATAGGAGGACGCGCCCCGCTCCTGCAGCAGGGCCAGCGAGACCTCCGCCTCGATCACCTGGAGAGGCGTCCGAAGCTCATGGGAGGCATCCGCGGTGAACTCGAGCAGGCGGCGGCGAGCGCGGTCCACCGGCGCGGCGCTCCACCGCCCGATGGCCAGCGCGGCCAGAAACACGAGGACCAGGAGGGGCACTCCGACGACCAACGCTTCGACCAGCAGGGCTCTGGTGGCGTAGTCGATGTAGTCGGCCGAGGCGCCGACGATCAGCCAGCCGTTGCCCAGGGGGCCTCCGGCCAGACGAAGCGAGTGATTCTGGATTCGGGCCGGCGTAGGCGACTGGACGTGGAGGTACCGAGACGGGAGGGAAGGCGCCGTCGGAGCGGTCAGCACCTGGCCGTCGGGAGAGACTATCCAGATCGTCGTCTGGTTGATCTCTCGCTGCGACTGATCGGGTGACGGCCGGCCCTGGGCCCGGTCGAGGGCCAGCAGCGGCCTCGCCTGCAGGGAGCTCAGCTCCGCGGCGACGTTCTGGTCGAGCTGCTGGGTCAGGCTGTTGTTGACCAGCACCACGATGCCGAGCGCTGCGACCGCGTAGAGGACGGCGGCGATCAGGGTCGCGATCGCCGCAACCCGAGCCGCCGCCCAGAGCGGGCTGTCGGGTCGGGGCCGCATCACCCCGGCACCAGCCGGTAACCGGCTCCCCGTACGGTCAGAAGCTGCACGTCGGCGCCCGAGAGCTTATGACGCAGGTGGCCCACGTGCACGTCGATGGTGTTCGAGCCGAGCGCGTCGCCCTCGTCGTCCCAGGCGTGCCGTGCGATCGTGAGCCGGTCCACTGCCGCCGGCGACCGCCGCATCAGCAGCTCCGCGATCGCCAGCTCCCGACCTGTCAACTGCAGGGCTTTGCCGTTCAGAGAGGCCGTCCGGCTGCCCGGGTCGAGGCGGAGAGAGCCGATCGTGAGGACCGGACTTCCCACGTCACGCGGGCGCCGTAGGAGCGCCCGCAGTCTGGCCAGCAGCTCCGGGAAGTTCACCGGCTTGACGAGGTAGTCGTCTGCTCCGGCGTCCAGCCCGGTCACCTTGTCCTCGGTCGTGTCGCGGGCGGTGAGCATGAGCATCGAGGTCGGGATCCCAAGCCTACGGGCCTGTCTGATCACCTCGTCCCCTGGCAGGCCCGGGAGCCGCCAGTCGATGATGGCCGCGGCGTAGCCGTAGAGGCGAAGGAGATGGAGGGCATCGTCGCCCCTGGTGGCCGTGTCGAGCACGTAGCCCTGCTCGCGCAGGCCTCGCTCCAGCACGGACAGCAGTGCCCGATCGTCCTCGGCGATGAGGATCCTCACCGGGCCGGCCCCCGGCGGCCAGCGCTCGGAACCCCTGCCATCACCGTATGGTCCACCCTCCGGGATTCTCGCTCCACAGCGTGAAGCCAGCGTGAAGGTATCTCCAGCATCCCGCGTGCGCCCAGGCGGCCGGACGGAGACGCTTCACAAATTCTTCACCCAGCCCCGACTAGCGTGTCGAAAGACACCATGCAGCCCACTAGCAGACGAAGCGGATGAGCTACCGGAGCCTCTTGTGATCAGGAGCGCGCGCTTTCTGCTGGCCGGGGACTGCTGATTCCGCCAACTCTGCTCCACCCCCTCCCTGTGCCGGCGGCGGCCGTGTCCGCCGCCGGCCTCCAAGCGTCCTGGAACAGGTTTTCATCCTCTTGATCTTTTGCTCGCGGTCACTGGATATGCTGTCGACCTGCTGTGTCGCCCCCAACCTCGCCACAGACCGAGCCGCACGCTGAACCCATGGACGATCCCGTCGTGCACGCGCCGGGCCGAAGCGAGAAAGCGGGGGAACTGGCATGGCGCGGCGACATCGAGCGAGCCGGGGAAGCCGGCCAAAACGGCCGAGAAGCCGGGCTCTTAAGCCGCCCGGCGTGTGCCTCGTTGCTGTTCAGCCGGCTCGTCAGGTGGCGTCCTCAAGCGCGAACCCTGGTCCTGATCACAGTCGCCTACCTGGCTCTTTGCAGCGCCGTCCTCATCCTGCGGCGGATGGACATCTCGCCCGAGTACCTGTTCGTACTGCTGCTGCCGATCGCGGTCATGAGCGGTCGCTTCTGGGGCTTCTTCAAGGACTGGGTTCCCTTCGTGGTGCTGCTCCTCTCCTGGGAGGCGATGCGCGGGATCGCGCCTCTGCTCGGAATGCCGGTGCACAACGGCGCGCTCATCTCCGAAAGGTGGCTTTTCGCCGATCACCTTCCCACGATCCTGCTCCAGAACCTGCTGGAACGCGGGTGGCTGGGGCAGGTGACCGACTACACGGCGGCGATCGTCTATTTCTGCCATTTCCCGGTGACACTGGGAGTCGCGGTGGTGCTCTGGCTGGTCGACCGCGACCAGTTCCTTCGCTATGCGGGCACGCTCCTGGGTATGGGTTTCGTGGCCTTCCTCTTCTGTCTCATGGTGCCCACGGCGCCACCCTGGTACGCAGCCAACCAGGGGTTGATCACCGGGATGCAGCACGTGCTGAGTTACACGCTTCCGAGCAAGCTGAGCGCCTACTCCCAGCTGCTCAATCCCAACCCGGTGGCAGCCCTTCCCTCGCTGCACGCGGCCTTTGCGTTCCTGGGCTACCTGGCCGTCTCCAAGGTGTACCCCCGAGCCTCCTGGATCATGCTCGCCTGGTGCCTGGCCGTCTGGTTGAGCGTGGTCTACCTGGGCGAGCACTACGTGGTCGACGTGGTGGCCGGCGTGGGACTGGCGGGTGCCTCCTGGGCGCTCAGCCGCCGGTTCTTTGCTCCCCGCCCGGCAGCTCTCCGCTCCGCCAGCGTCAACGCCGGCTGACCGACCGGCACCTCCCTTCGGCCCGATCTAGATTGGCCCCGTGATCGCTCGATCCACCTTTCCGGCGCTGGGGGGCGAGGCCACGGTGGCTGCAGAGGAACGCTGGCTGGATCTCGCCCGCCGTGCCGTTGAGGCTGAGGTTCGGGCCATCGACGAGGTCTGCAGCCGTTTTCGCCCGGACTCCGAGCTCAGCCTTTTGAATGGGGCGGCGGGACGTTCTTTCTCCGCCTCTCCGCTGCTGATCCAGGCCCTGGAGGCCGCCCTGCGAGCGGCCCGGCAGACGGGTGGGGCGGTCGATCCCACGGTGGGCGGCGCAATGCTGCGGATCGGTTACGACGATGACTTCGAGGTGCTTCCTGAGCAGCGGCCGGCCGCTCCTCTGAGACCGCTCCCGGTTCAAGGCTGGAGGGTTGTCCAGCTCGACAGCGCCAGGCGGACAGTCAAGGTTCCGGAGGGAGTGAGCCTGGACCTGGGCGCGACGGCCAAGGCGCTCGCGGCGGACCGGGCCGCGGCCGCAGCTTACCAAGCAGCCGGAGCAGGCGGAACCGGCGTCCTGGTCAGCCTCTCCGGCGACCTGGCGGCCGCGGGCCCCAGCCCTTCCGACGGCTGGACGGTCCTGCTCGCCGAGGACCATCGCGGAGCGCCTGACGGCGCCGGCCCGAGGATCACGATCCGTTCGGGTGGCGTCGCCACCTCTGGCACCGGCGTCCGGCGCTGGAGGGTCGGCGGTGAAGAGCGGCATCACCTGGTCGATCCCAGGACCGGCCTGCCGGCCCGCAGCCGCTGGCGGACCGTGAGCGTCGCAGCCGCGAGCTGCGTCGACGCCAACGCAGCCTCGACCGCCGCAATAGTGATGAGCGAGTCCGCCGAGGAGTGGCTCCTCGCACGTCGCCTGCCGGCACGACTGGTCGGGACGTCCGGCGAGGTCCGCGTCATAGGTGGCTGGCCGCCCGACCAGCCGGCGTGACAGCGAAACCTCCTCTGTGCACCACTGTCAGATCGTCTTAGCTGCAGTAGTACTTACTGCCCTTCTATAATCCGCGGCCGGGAATTACGCCCGGCGCTCCGGCGCGTACCCGAACGTAGGGAGAGCGGTCGTTCTCGTAGGGGGTAGAAGTGAATCGACAGCCCAGGGTTTTGCCTGCTCTGCTGGCTCGTGCCCGACTGATCCTCGCCGCCATCGCGCTGGCGGTCTGCGCGGGGCTGGTCTGGGTGGACGGGCCGGAGAGCGCCGTCGCCGCCTCCCCACCCACCGTTCCGGGAACTTCCTGCCCGAGCTTTCTCTCGGACACCGTCTGGAACACGCCGGTAAGCGGGCTCCCGGTCAGCCCGCAGAGCGGCCAGTGGCTCGCCTCGTCCGGCGCCGCCGGCGGCCGGCTCCTCCACCCGGACTTCGGCTCCGGCTACGGCCTGCCATTCAACGTGGTGCACTCCAACCACGCGACCACCAACTTCAAGTTCGACTACGCGGGCGAGAGCGATCCGCCCGGCGCCGGAAACCCCAAGGGGCCCTATCCCTACGGACCCGACCTCAAAGTCGAGGGCGGCAGCGACGCCCACCTGCTAACCGTCGACCAGGACACGTGCCGCCTCTACGAAGTCTACGCGACCAACGGCAGCGGGCTGGGGACGGCCGGCTCCGGCGCCATCTACGACCTCCGCTCCCACGCCCTGCGGCCCGACGGCTGGACCTCCGCCGACGCGGCGGGTCTGCCCATCCTGCCCGGCCTTGTCCGGCTCGACGAGGTGCAGGCGGGCGCCATCCGTCACGCCATCCGGTTCACGGTAGCCCGCACCAGCCGCTCGCACATCTGGCCCGCCCGGCACGACACAGGCTCGAGCGACTCCTCGCTGCCGCCCATGGGCGCCCGCTTCCGGCTCAAGTCCTCCTTCAACGTCTCTCTGTACGGCTCGGCGACGAGGGTCGTGCTCACGGCGATGCAGACGTACGGTGTGATACTCGCCGACAACGGCTCCAACTGGTTCTTCCAGGGAACCGACGACCCGGGCTGGGCCGCTCCTCAGTACGACGCGATGATCTCGCAGCTCAAGCAGATACCCGCCTCCGCCTTCGAGGCGGTGGACGAATCCTCACTCATGATCAACCCCAACTCGGATCAGGCCCGGCAGGCGCCCGGCACCGCAAACCCGGGCCCGACTCAGGCGCCCACACACTCGACGCAGACGCCGGTGGCGACAGCGATGCCCCGCGGCCAGACGCCCACGCCGACCTCTCCGCCTCCGGCGAGCGCCGTGCCGGCGGTGTCCGGTCCCACGGCCGGCGGCCAGGCCGCCCGGCAGCCAGGCAAGGGAGCTGGCTGCACCCCGCTCTGGGCGCCACGAACCTGATCGGTCCGTCCGAGGCCGAGGGGCTGTTCGCGCCTTAACAACCTCCCGCCCACCTATGTGCGCGCGCGTGATAGGTTCCCGGACCGATGGCTGAGCCCAACGGGAGCTGGCGACCGCAGGTCCGCGTGACGCCATCTCCGCGCCGCCGCCGCACCGTGGCGGCAAGGCTCGTGGACGGGGTTCTGGAGGTCCGGGTTCCGGCCTGGATGAGCGTCGCTGAACGCGAGAAATGGGCGGAGCGGATGCGCGCGCGGATCGAGCGCCAGGTCCGGCGGGCGGGACCCACTGACGAGCAGTTGGAGCGCCGAGCCGCTCTCCTCAACCGCCGTATCTTCGCCGGCCGGCTGCGCTGGAGCTCGATTGCCTACGCCGAGCAGGAGCGCCGCTGGGGCTCCTGCAGCCCCGAGTCAGGCGTGATCAGGATCTCTTCGCGGGCGGCGCGGCTGCCTGGCTGGGTGCTCGACTACCTGCTGGTCCACGAGCTCGCCCACCTCGAAGTGCCCAGCCACGGCGAGCGGTTCTGGCACCTGGTGGCGGGTTACCCACTGACAGAGCGCGCGAGGGGCTACCTGATCGCGCTCGACCACCAATCCGGCCGCGGTGACGAAGAGCTCGACTAGCCGCGTGGGAACGAGTTGTCAGGGGCGGAGGACGATCTTTGTCGCTTCTCGGGCCTCGAACATCTGATAGGCCTCACGGGCGTCGTCGAGGAGCATTCGGTGACTGATGATCCGCTCCGGCTGGAGCCGCCCGGAGGCTACCAGGTCAAGGAGCGGACGCAGGTAGGCGTGGACGTTCGCCCAACCCGCACGGTAGGTGAGGTCCCGCATCCAGACGTCGAGATAGGGGAAGTCACCGCTGACGGCGCTCGGCACCCCTACCGTGGATACTGTGCCGCCACCGCGCACGCATTGGAGCGCGGTGTCTATCGCGGACAGCTGGCCGACGCATTCGAGCACCGAGTCGGCGCCGGCCCCTCCGGTGAGCCGCTGGATTTCGACCTGGGAGTTCAACGCCCGCGAGTCGACCGGCTGCGCCCCGAGCTCCTCGGCCAGCCGGAGTCGGCTGTCCACCATGTCGATCGCAAAAACCCGGGCCGGGCCGAAGAGCTGCGCGCAGATGACCGCCATCAAGCCGACCGGCCCGACGCCCACCACGGCTACCGTGTCGCCCGCCCGGATCTCGGCGCGCTCGGCGGCGAAGAAACCGGTGGCGAGGATGTCGCCTACGAAGATCGCCTGCTCATCGCTTACCTGGGCGGGAATCGGCGCCAGGTTGAGGTCGGCATCGGGGACGGTGACGTACTCGGCCTGCCCTCCACCAAGTCCTCCGAAGTAGGTGCCGTGTCCAAACGTCGCCTTCTGCTCGCATTGCGACCACCAGGACCGGCGGCAATAGTGACAGTGGCCGCAGGCCGCGTAAAAGGGCGCCACCACCCGCTCGCCGAGGCGAAGCGAGCGCACTTCCGGGCCCACTTCCTCCACCACTCCGACGAACTCGTGCCCTATCACGGCCCCCGCCTCGATGGGAACGTGGCCGTGGTAGATGTGCAGGTCGGAACCGCAGATGGAGCTGAGCGAGATCCGCACCAAGGCGTCTCGACTGCCGTCGAGCTGAGGCCGCGGTACCTCGGCAACCCGGAAATCACCCACATCGCAGTAGGTGACGGCTTTCATGCGCTGGATTGTAGGAGCTGTCCCGACCGCATCTGGCCCGTTAAGCGGGCGACATCTATAGTGATAGCTAACACGGAAGAAACTTGGGGGTCGCGATGCAAAGTCAGACCATCTTGATCGTGGTGATCGTGGCAATCGTGATCATCGTGCTCGTTGTGATCGGGTTGATGGTCGGTCGCGGCGGCCGGCGCGCCGGCTTCGAACCACACGCCCTGCCGCCCGACGAGCTGGAGGACCGGGAGCGGCGCATCGACGAGATCGAGCGCATGTTCGTGAATCAGCCGCGAGACGCCGTGGCGGCGGCACGGCTGCTCGTGGACGAGATGCTGACCCGTATGGGCTACCCCGTGCGACTCACAGCGAGCGAGCGGGCCCGGGACCTGGCTCACTTCAACCGGGCTCACGCCGACCGCATCCGGACCGCCGGCGCCATCCGCGACGATGCCAACACCGAGGAGATGAGGCGGGCGCTGAAGGGATACCTCGACACCGCGCGTGACATCCTCGGAGAGGCCCGGGCACGGTCGGGCGGCCAGAAGCCCGCCTTCGTGCCTCAGCAGCCCGAGACGTCAGCGCAGCGGCCGGTTGTGGCCGAAGAGCGCCGGACGGTGGTCGAGGAGGGTCCTGCGGCCGACGAGCGCCGCGTTGCGGAGGACCGCCGGGTGGTCGAGGACCGGCCGCCTCCCGAGGACCGTCCGCCGGCCGGGGAGCGTCCAGCCAGGGGCTGACGTTCAGTCCGGACGGCAGGCCGGCGCCCGACTCTAAGCTGAGCACCGATGGCGGGGCTCAAGGGGGCGGCGGTCTACGTGACAGGCGCGTCGAGTGGCATCGGAGAAGCCACAGCTCTCGCCTTCGCGCGCAGAAAAGCCCGTCTGGCGCTCTGCGCCAGACGGCTGGACCGCCTGAAGGCGGTGGCAGACCGTTGCCGCGAGGCCGGTGCCGCCGATGTGGTGTTCCGTAAGGCCGACGTCAGCCGCGCCGCGGAGGCCCGAGCCTTTGTGGCGACGGGCCTTCAGCAATACGACCGCATCGACGTGCTCGTCAACAACGCCGGCTCCGGCTGGCGAGGGCGCCTGACCGAGATGCCGGATGACGAGATCGAGAGCCTGATCGGCACCAACCTGATGGGAGTGATCTGGACCAGCAAGGCGGCCCTCCCCCACATGGTGGGCGAGGGCTCGGGAGTGGTGATCAACGTCGCCTCCGTGGTCGGCTTCCGGGCCATGCCGTACTCCGCCGTCTACTCCGCGAGCAAGCACGGGCTGGTCGGGCTTTCCCATGCCCTGCGCGGCGAACTGAGCGGGACCGGAGTGAAGGTCTCGGTGGTCTATCCGGGAACGACGGACACCGAGTTCTTCCGGGGGAAGGACCCTGGCGGCCTGATGCTCCATTCGGCGGACTGGGTGGCCAGCTCCATCGTGCGAGCCGCCCGCTGGCCTCGTCGCGACGTGATCGTCTTTCCCTACCGGCTGGCTCACCTGGTGGAACCCGTGGCCGGCGGTCTCCTCGACCACGTGCTGGGCGAGGCCAGGCGGCGCCAGAACCCACGCCTGCGCGAGAAGCCTTCGAGCGGCTGAACCTGGCTCAGCCGCGCTGAGCCGGAGTGTCGCCCCCTCCCTTTGCCTGGTCGATCAGCTCCTTGAGGCGCCTGGCGTTGGCGGGCGCCCAATTCGAGTAGTTGTTGTTCATGATCGCGTGCACCTCGGCCACCTGCTCTTCCATGGCCAGGATCCGGGGCACCCACTCAGCGAGCTCGTCATCCGAGTAGTTGTGCTGGAAGCGCACGCTGGGCGGCGCGCCCCTCAGGTTCCAGTTCCGGGCGTTGCGGCCATGGAAACGCACCACGGCAAGCTTGCTCGAGGTGGTCTCGTGGATCGGGGGCATCGCGCTCTCGAAGCCCTGCGGCGAATCAACGGTCACATAGGGGATGTCCCGGGCGCGTAGGAACTGGAGCGTGCCCTCGGCGTGGCGCTCGTCCAGCCAGGTCCGGCGCCGGAACTCCACGGCGATCAGGAACCCGAACATCCGCTCCTGGCACTGCTCGATGTAGGCCAGCGACTTGGTCGAGGGGTAGAACCAGGGCGGGAACTGAAAGAAGACGGCCCCAAGCCGGCCGTGCGCGCGAAGCGGCTCCAGAGCCTCGCGAAAGGCTTCCCAGGCCGCGTCGACCACCTCTTCCGGAAGCTGCTCCAGATAGAGGCTCTTCTTGCCCGCGAGGTCGGCCGGAATGCCTTCTCGAACCTCCGGCGGCAGCGCCTTGGGATTGGTTGGGTGCTGTGTGAAGAGCGAAAAGGACTTGACGTCGAAGGTGAAGCCGGCCGGCGTGCGCTCCACCCACAGCTCGCTGTTCTTCTTGGAGGGCATGCCGTAGTAGGTGCTGTCGACCTCCACCAGGGGGAACTGGCTGGCGTAGTAGCGGAGGCGTTCCTCAGAGCTGGTGGTGTGGGGCGGGTAGAACTTGCCCGAGCTGATCAGCTCTTTGTCGATCCAGCCTGCGATGCCGACCTTGACCATCCGTTCAATACTCTCGCGAGCGCCAGGCCACGCGGCGTCCGGCTCAGACCCGGTGGTCGATCGACGGCTCCCACGCCGCTGTGGCCATCGATCTGCGAGGATTGGACCGGCCCGCGGGAAATCGCCGTCGGGGCTTTGCAATTACAAACGTAGGTGATGGAAGATCGAGCGATCCTGACTCGATAATCCCGTGGGTGCATCCATTCCCATTCATGGAGGCTCTTTAATGCAGAACCAACCTCCGGGGCCGCCATCCGGCACCCCACCCCCCGGGCCCCCGCCCGGGAATCCACCGTCCGGTTATGACCAGGGGACTCCCCCGCCTGGAAACCAGCCCGGGTACCAGCCTGGCTACCAGCCGTCTGCGACCTCTGGCATCGACAAGCGGACCGGGGCGTTCCTCGCCTACCTGCTCGGCTGGATCACCGGCCTGATCATGCTGTTCGTAGGGAAGAACGATCCAGACGTCAAGTACCATGCGGCGCAGTCGCTGGTCTTCTTCGGCGGCCTGCAGGTGCTGTCGATCATCCTTTCGATCGTCAGCGGCATCGTCCACCTCTTCGGCTTCATCAGCATCGTGGGCTACCTGGTAGGCCTGTTCGCCTTCATCATGTGGATCGTCTGCCTGTACAAGGCGTGGTCCGGTGGGGGCGCTCGATTCGAGATCCCGCTCGTCGGGGGCGTCGTCACGCCTTACGCCGAGCAGATTGCAAACTCGGTGAACTAAACCACACACGGTCGATAGGGCCTCGCCAAGCGGGGCCCTGTCTTTGTTTTGCCTTAGCCCGGATCCACCGATCCGGGCTAGCCGCTGGCCCTTTCCAGGCCTTCCACCGCTCGTGCCAGGCCCTCGAGCAACACCTCGTGCTCGGCCCTTGTCGCCGCCAGCTCTTGCCGCAGTCGCCGGTTCTCGTCCTCCAGCAGGCCAAGCCGCCGGTCGGGCTTGGTCCTGGCCGACCTCGCCTCATCGAGCTCGAGCCGCATACGTTCGTTCGCAACCTTCAGCTCTCGGCGCTCGGCCAGCAGTTGCTGGACGACGTCCGGAGCGCCTGGGGGCGCGTCAGACTGCGCGACTGACGCTTTGCGGGTGGACATAGCGGCAGAGCCCTGGCTGGAATTCACGGAGGCGGAGGTGCTCCATCTCACCCTTCAGGTAGCGCCCTTTGGCCGATAGCGCCTTGGTGCCTTTCGAGTTGTCGAACGGATACCGATACAGGTACTTCGAATCGACCAGCAGGCAGAGGCCGAGGCGCTCTCCCTCCGGCTCGAGCACGAACTTGTAACAGGGCACGGTCCGGCGCGCGATGCTGGCTTTGGCAAGACCGTCGATGCGGCCCAACAGGGCGTCGAAGGGAGAGCGCATTCATGAAAATGCTAGCTCCTCAGGAGGCCAGCAAGCTGAGCTGTTCGGGGCGGGGCGGTGGCGCCAGGTGCCGGCGGGGACCAGCCCCCACTTCGAACCGGCGCGCCAGCTCCTTGACCGTCTTCTGCACGGGCTCGACTTTTTCTGTGGGCAGGTAGCCGCGGCCCTGGTACTCCTGGGTGTAGATCGGCAGCAGTTCCGGCCAGTGCCTGCCCAGCACCTCCAGGAAGTGCTCTCGAGTCCCCTCCCTCAGGTAGAGAAGGTTCGCCCAGATCGAGACCGCTCCGGCGTCTCTGACCGCTCGCACGACGGCCTCGAGCAGCTCGGGCCGGTCACTCAGCCCAGGAAGGATAGGGGCCATGCCGACGCCCACCCGAACACCGGCGGCCGCGAGCCGTTCGATCGCCCGCAGGCGCTGCCGGGGGTGGGCAGTGCCAGGCTCCGTCCGCCGCCAGATCTCATCGTCCACGGTGGGGATGCTGAAGTTGACGGTGAGCTGCGCACGCCGCGCCAGCCGTGTCAGCACGTCGACGTCGCGCACGATCATCGGTCCCCTCGTGATCAGCCCAACTGGCGTCGAGTAGTCGCCGAATGCCTCGAGGCAGGCGCGCGTCAGGCGGTAGCGCCCCTCGGCCGGCTGGTAGGGGTCGGTGGCGGCCCCCACGGCGACGCTCTCCTGCCTCCAGCTGGCTCGCGCCAGCTCCCGGCGCAGAACGTCGGCAACGTTGGTCTTGACCCGGACCGACCGGCCGTACCGGTCATCCGAGGCGCGGTCGGCGCGCTTTTCGAAGGCACGGACGTAGCAAAAGGCGCAGCGGTGCTCGCACCCCATGTAGGGGTTCAGGGACCAGTTGAAAGGCATGCCCTTGACCCGGTTCAGCGCCGATTTGCAGGGCTGCTCCAGGTACTCAACGTCCACCCGCCTCGGATCAGGGGCTACCGTGGCCACCCAGCCAGTATAGAACGTATGTTCTGGTGCGACAGGGCGTGATGCAGACCGACGGCAGGTGAGCGAAGCACCGGCTCTGCCGAGATTGCGTGGGGCCATGAGTCGCGGACAGGCGACCTGCTCTGGCTAGCGCTGGTCGTCGTCGTATGGACTCTTCGGGAACTTGTCCACGAACACGAACTGGCCGGGAAGCAGCACGACGTTGTCGAATTCGTATCCCCCAACCAGGTCGGGAGACGGAATCCCGAGGTCGACGGCGTACCCTTCCGGCTCCTCATACCACTCGACGATGGTGCCGTACGTGCCAGCCGGAATTGTTCGGTCCTCAAATTCGGATCGAACGTCAACCACTGTCTTTACTATGTTTCCGGACCGCCGCATGAGTCCTCCTTGCTCATCGGTGCACTGAGACCCAGTTGGTTATGAGCCGTGGCCGATCGCTGCCGATGGACCCGACAGATGAGGTGGCCCTGCAAAAGGCGGCCGCCCCGCCTTCCAGTCTGGCCAGCACAGGCGGACCAAAGGATGACGGTGCGGGCGCCGCAGCCAGTTGCTGCTTTGTCCCGAAGGACGCTTATCGGAAGATCCGGTCCTGCTCCTGCCGCGTCCCGCCTGGCTCCGAGCTCTCGTCCACAAGGGATGAAAGGGGCCTTCCTCTTTGGTGGGATGATCTCGGCATGCAAGAGGAGCTGGCGGAAACCGGCGGGGGCCTGCTCACCATTAGGGCGGCAGCCGGATGAAGCAGCGCAATCGCAGGCTGGATCAGGCTGAGGAAGCCTACAAGGCCCAGGATTGGGCGCGAGCGCGGGCGATCTACGGCGAGCTGGTCGCAGCCCATCCGTCACCGTCTGGCGAGTTGCTCGTGGGCCTATCGGATTCTCTCAAGTACACCGGCGCCTTCCCCGAGGCGGCACAGGCGATCGAAGGTGCTTACCGCGCGTTCGTCGACGCCGGCGACGACCTGGGCGCCGCCCGGTGTGCCACCCGCATCACCGGCTTCCGCATGATGTCCAACGACCGGTCCGGAGCCCGCGCCTGGGAGCGGCGCGGCTGGCAGCACCTCGAAAGGGTAGGCCCGTGCCTCGAGCGGGGCTACCACGCGGTCGCCTACGTCGGCTGCGACATTCACGACCCGGGCAAGCTGCTCGAGAATGCGGAGCTTGCGCTGGCCGTCGCACATGAGTTTGACGACCGCCAGCTAGAGCTAAGGGCCTTCGCCGACATCGGACTGGCGCAGGTCAGCCAGGGGAGGGTCGACGAGGGCTTCGCTTTGATGGATGAGGTGATGGCCGCGATCGTCGCCGGCGAGATGCCAGATGCGCAGATGCGAGGTGTAACGCTTTGCGCCCTCATCACCGCCTGTGAGCGCAGCGGCGACCACGGCCGGGCCGAGCACTGGGGCCGCACCATCGAAGACAACCCGCCGCTGCAGGAGATGGGAATCCAGGTGACCCATTGCCAGATCGCCTACGGCGCAGTGGACGCCATGCGTGGCCGCTTCGACAGCGCCGAAGCGCGCCTGCAGACAGCGATCGAAGCCCAAGCCACCACCCGATACCACAGCGCGGCCTCACGAGCAAAGTTCGCGGAGCTGCGCATCCAGCAAGGCCGATTCAACGAGGCGGCGGCGCTCCTCAAGGGCTACGAGGACGAGTTCGAGGCTGCGCAGGCGCTCGCCTCGCTGAGCGTTGCGCTCGGCGAGCACGGGCGGGCGGCCGCGCTGCTGCGGACCTACATCCGGGGGCTTGGGGATGACTGCATGCGCCTCGGTCCGGCTCTGGCGCTGCTGGTGGAGCTGGAGCTGCGCCGCAATGACCTGACCTCGGCGGCCAAGGCGGCGCGGCGGCTCCTCTCACTTGAGGAGGCGTGCAGCAGCAACGAGATCCGGGCCATGGGCCGCCTTGCTGCCGCGCGCATCGCCAACCACAAGGGCGACCACCGCGCCGCCATCGATGACCTGGAGACCGCACTGACGCTGCTGGTCCACCGCGATCGGCCGCTGCTCACAGCGGAGGTTCGGCTGGAGCTGGCTCGCGCTCTGGCGGCTGCCGGGGACCGGACGGCTGCGATCGTCGAAGCCGAGGCGGCCCTGGCGACCTTCCTCCGGCTCGGCGTCGTACCCCATATCAAAACCGGCCAGGGGGTGCTCGCGGGACTCAGCACCGAGAGCCGGGGCGTCGAGGTCAGCGCCGCGGCGGCTCCACGGTTGCGCATGGCGGAGAGCCTGACCCGGCGGGAGGCGGAGGTGGCGCGACTGGTGGCGGAGGGCCTTACCAACAGGGAGGTCGCCGACCGCCTGTTCCTCTCCGTGCGCACCGTGGAGACGCATGTCGATCGGGTGCTAGGCAAGCTCGACTTTCACACCCGGACCCAGCTGGCCGGGTGGGTGCAGCAGGGAGAGCGCGCCGAAATTACGTAGCTCGTTACGTAGTCCTTCGGACGCCTTGGAGGCCACCGCGACTTTACGTTCAGTGGCACTTCACGTCAGGAGAGAGCGCAATGAGCAAGAAGTACGTCGTAGCCCTGACCATCGGTCTGGCCATCCCAACATTCGTCCTGTCGCGGGTCATCTGGCCCGACCCGCCAGGCGCGCCCGTCCCACCGAAAGGGCTGCTGCCGTTCCTCATCGTCCCGGCAGTCTTCGAGTCACTCGCTTTCGGCGCCGGCGTCGCATTCCTGATTGCGGCCGGACGCGGGTTGCTCGGCAACACCGGGGTGGGAGGACTGGCTGTGGCCGCCTACGCCAGTGCCGGCTGGGCGCTGGTCAGCTGGTGGCCTCACTCCAACATGCACCGCGTCAACACCAGCTTTCAGGGACTGATAGTCATCGACTGGACCTTCCACCTGACCTTGATCGCCGGCGCCGCCATCATCGGAGTCTTCCTGTACCGCATGGTCGGCCGGGAGCAGGGTGTCGCGCGGCGGGAGAGCGGCGAAAGCACCCGCTTGCTCGACGCCGAGGCCTGAGAGAAGGGACATGAAGCACAACACAGTTGTCATCGGCGCCGGCCAGGCCGGCCTTGCCACCAGCTGGCACCTAACCGAGCGGGCCATCGAACACGTCGTCCTGGACCGTGGTCGCGTGGCCGAGACGTGGCGGAGCCATCGATGGGACTCGTTCCGCCTACTCATCCCGAACGGCGTCTGCCAGCTGCCCGGCTTCGGCTACAGCGGCGAAGACCCGGGCGGGTTCATGTGGAAGGACGAGGTGGTTCGCTTCTTCGAGCAGTACGCGGAGTCCTTCCACCCGCCGCTCCGGGAGGGGGTGACAGTGACCGAGCTGCGCCGCGGCCTGGACGGTGGCTGGGAGATCGTTACCGACAACGAAGGCGTCATGGAGGCCGAAAACGTCGTCGTGGCCACCGGCGCTCACCAGCGACCGCACGTCCCGAGTGTCGCGCAGGGGCTCGACTCGTGCATCGCGCAATTCCACACCGACGGATACAGGAACCCGACGCAGCTGCCCAGCGGCGGCGTGCTGGTGGTTGGCGGCGGCTCCTCCGGGGGCCAGATCGCGGCTGAGCTGGCGATGGCGGGGCGGGACGTGTACCTGGCCCTGGGGCGCTGCGCCTGGCTGATGCGGCGGTACCGCGGCCGTGACATCACGGACTGGAACAAGGCAACGGGTTTCACAACCCAACCGGTGGAGTCGCTGGAAAACCCGAGCGCGAGGCTGGCCTGCCTGCCGATGCTGGCCGCCAATGACTCAGGAAAGGAGCTGAACCCGCGCGTGCTCCGAGACCTGGGCGTGACCCTGACCGGGCGCCTGATCGACGCAGACGGCACCGTGGTGAGCTTCGCCGACGACCTCGCCGCCACAATTGCCGCCGGGGACGGCTTCATCCGCTTCCTCAAGGCACGCATCGACGCGTTCATCGACATGAACGACATCGACGCGCCTGCGGACATGGGTGCGACGCCCGCCTCGGATACGGCCGCGTCCCCCCGCGAACTTGACCTCGAGGCCGCCGGGATCACGTCGGTCGTATGGGCGACCGGTTACCGCATGAACCTGGGTTGGATTCTTGACGCGGAGTTCGACGACCAGGGGTATCCCGTTCACGAGGGCGGCGTCACCCCCCAGGGCGGCCTCTACTTCATGGGCCTGCCCTGGTTGACCACCCGCGGCTCAGGCTTCATCCCCGGTGTGGGCACCGACGCCGAGAGGGTCGTCGAAGACATTGCCGCCCGCGGTGGCCATTCGCAACGGCATTCGGTGACGGCTGTGGCTCAAGGACTTGCCACCTGAGGAAGGGCGAGGCGAGCGCCGGCTGCGCTCGCCTCCCAGCTTCCGGGCTCGGCCAACGATCGCCCGGCCGCCGCCGCCGTCAGACCGGTGTCAGCCGGTTGGGCTTGACCAGCGAAGAGGGGCAGAAGTCGTTCAGCACGCACTCCTCGCAGCGCGGCCGCCGAGCCTCGCAGACCCGCCGGCCGTGCAGGATGAGGCGCAGCGAGAGTCCCGTCCACTCCTCTGGGGGCACCATGCGGCAGACGATGGTCTCGATCTTCACCGGGTCGCGGGTGGCAACCAATCCCAGACGGTTGGTAAGCCGGATCACGTGAGTGTCCACCGCGAAGCCAGGCACGCCGAAAGCCACGCCCAGGATCACGTTCGCGGTCTTCCGGCCGATGCCCGGCAGGGTGACAAGCTCCTCGAGGCGGTTCGGGACCTCCCCGCCGTAGCGGTCGACCAGCGCCCGAGCGCAGATGATGATCGCGCGCGCCTTGGCCCGGAAGAACCCGGTTGGCTTGATGATCACCTCCACGTCCGCCGGATCGGCGGCGGCCAGGTCGGCCGCGGTCGGGTAGCGCTCGAACAGGCGGGGCGTGATGGAGTTGACGGACCGGTCGGTGGTCTGAGCCGAGAGGATGGTGGCGATCGTCATCTCGAAGGCATTGCGGTGCTGGAGCTCGGTGATCGCCGGGTAGACCTCCTTGAGGCGTTCGACGGTCAGCAGCGCCCTTTCCCTGGCGCCGCGGGGGGCGCGCAGCGGTGGCTTCCGGCGGCGCTGGCTAGCCGGCAAGCAGCTTCCGGGCTGCGGCGGCGATGCGGCCGGGCTCGGCTCGCCCGGCCAGCCTCGGCGTGGCCGCCTTCATCACCGCACCCATGTCACGAGGGCTGCTCGCGCCCAGCTCGGCAATGACCGCCGCCACTTCGCGCTCGACATCCTGGTCCCCGATCTGGGCCGGCAGGTAGGCGCGAAGGACCTCAGCCTCAGCCTCCTCCTTGCGCGCCGACTCCGGGCGGCCACCGGCGCTGAAAGCCTGCGCCGCCTCCTCGCGGCGCTTGACCTCACGGCGAATGATTGCAAGAACCAGCTCGTCGTCCACCGAACTGGAGGCGCCCGGCTCCTTGCCGGCGTTGACGACCTCGCTCTTGAGCAGGCCGAGGGTGTCCAGCGACATATGGTCGCGCTGCTTGCGAGCGGTCACCAGGTCGCGCTCGATCTGATCGAAGAGGGCCATCCCACGGATTCTCACACAGCGGCCGCGCACGGCCGCGGAAAGCGCCGCCGGTCCCCTCTCTGAGGCTAGATCGCCGGCCTGGCGAACTCCAGCGTCGCGGCGGCAAGGCGCCGCGCGCCGTCGGGACCCTCCATCACGGTGTCGGTGACCAGCACCCGGTATCCGAGCGCCTCTATCTCGGGGGCGCGCTCCGCGTCCAGGGTGTCGAGGATGAAGAGACGGGCGAGCGCCTGGTACTCCTCCGCCACCCTCTTGGCACTGGCCTCACCGCGCAGCGTCCGCATCATCTCGGCGGTCGGACCCTTGAGAGCCCGACCGGCCACCAATGGGCTGATTGCGACGGTCCGGTCCGGGTCGAGGTGGACGCCGAGCAGCGCTGCGATCGGACCGATGCTGATCAGCGGGTTGGAGGGACCGATCACGACGATGTCGGCGTTTCGCACCGCCTCGACGGCCTCGGGTGAGGGACGCGCCGAGTCGAGGCCCTGGAAGAGCAGACCGCGAAGAGGCGGCCGCAGCTTTTCCCGGACGAAGTACTCCTGGAATCCGAGCCGGCCGGCGTCCGTCTCGAAGCAGGTGCGCACGTCGTCATCGCTCATCGGCAGCACACGGCTCTGCAGACCCAGCCGGTGGCCCAGCTCCAGCGCCGTCTCGGTGAGTCGGGCCCCCTGCCTGAGAAGAGCCGTCCGCACCAGGTGGAAGGCCAGGTCGCGATCTCCGAGCCAGAACCAGTCGGGCTCGGCCAACCGCCGCATCTGGGAATGGACGTTGAAAGTCTCGTCTGCCACGCCGAAGCCTGCCTTCTCGTTGAAGATGCCGGCCAGGCGGAAGAGACACGCGTCGGTGTCCGGACAGACCCTGAGGCCCCAGAAGTCCACGTCGTCGGCGCTGTTCGAGATGACAGTCAAGGCGCCCGGATCCAGCTCCTTCTCCAGGCCCACGGCCAGTTTGGCCGCACCCGTCCCGCCCGCCAGCAGCGCCACTCGTTCCACTGCCGACATCATGCGGCGGCCGGGTCTTTAGAGTTGTTTTCACATTTCACGTTGACGCGTCGGGGGTACGGCCGTTGACTATGCCTCATGAGTTCACAATCGCCTTCCCAGGACCAACCGGGCGGCGGATCCTCGCCAGGTGGCTGGCAGCCACCGGCGCCCGCCGGCTGGCAACCCAATCCGGCGCCGGCCGCGCCGCCGGCCGAACAGCCTGGCGCGCCACCCCCGGCACCTAGTGCTCCCTACGAACAGCCGTGGGGCGCGGGCGCCGTCACCCAGCGGCCTGCGGGCTTCTGGATCCGGGTGGTCGCCTACATCATCGACGCCATCATCGTCGGCGTCTTCAACGGCATCTGGATCTTCGGGGTCACGGCGGCCGCCGGAGGCAGCATCCAGGGGGCTCCGGCCTTCCCGCTCTTCCTGATCGAAGCGCTGGTAGCCATCGGCTACTTCTCGTACATGTGGTCGAGTCGCGGACAGACCATCGGGATGATGGCCACAAACCTGGAGGTGATCCGCGAGGACGGCTCCAGGCTGACGATGGGGCAGGCGATCGGGCGCGTCTTCGCGCTCGCTCTCTCCTTCTTCATCCTCTACATCGGCGTGATCATGGTGGCCTTCACCCAGCGCAAGCAGGGCCTCCACGACCTCATCTGTCACACCCTGGTGGTTCACAAGAGCTGAAGCGGCTGGGGCCAAATCGCCGCCTGGTTCCTGTCATATCGCCGGGAACTGGCCGCTGCGGGGTGATCGGGTCGGTTTTAGACCCGACCCGGCCCCTGCGGCCCCCCGGCCTGGCCTGCGGCCGGGTACTCCCCCGACGTCCCGGGAGAGAGACTTTCCGGCCTTGCCCCTCGGGTCTCAGGCTATGCGGATCTCGCGCTCGGCTTCGAGCTCCAGGACCAGGAAGGGCCTGTGGATGACCGGCTGCGCGACGTTGAGCACGCGGACGCCTCCCGGCGTACATGCCTCGGGGGATCCGCTGTGGGCGTGGCCGTGGATGACCAGGTGGGCGCCCGCTCGATCCACCGCCTGGGCCAGCAGATAGCTGCCCAGGAAGGGCCATAGCCCAGCAGGCTCGCCGGCCAGCGTGCCTTCCACCGGTGAGTAGTGGAGGAGCGCGATGCGCACGTCTGCGTTCAACGTCCGCAGCGCGGCCTCGAGCTCGTCCGCGGCGCGGCGGGTGACGGCGACGAAGGCTTTCATCTCCGGCTCGCCGAAGTCTGTGGCGCTCGCCCCTGCGAAGCCGCCGCCGAAGCCCTTCACTCCGGCAATGCCTACGCTCAAGCCGCTCAGCCGGAGCACCGCGGCGGATCCCTCGAGAACCGTCACGCCGGCCCTTCTCAAGAGCGCCGACAGCTCCTCCTGGGCGTCATGGTGGTAGTCGTGGTTGCCAAGCACCGCCACAACCGGAAAGCCGAGGCCTTCCAGCTCCCGAGCGAGCACCGCAGCCTCGCCCGGATCGCCTCGCCGCGTCAGGTCTCCGGCCAGGAGCAGGAGCTGGATGCCGTCAGCCTCCAGGTGCGGGCGTAGGCGGCCGACCGAATCGGCGGCGAAGTGAACGTCCCCGGTGACCGCTACCCGGATCATCCGGCGGGCACCTTCAGCTCTGAGCGGATGTCCGAGGCCGGCGCAAGCCTGCGCAGTAGGTCTTCGATTGCCGTCTTTCGAGAGGGCGTCGCCACCTCTCCTCTCACGATCACCTGGTGGTTGGCGACCACCACCGACACCTCGGGCTCGGCGATCTCAGGGTTGGTGGCCAGGGCCTCCCTGACCCGGGCTGCCAGGTGATGCTCGCCCTCGGTCTCCGGACGGGCCGGGAGCTGGTGCATGGCCTCCTCGAAGAGTTCCTGTAGCGGTTCGGCGGGAAGCTCCGACCCATCGGAGACGGCGTAGAGCAGCAGGCTGACGACGCGTGCAGCGTGAGGCCGGGCGCGCTGGACGAGGTAGCTCCAGTCCAGCTCGGTGGCGGCCAGGATGGCGAGCGCGTCGTGCCAGTGGCGGGGCCGGTGCTCGGCGTTCGCGATCGCCTTGATCACGACTATGTCCTCGGAGGAGAGAGCCGGTATCTCCCGGCCGAGCACCGACAGCGGGCGGAGGTGGGCGCGCACCTCCTCGTCGAAGAGGATCCCTCCGGACGACTCGAAGATCAGGTCGACCAGGTTCTCGCCCCAGAATGCCTTGAAGAGCCAGCCCGGGTCGGTGCGCTCGGCGCGGAACCCGGCCTGCTCGAGAGGACCGAGCGCAGCCTCTGCGTGCTTGCGCGTCAGGAACAGGTCGACGTCCTTCGTGCTGCGTTCCCGGCCCACGGTGGCGGCTGCGAGCCCGCCCATGAGTGCATAGGGGATTCCCGCCTGGTCGAGCACGTCGACCGCGCGCAGCAGGACCTCCTCGTGCTGCTGCTCGATCCGGTCGCTCACGCCTCACCTCTGAGCACGCTGCCCACCAGACTGGAGTCCAGCCGTTCGAGAAGATCGGCCGGAGAGGAGAAGACCTCGGCCGCCCCCGCCGCCTCCAGCTCACAGCCCCCGGTCCCACCCGTGAGCAGGGCGATGCAGCGGAGACCGCAGCGGCCGGCAGCGGCCAGGTCCCAGACCGAATCCCCCACCGCCACGGCGCGCCGGGGATCGAGCCCGCCGGCTTCCAGAGCCTTTGCGAAGACGTCCGGCTCCGGCTTGGCGGCCTCGACGTCCTTGGAGCTGATCACCTCGTGTATTGCGTCCTCGGCGTCCAGCTTGCGCAGCAGGACCTCCAGCTCCTCCGGCTTTGCGGAGGTGGCCAGGACGACACGGCCGCCTCGTCGGGCGATCTCACGCAGGAGCTCGCGGGCCTGGTCGAAGAGGCGCGACTCCTCCCTCAGTTCCCGGTACTGCCGCGAGTGGGCGTCGCTCAGGTCCGGTTGGTCGCGGCCGATCAGCTCTTTGATCAGCTGCGCGGAGCCCATGCCGATGCAGCGATGAATGCGATACGCCGGCACATCCTCGCCGGCTTCGGCGAAGGCGCGGTACCAGGCCAGCGTGTGCAGGTAGTTCGAGTCGACCAGCGTTCCGTCTATGTCGAAGATGACGCCTCTTGCCATGTCCAGACGTACTACCAGGTTTGGCGGCGGCTCATCTGAAGAGATCCAGCTCCGGCGGACGGATCAGGTCCCGGCCGCTGCCCGGCGGCGCCGGGGGGCGGTAGCCCCGGACCACTGCGACCGGAAGCCTGTCCGTCTTCCCCATCACCAGCTCGGCGGCGCAGGCCACCTCGTCCGCGACGGCAACCAGCGTGGCGGTCAGCTCCTGGCCGAAGTCGTCCGGGCGGCCCCGGTAGTCCACCAGTGCCGGGAGCCCGGCCACGCCCAGGGCCACGTTGGTGATTCCCATCCGCCAGGCGCGCCCGAAGGTGTCCGCCACGATGAGGCCGAGCCGGCGCCCGGTCAGCTCCTCCAGTCGCCTTCGAAGGGCGGAGGCGCTCGCGTCCGAGTCCTCGGGCAGCAGCGTCACCGAGTCCGCCCCCGGGACGTTGGAGTGGTCGACCCCGGCGTTGGCACACACGTAGCCCTGCCTGGTCTCCACGATCAGGACTCGCTCGTCCCGCACCACCCTGACCGTCTCGTCCAGGATCACCTGGATTACCCTGGGATCCGCCTGCAGACGCTCTGCGTAGCGCAGCGCGGACTCGCCTGGCTCCACCACCTTCAGAGATCGGATTCGGCCCTCCGCCTTCGAGACGATCTTCTGGGCCACAACCACGATGTCCTCATCCTGCAGCCGGGCGTGGGCGGCGATCAGCTCCCCCACGTCGTCGCCAGGCCGCACCTCCGGCAGGCCGGGCACGCCGATCACCTCGACCACGCCCGCCGCCGTCACCGCCTGGCGCGGAGTGCTTCCAGGTCGCTGGGCTCGTCCAGATCGAGGGCCAGGCCGGAGGACTCGAAGAGCGCGAAGCGCACGCTCCGCTCGGCCGCATCTTCGGCGAACTTCTCCAGCGAAGCGTCCCCGAAATGGAGGCCGACGGCCCCCGGCGGACTCAGATAGAGGGCGTTGGTGCCGCCTCTTCCGGTGGCCGCCGCGGCCAGCACCGCCGGCCTGCCCAGCCGCCGGCCGGCCGAGATCATCTCCGCCACGACACCGTCGCTGACCAGCGGCAGATCGCTCGAGAGCAGGACCACGGCGGCCGCGCCGCCGGCTTCAGCGTGCTCGAGTCCGCGGCGAGCCGCGGGGTTCTGCCCGGCCGGCCTCTCCTCCAGGAGCACCTCCGCCCCCAGCCGCTCCGCCAGCTCGGCAGCCTCCGGGCTCCCGCACACGGCCAGCACGTGGTCGCCGGCGCGCGCCGCACGAAGCGCCCGCTCGGCGTTCTCGACCGCCAGGCTGCGCCTGGCCGGGGGATCGAGGACAGGGCTCAGCCGCTGCTTGGCCGAATCGAAGCCCTTGACCAGGACCACCACCCAGACGGGCGCCGGTCCCGGATCGCCGCTCAGCCCCAACGCTCGCGGAGCCGAGGCAGGATCAGCTCGGAATAACGGTGCAGGAAGGACGCCTGGTCGTTGCCCGGGGCATGGAAGACCAGGTGCGTGAAGCCGAGCTCCAGGTAGGGACGGATCTGCTCGATGTGCTCATCCACGCTGTCCGAGATCAGCCAGCGGCGCCCTGGGTCCTTCACCCGGGTGGCACGCTGCTCCATCTCGAGCGGGTTGTGAACGTCCACCTTGTCCTCGGCGGGAAGGGCCAGCGCGGCCCAGATCCGGCAGTCCTCATCCGCCCGAACGCGGTCGGGATCGAAGGAGACCTTGACCTCGATGGTCTTCTCGATCGCATCGAAGTCCCGTCCGGCCGCCTCGGCGCCTTCGCGGACCGCGGGCAGCAGCTTGTCCTTGTAGAGCTCGATGCCTTTGCCCGAGGTGCATATGAAGCCGTCCCCCTGCCGGCCCGCGAAGCGAGCAGCGACCTCGCCCGAGGCGCCGACGTAGATGGGGACCGGCTTCTCCGGGCGGTCGTACACGGTCGCGCCGTGGACGTGGTAGAAGTCACCGTCGAACTCCACGAACTCTTCGGTCCAGAGCTTTCGGATCAGCCGCGTTGCCTCGCTCATGCGCCGGAAACGCTCTCTGAACTCGGGCCACTCGATCCCGATCACAGGCACCTCGTTCATCGACTCGCCAGTGCCGATTCCCAGGATGACGCGCTCCGGGTACATGACCCCCAACGTCGCGAAAGCCTGCGCAACGATGGCCGGGTGATAGCGGAAGGTGGGCGTGAGGACGCTCGTGCCCATCAGCACGCGGCTGGTGCGCTCGCCCAGGGCCGCCAGCCAGGACATGGAGAAGGGCGAGTGGCCATCGGTGTGCCGCCAGGGCTGGTAGTGGTCGCTGACCCAGACGCTGTCGAAGCCGACCTCCTCGGCGAGGATCGCAAAATCGAGCAGCGGGCGCGGACCGAACTGCTCCGCAGAGGCCTTCCAGCCCAGCCGGAGGGGATGGCTCATCGCCGCCTCGGGAAGTAGCGCCGGTAGCTGAAGGCGATCCCAGCCAGGGCGGCGGCGGCCACCACCACGAGCAGCGCGGCGAGGCTCTGGGCGCCGAACGTGGCGGCGCCGTAAGCCGTCATGACGCCGAGCATGGCGAGGGACAGCACTATGAGGACTACCAGGGTGATGGCGCGATGCAGCTTCACTGGGCGGGCAGCCGGTCGATGCCGCTGCGGAGCATCGCCTCGAGCTCGTCCAGCGGCCGCTCCCGGGTGAACGTGCCCACGTCCTCGCGCTGGAGGCGCTCGCCCTCCCACCAGAGCACCGAGACCGTGTAGTCCTCCGGACGGTCGTCCTCCCAGGCGACGTCGACCGCTCCCTCGCCCCTGCCCCTGCCGGCGAAGTCGAGTCGCCAGACCGGGTCGTCGCGGAAGAACTCGTGAAGGCGGGCGCCCTGCGATCGGGCGACCCGGCGCAGGGCCGGCGCGATCACCTCGAAGGCGGCGTCCATCTGCCCGAGCTTGTCCCAGGAGGTTCCCGCCATTGCTCCTAAGCTTAGTGGCCGCGATGCGGACGATCCGGCTGGCCAGCACCCCTTCGACGCAGGACTTCGCGCGTCACCTGCCCGAAGGGTCCGTGGTGGTGGCCGACGAGCAGACCTCCGGCCGAGGGCGGCTGGGCAGGAATTGGGTGGCGCCGGCCGGCTCGGCGCTCCTCGCCTCATTCGTCCTCCACGCCCGACCGCTGGCCAGCCTCGCCGCCGGAGTGGCCGCCGCCGAGGCCTGCGGCGACCAGGTCAGGCTCAAATGGCCCAACGACCTGCTCCTGGGGGGCGGCAAGCTGGCCGGCATCCTGGTCGAGCGCCGCGGCGACCGCTGCATCGTCGGGGTCGGCGTCAACCTGAGCTGGGCACCGCCCGGGGCGTCGAGGCTGGACGCGGACCGAGACCGGCTGCTGGAGCGGCTCGGCGCGTCGCTGGTGCGCTGGTTCGCCGCACATGACCAAGAG
This sequence comes from Candidatus Dormiibacterota bacterium, assembly GCA_955652675.1. Taxonomy (GTDB): domain Bacteria; phylum Chloroflexota; class Dormibacteria; order Dormibacterales; family Dormibacteraceae; genus Nephthysia. The sequence goes on from CATPBP010000019.1 coordinate 62,567, forward strand.
GTCCTGGCCGCCTGGCGCGCCCGAGCCGAGACGCTCGGCCGCCGGGTGCGCGTCGAGCTACCTGGGGAGAGCTTCGAAGGTTTGGCCGAAGACCTGGCCGAGGACGGCTCTTTGATCGTGTCCGGCCGGCGGGTGGCCGCCGGCGACGTCATCCACCTGCGAGAAGCTGGATCTGCGGCAGGATCTCCCCCGAGCGGCCCCTGACCACGACGGCCGCCAGCTCGTCAAGCGGCGTCGGCTCGTCGTTGACGATCACCAGAGGCGCTCCCCGCTCGGCCGCCAGCAGGGGCACCTCCGCCGCCGGGAACACCCCCAGGGAGCTGCCCACTACCAGCATCAAGTCGCACTCGCGGGCAAGTCCCATGGCTTCGGTGATGGCGGCGGGCGGGAGGGACTCGCCAAAGAAGACGACCGCCGGCTTGATGTGGATCCCGCCGCAGGTCCGGCAGTGGGGAGGCAGCTCGCTCTCCAGACGTGCCTGGACCTCCGAGCGGGGCTCGCTGGCGCCGCAGTCCAGGCAGCGAACCGTTCGTCCGTTGCCGTGCAGCTCGACCAGCCGCTGGCTGCCGGCCTTCAGGTGCAAGCTGTCGGTGTTCTGGGTCACCACGCCGGCCAGATGGCCCAGCTCCTCCAGGGCCGCGAGCGCGTAGTGGCCTGGATTTGGCTGAGCCTCGCGGTATGTGTGCCAGCGCTCCCTGGAGACCATCCAGTAGACGGCGGGATCCTTCAGAAAGTAGCTGAGCGTTGCGGTCTTGACGGGGTCGTACTGCTTCCAGAGACCGTTCTCGCCCCGGAAGGTGCGAATACCGCTTTCGGCTGAGACGCCCGCCCCTGTAAACGCCACGCCCCGCCGGGCGGCTCTCACAAGCCTTGCCGCCTCCCCCAGCCCTTCCATTCACGGAAGGCTACCGGAGCACCGACGGTTTCAATACGTCGTGACGTCCCGCCCGTCTCGACCGCTGCCCATCTATCTGGCAGCAGGGTCCATCTTCGCCGCGCTGGCTGCGCGCGCCTTCATCACCCCGCTGCGCATCCACGAGCTGGGCGGCGACAAGATCCAGGTCGGGCTGCTCTTCAGCGTCTTCACCATCACCGCGGCCGGCCTCTCGCTCCCCGCGGGGTTCCTCGCCGATCGCTTCGGCCGCCGCTCCCTGATCTTCTTCTCGATCATCACCGGCGGCGTAGCCCAGCTGGGCATGGCCGCGGCCTCCTCCGTCGGCCCCTGGTACATCTGGCAGCTGCTTGCCGGGATCGGGGGTGGCGCCTCCCAGGCCGCGCTCTTCGCCGCCCTGGCCGACGCAGCCCCTGGCCGCCGCCTGGGCCGAGCCATGGGCTGGCTCACCCTCTCCATGCAGGCCGGCTTCCTGGTCGGACCGGCACTGACCGGCCTCTCGCTCCAGTGGCTCGGCCTGCAGGCGGCGCTGGCCGCGTCCACCGCCTTCTTCGCGGTGGCGCTGGTGGCGACCGTCTTCGGAATCGGCTCCTCCAGGCCGGCCGTGCGCCAAGAGTGGGACCTGGCCGGGCCGCTGCGCCAGATCATCAGCCGGCGTGAGTTCCTTCCGGCCTGCGTCGGACTGCTCAGCGCCACGCTGCTCTGGGGCACTCTGCAGACCTTCCTCCCGCTCTACGGCAAGGAACAGCTCGGCCTGCCCGCGACCCAGATCGGCTACATGATCGCGCTCCAGGCGGTCGCCAACGGCCTCTCCCGCATCCCGGTCGGACGGCTGGTGGACCGGATGCGCCGGCGGGGGCCGCTCGTGATCGCCTCGCTCGCCGGCTTCGCAGTCTCCCTGGCCGTGTTCCCGCACCTGAGCGGCTTCTGGCCCACCACTGCGCTGCTGGTGCTCTCCGTGCCTCTCCTGGCGATCGTCTACGTCGCCCTCGGGGTCGTCTTCAGCAACCTGGCGACCGACGAGACGAGAGGGGTTTCGATGGGGATCTACGGGATGGTCCTCTTCGTCGGGTTGGGAGTAGGGCCGGCCGTCTTCGGCACGGTCATGCAGCACAGCGGCTATGTCGTCGGCTTCACCGCGTGCGCCGTCACCGGCCTCCTGCTCGCCGGCCTCGTCGCCCTGCGTCCTTCCCTCCCCCCAACCTGGAGGGCCAGGCAACATGGCGCGGCCGGTCCCCTGGGCGGTAACGCTGGTGAGCTATGAGCCTCCCGCACTCCCCGCAAAGGGGGCGGGAACAGGCCCTTAGTTGGTGGGCTCGCCTTGTTTTCGGGCCAGGTCTACGCTTGCGTCCTCCATCGTTTTCAGGACCTGTTGGGATCGGGCGGGGTCGGCCCACTGCGTTTGCAGGCTGGTGTCGATGAAGGTGGGCTTCCAGGAGGCGGCGACCAAGCGCTTGTCGTAGAAGGTGTAGGTGCCGACGACGCTGGTCCGGGTGTCGTCCGAGCAGTACGTCCGGTAGTCGCTGCCGATGCTCGGGAAGCAGTTGACCTGGTCGAAGACGTAGTTGCCGTGGGCATAGGTGATCAGGTGGTCCTTGTAGACCTCCAGCCCCTGCACCCAGTGCGGGTGGTTACCGACCACCATGTCCGCGCCGGCGTCGATCGCCAGGTGACCCAGCTCGATGGGATCGTCGGGAGCGACGCCGGGGGCGGTTTCAGGCTGGCGCACGTACTCGTGGCCCCAGTGGAACTGGACGATGACAACGTCCGCAATCTGCTTGGCCAGCTGGATGTCCGCCTGCAGGGCCTTGCGATCGACCGGTGGCCCGCCGGTGACCGCGTTGCAACCCACGAACGCGAACTTGAGTCCGCGGACGTCGACCACTACCGGCGCTCCGATGTTGGTGGCCACCTTGATGCCGTTCTGCTCCAGCAGCGCCTTGGTGCGCTCCGTGTCCGGCCCCGCGTAGACATGGTTGTTGGCCAGGTTGACGACCCTGGTGCCGATCAGCTTGAGCCCGTCGACAAAGCGCACGTCGCCGCAGAAGACCATGCCCGTCGACTGTGGCTGGCACCCGGGCAGCAGCGGCGACTCCAGGTTGACGAAGGTCAGGTCGGCATTCCGGACGTAGTCGGCAGTGGGCCGGAAGGGAAAGAGGAAGTCGCGCCGCTGGGACGCAGCCACGTTCACCAGGCGGGCTGGGATGACGTCACCGGTCGCGATCATGGTGCGGACGTGCGCGGGGTCCTGGGAAACCGGCGCCGTGGGATGGAACAGCCCGCTGAGAGTGAGCGCCGCCGGGCTCGGGGTCGGGCTCGGAGTGGCGGTCGGCGGCGGGCTCGATGTGCTCGAGGTCGCCGCACTGCCGGCGCTGCTCTGGCCGCCGGGCAGGCAAGCCGGAGCGGCGATCACGGCGAGTATCAGGAGCGAGAGCAGCCGGCGCATGGCCAGGCCGCCAAGCTTAGCGCTGGCGCGCCATCTCCTCCAGCCGCTGGATGCGCTTCTCCAGCGGCGGGTGGGTCGAAAAGAGGCTCCCCAGCGTCTGGCCCGAGAGCGGGTTGACGATGTAAAGGTGGGCGAAGGCCGGCTGAGCGATGGGAGAGGGCACGACCTCGCTGCCCCGCTGAAGCTTGCGAAGGGCGCTGGCGAGCGCCAGCGGGTCGTGGCTGACCTCTGCCCCGGTGTGATCGGCCTCGTATTCACGCGAGCGCGAGACCGCGAGCTGTATGAGCAGCGCGGCGATCGGCCCCAGGATCAGCAGCAGCAGCCCGCCCACCAGGCCGAGCGGACTCGAACCCTGCTGGTCGCGGCTGCCTCCTCCGAAGAAGAAGCCCATCTGGGCGAGGAACGTGATCGCCGCCGCCATCACCGCCACCACGGAGCTGATGAGGATGTCCCGGTTTCGGACGTGGGCGAACTCGTGAGCCAGCACGCCGTAGACCTCCTCGGGGTCCAGGATCCGCAGCAGGCCCTGGTTGACGACGATCGAGGCGTGGCGCGGGTTGCGGCCGGTGGCAAACGCGTTCGGGTTTGGGTCCGGGCTGATGTAGACCCGCGGCTTGGGCACGCCGTACTGCGCGGCGAGCCGGTCCGCCAGCCGGTGCAGCTCGGGCGCCTCGGCCGGCCCCACCTCCTTGGCCTGCGCGGCCGCGATGGCGATCTTGTCGCCGGTGAAGTACGCCAGCCCGTTGGTGACCAGGGCGATGCCGAGACCGATGATCAGGCCGCCCCTCCCGAAGAGGCTCCCGACCAGGACCAAGATGACGGAGAGGGCGATCATCCAGAAGAACGTTTTGAACCAATTCATGTCTTTTCTGTGGGTAATTGTTCCCAGATCCGAAGCCAGTCACTCATTGCCTGACGGTGGCTCGAGAAGGCCAGCTCGGGCAGTCCATCGCGAGAAAACGCCGCCACCTCCAGCATCTCCTCGCCGGCACCCACCACGGCCCCGGGCCGCAGTCGCGCCAGATAGCCGATGCCAACCATGCTGGCGGCGTCACTCTTCTGGATGTGGTAGACGCCCAGCAGACGCTCGATCTCCACTTCAGCGCAGATCTCCTCGAGACACTCGCGCACCGCTGCGGCGGCCGGGTGCTCATCGTCGTTCACAAAGCCACCGGGCAGGCACCAGTGGCCGTAGCCGGGGTGGATGCCGCGGCGGCCCATCACGACCTCTCGGCGCTCGTTCTCCACGACCACCAGCGTCACCACCTTGGGGTCGTGCCAGAGCACGAAGCCGCAGCGTTCGCAGGCCTCTAGCTCACGCCCCTCGAGAACCTTGGTCTCGAGCGGAACTCCGCAATTGATGCAGAAGTGGGCCACGACTTCCATGGTAGGCGGCCGTGCGAGCCTGGCCGTATACTCGCAAACGGCTTAACACGCACACGGAGAACGTCCTGGAACTTCAGCATTTCGAAGACCTGCCGCTGGGAGGTGAATGGACCACCAGGCGCAGGACCGTCACTGAGGCTGACGTCGCCGCCTTCGTAGGGCTCTCCGGCGACTTCAACCCACTGTACGCGGACCTGGAGCATGCACGCTCCAGCCAGTTCGGCGGCCTCGTGGCGCCCGGCGGCCTGATCGCCGTGATGACCGCCGGCCTGGGCTCCATGGACGTGCCCATTCCAGCCACGGTCGGCCTGGTGGGCATGAGCTGGAAGTTCCTGGCGCCGGTGCAGCCGGGTGACACGCTCGGCTCGCGCTGGCGGCTCAGCCGCAAGCGCAACGTCGAGAACCCGAACTGGGGCCTCGCCGTCTGGCAGATCGAGGTCGAGAACCAGCGCGGGGAGCTGGTTGCCAGCGGGGAGATGACGCGGCTGATTGCCAAACGGGAGCAGGTCGTGGAACGGACGAGCCGTAGCCGCCGGCGCCGCCGCAAGAGCGCGCCGGGCGGTCAGGAGGCCGCCGACGTGGTGCTCAGCGAGCCCATCCCCGAGCCCGCTCCCGCCGATCTTCCGGCCCCTGCCGCCCGCCGCCGCCGCCGCCGCGGATCGGCTCCGGAGCCGGCGCCCGAGATCGCCGCCGAACAGCAAAGCCGGGAGCCGGAGGCGGCAACCTCTCCGGCGCCCGTGTCCGAGGCGCCGCCGGCCAGACGCCGGCGCCGGCGCCGGTCCTCCAACGGCAGTGGCGGTGGGAACGACAACGGGCGCGAGGGCGGCCGTGACTCCGACTCGACCGCCGGAATGGAGAACCCGCCCACGCCGGCACACGAGGAGCCCGCTGCGGCACCTGGCACGGCGCAGCCCGAGAGGAGTACCGAGTTCCGCTGGGAGCGCGCCGAGCCACCCGAGCCGGCCCCGGCCCAAACCGGCTGGCGGGCTCCTGAGCCGCCGCGGCGGGAACCTACCGACGGCGGCGAGCCTCGCGAAGGGGGGGCCACCGAACCTGCCCGCGAACGGTCTGAACTGTCGCCCTTCCGCGGCCCGGACGATTCCGAGCGCGCCGACGGCGGCGAGGGCGGCGTCGGCGGCGGGACTCCCGAGGAGCCGGGCGGCCTAGGCCGGGTCTTCCGGCGCCTCCGGCGGCCCTAGAGAGGAAGGCTCCAGGCCCTCGACGTACTCGATCACGCGCCGGGTCAGCTGGCTTGGCGTTGAGGCGCCGCTCGTGACGCCCACCCTTCCGATCCCCCGGAACCAAGCCGGGTCGATCTCCTCGAGGCTGTCGACCAGATAGGCCGGCTTGCCGCCCAGTTTGCGAACGACCTCGCCCAGCCGGTTGGAGTTGGACGAGCGCGGGCTGCCTACCACCAAGACCATGTCCACGTCACGGGCGGCAGCCACAGCGGCCTCCTGGCGCTCCTGCGTGGCGCGGCAGATCTCGTTGTGGACCTCGGCGGCCGGCCAGCGGCGCTTGACAGCCTCGATCAGCTCCTCGGTGTCCCAGACGGAAAGCGTGGTCTGGCAGGTGACCGCCACCCGCTCGTTATCAACCTCTAGACGCTCGACGTCCTCCAGGGTCTGCACCAGGTGTACCCTGCCGGGCGCCTCACCCATAACCCCTTCCGGCTCGGGATGACCCTGACGGCCGACGTAGATCACGTCGTAGCCGCGGCCGGCGAGCTCCTTGACCAGGTCGTGCGTTCTGACCACGTCGGAGCAGGTGGCGTCAACCGCTGTGAGGCCCTTCTCGGCAGCCCGCTGCTTGACCTGCGGCGAGACTCCGTGGGCGGTGAAGATGACGGTGCCCGCATCGATGGTCTCCAGGCCGGCGAGGCGGTTGGGCGGGTCGACGAGCTGGATTCCCTGCTCCTGGAGGTCGGCGGTCACGTGCGTGTTGTGTACCAGCTGGCCCAGCATGCGAACCGGCTCGCCGGTCGACTCGCGGACGCGCTTGGCGATCCGGAATGCGTCGACGACCCCGTGGCAGTAGCCACGCGGCGTGATCTTGACGACTTCCATCTGATACGAGGGTACTAACCGACGCCTTGCAAGAGGTCGGACTCACCTCGGCGCCCGGCCAGACGGCCGCCGGCCAGCACGTAGGTCTCGGAGCCGAAGGCCGACTCGAATATCTGGTCGCCCATGGTCACGAACGGGCTTTCGGGGTTGTTCTGGCTGAGGTGGGCGGCGAAGGCCTGGCGCTTCCTCTCCGCCAAGTCCCTGACGTCCACCGTCGCGGTGATCTCCTCGTCGGGAATGCCGATGATCTGGATGTCCGGCGCCGGGCGGCCCGACTCTCTCCAGCGCTCCGCCAGCCTCTCCATCAAGCCCCGAGGGACGGCGTGCAGGTAGAACTTCTCGGGCTGCCAGCCCTCGCCGGCCAGGAGCTCCAGGGCAGCCACCGTGGTCAGGTGCGCCTTGATGTGGTCTGGGTGGCCGTATGTGCCGTCGGGGGTGTAGGTCACGACCACCTCCGGACGCTCCTCGCGGATCAGGTTTGCCAGACGTCCGGCGGCCTCGGGCAACGGCGCCATGTGGAAGCTCCCGGGAGTCTGGTTGGTCGCCAGACCGGCCATCCCGGAATCGCGGTAGCCCAGGAACTCCTGCCGGTCGACGCCCAGCAACTCGGTGGCCCGCCGCAGCTCCTCGGTCCGGATCTCGGCCAGACGGGGCCGCGACGCGGCTTCGTCCATGTTGTAGATCTCGCCCTCCTCGCCCCTGGTGGCGGTGACCAGGACGACTCGATGGCCGGCCTGGTGCGCCCGCATCATGACGCCGCCGGTGGAGACAGCCTCGTCGTCGGGGTGGGCGTGAACCAGTAGGAGCGTTGCCATCGCAAGTTAAACGCCCCGGCACCGTTGATGATTCCGGTCCCCCGGCGGGCTACCCTGGTGCCCGTGGGAGGAGGGCCCACTTGAGCCAGCTAAGGAGCGGGAGGCTGCAGCGCGCCGAGTGGCTGGCTGCGCTCGGCCGGCATGAGGAGGCGGCGCAGCTCTTTCGCGAGGCAGCCGCGCAAGACCCGAATGATGCCGACCCGCTCTGCGGTCTGGCCGCCTCGTTGATGCAGCTCGGCCACGGCGCCGCCGCGCTGGAGGCGGCGCTGTCTGCCGCCGCCACCGATCCCGGAAGCGAGTGGCCCCACCGCCTGAGAAGTCACATCCATCTGAGGCAGGGCGCGACCCGGGATGCGCTCGCCTCCGCGGAGACGGCGGTTCAGCTGGCCCCGGACGGCTTCCTCCCCCACCTCAGCCTGTTCGACGCCCAGCTAGCGGCGAGACGGGCCGACGACGCCTCCGCGACGACCGAGCGCCTCCGGCGCCTGGAACCGGACCACCACCTGACCCACCGAAGCCTCGGCCGGCTGGCTCTCGTTCGGCGTCGGGCAAAGGAGGCCGAGGGGCACTTCCGGGAGGCGCTTCGGGTCAGGGCCGACGATGCCACCACACTCAGCCTCCTGGGCCGAGCCATCGAGCTGCAGCACCGGCCCAAGCGGGCCATCGGGATCCATCAGCTGGCGGTTCAGAGCGATCCCCGGAGCCAGGTCGCCCGCCAGGCGCTGCTCCGGGCAACCCGAACCCACCTGGGCCTGACGCTGGCCGTGATCACGGCGGGGTTGAGCGCCATCCTGGTGGTGGCGGCGCAGGACGCGGCCCAGTCCAGCCACGGAGATCTCCAGCTAACCATCGCCATGAGCCTCCTGGTCCTCGTGGTACTCGCCGGAGTGGGGATCGCCCTACGCCTGGTGCTCTGGCGGCGTCTGCCTGCCCAGGTGCGGAGCTTCTACCGCGCCGAGGCGCGCGCGGCTCGGCGGCGCTCCCGGCGGCCCACCTACCTCGCCGCGGCGATGGTGCTTGTGCTGCTGCTGACTTTCGAGGTCTTGCTCTTGCTCCTCGCCCTGCATGTGGGACTGACTCCGGTGCTGCTGGCCGGCGTCGCGGGACTGCTGGCTCTCTCAAGCCTGGCGGTGGCGCGCCGGCGCCTCCGGTAGTCCCCGACGGCGGCGTTCAGCCTGAGGCGCCGTCCTGGTCGAACTTGAACACGACGACGGGGGCGCGACCGCCAGTTGGAACGCGAGATCTCTACGGAGCGGTCACCAATGAGCGAGCCAGTAAGGGCATATTGGTCTCGACTGGCAAATACACGGCTGCCTCTTATCAGTTTTGTGAAACAAGCCGCTCCAGCTGGTCAACGGAAATGAGCTCCTGTACCTGCTGGACGAGAAAGGCGTCAAAGCCAAGATCGAATTCCCACAGAGTTGGAAGGATCCGACCATCAGCCGTGACGAGTAGATCTATTGTTCTTGCCGATACCTACGGAGATCTGGGAGGGTCGTCAGTCGTCTCGCGGCCAGTCCCAGATCATGCGCAGCAGGACTATCTGGTGAGACTCAAGGCCCAACTCGTAGGTGAGCAGCGCATCGTCAAAGGGCACCGTGTACTGAGCCGGCTGATTCTTGAACAGCAAGACGCGCGGAGCTGAGCGAGTGCTGGAGGTTGCACCGCCCGTCTAACGCTCGACAGACAAAGCGGCGCGATCCGCGTAATGTAAACCTTGCGCCTTTGAGCGAAGCTCATCCGCCGTATCGGCGATGGCGCCGGAGGGCCGTGCCAGGCCCTCCTTTTTGTCGTCTGGAGAGGTCCCTACAGGGACCGACGGCCGCCCAAACCCAGCCCAGCTGAGGTAGTTGCGCCCCTTGGAAGCGGCAGGGGCTCTCTCTATTGGCCGGGCCTGACCATCCCCGGAGGAGTGGGGGGAGCTACGTCGCCGGGCGCATGGCCGGCGCCCCCGGCCGGCTGCGGAGGGCCGCCTGGCTGCGGAGGGCCGCCTGGCTGCGGAGGGCCGCCTGGCTGCGAGGGGACGCCCGGCTGCGGGGGGACGCCACCACCCTGGGGTGCGGCGCCGGAGCCTGGCGGTGGAGGCTGCGGCCCGGCTGGTCCCTTCGCCTGCGCCTCGCTGGCCGTCCGCGATCCGAAGTAGAAGCCGACGATGGTCGCGAGGACGCCGATCAGGCCCACGACGATGGTCTTACGGAGCTCCGCGGCATCCGGAGCTCCCGAGAAGACCAGGGCCACGGACAGCACCGCGATCACCGAAACGATGGCGAATGCCATCAGCACCCGCGCCAGGCCCGGCGTGCCGGAGGGAGGCTGGGAGAGCGCAGAGAGCAGGTCCATCAGCTCGCCCTCGGGGATGAGAGACATACCGGGACCGCCTCCCGCGAGCGGCTGGCCCGCTCCCCCCGCCGCTTGGGGGCCCGCTGAGACAGGCCTGGGACCGGCGGGGCCGGGTCCGTGGAAACCGTCGCGAGGGGTCCCGGCGACTGCGTCGATGAGCGCCTGGAGCTGGGCCCGCGTCTTCCTCTGAGCGCCGTAGGCCGAGAGCAGGTCGATAAGCAGCGGCAGCATCCAGGCGGCGATAACGATCAGGACCAGGCTGAGCAGGAACCAGAGGGCGGTAGAGCCCTCGATTCCGGTGATCAGGGGGCCGCTGGCGGCAGCCGGCGAAGGCGCCACGCTGGGCTGCGTCGACGCCGTGCTCAGTGCGGGGGGGGAGGGTAGTTCCGCGAAGGCGGCCTGCGCCCGTCCTGCCACCAGCAGGCCCGCCGCCGCCGCGGCAGCCAGCAGCCTGCCGGGGATCCTGGTTCCCGCACGTCGCATCACGTCCCTCCCTCAACCATGGCTTTCGGGGGCCGCGCGGCATCCCCTACGCCCGCCAAGCCGTCGCTGGGCGCCAGGGTAACTCAGCGGTCGCCGCACAGTGGCCCCATCAGGTCTGGATCGGGCCCGGCATGGGGTCGAGAGCGGTCAACTGGTTCCCCTCCCAGCGAAACCTGACGGTCGACGAACCTCCCGACGGACAGCAGTGAGGGTCACCCTGGCGGAAGACCAGGTAGCTCACGGCGAAGGTGACGTCGTCGACAGCGTCGGCGGAGGAAGCCCTGGAGAAATATCGCTGCCCGACGGCCTTGCCGCCGACGAAGAAGAAGTACCAGTCGCCAGGCGAATCAGCCCCGCTGGTCGAGCTGGCGTGGATGACGTGAAGCACGGCCGCGGGTCGCCAGGTGGCCTCGGGTGCCTGCGCGGCCAGGCCATTGGCGCTCACGTAGCGCTCGGCAGCTGCCGCGGTGGAATATGGTCCGAACGAGGAGGCGGGAGCAGCGAGGGCAGGCGGGTGGACGTCCGGAGATGGACTGGAGGCGGTGGCCGCCCCGGAGGCGGATGGAGCCACGCTGCGGTGGGGCGCGGCGCGCCCCGAGTCGCCCGACTGGCCCCCACAGGCCGCCGCCAGCAGCAGCAAGGCGAGGAGAAGACCGCCCCGAACCCCCAGCCGTCCCACTCAGCGCAGCATCGCACTGATGCAGGGGTCGGGACGCACGGAGATCGACCGCTCGGCCTCGGCTCTGCGGCGCGAGTTCAAAGCAGAGGCGCCGGAAAAGCCGGCGCTAGAGTCCCTGCGGTGAGTCAGAGGCTGACCGACGACCCGCCCGGTTATCCTCGGCCCCGAGAGCCCCTGGACCGGAAGACGGTGCTCGCGATCGTCGCGATGGGTGTCGCGGTGATAGTGATCGCCAACGATTTCACGGCTCTCAGCGTGGCGCTGCCGGCGATCGAAAAGGACTTTCACTCAGAGCTCGGCACAGTCCAGTGGACCGTGAACGCCTACGCTCTCGTCTTCGGCGTGCTCATCGTCTCCGGCGGCCGCCTCGCCGACATGTTCGGACGAAAGCGGATGTTCTTCGTCGGTACGGCCATCTTCGCCCTCTTCTCGTTCCTTTCCGGAGTGGCGCCCAGCGACCTCTGGCTGATCGCCTTCCGCGCCCTGATGGGCATCGGCGGCGCCCTCATGTGGCCGGCCATCCTGGGCATGACCTACTCCGCTCTGCCGCCGTCGCGGGCGGGGCTGGCCGGCGGCCTGATCCTCGGCGCCGCCGGCTTCGGCAACGCCGTTGGTCCGCTCGTCGGCGGCCTGCTGACGGACCTACTGAGCTGGCGCTGGATATTCCTGATCAACGTCCCCATTGCGGCCGGCGCCGTGGCGGTGACCTGGGTGGCGATCAAGCAGACCGAGGCACCGAGTGAGCGCGCACGGCTCGACTACCCCGGGATGGCCACTCTCTCGATCGGGCTGGTGCTTCTACTGCTCGCCCTCGACCAGGCCTCCGACTGGGGTTGGGCGGACGTCCGGGTGCTGGCCCTGTTCGCCGGCTCCGGGATCCTGCTTGTGGCGTTCGCGCTGATCGAGGGAGGGAGCGGGGCCGCCGCCCTCATCCCCAGCGACGTGATCTCCAACCGGCCTTTCGCCGCCGCCTGCCTGGCCGTGCTGCTGACCTCGGCCGTCTTCTTCGCGGCGCTCCTCTACCTTCCCCAGCTCATGACCCGCGTCCTCGGCTACTCGGCGCTCCAGTCGGGGGCCGGGCTGCTGCCCATGATGGCCACCTTCGCCGCCGTCTCCTTCGCCTCCGGCCCCCTCTACGAGCGATTTCACGCAAAAGTGGTGGTCTCCTGCGGGGCCGCCGCCATAGCCGCCGGGATATTCGTCCTCTCCATCGCCGACCGGGGCTCCAGCTACCTGCTGCTGGTGCCGGGGATGCTGGTGCTCGGCGTCGGCATTGGACTCTTCTACGCCGCCGTGACCACGGCGGCGGTCACAGCGCTCGATCCCTCACGCACCTCCCTGGCCGGCGGGATCGTGTACATGTTCCAGATCGCCGGCGGCTCCATCGGGCTGGGGGTGAACACCGCCATCGTCCTGGCCGGCAGCTCCCTGGCCGCGGGCATCCAGACCGCCTTCCGGGTCGACACCGTGCTGACTCTCTGCGCCCTGGCGGTCAGCCTGGCCGCCGTCGGCCGCCGCCTCGAGCGCAGTAACCTCTCCCTCTCCCACCAGACCCACCACCGAACGATCCGTTAGGCCCTCAGCCTTCTCCCCCGGAGGAGGGAGTCTCCTTTAGGAGTTCGTCTACCAGGGCGGCGAAGCCGGCGGTGCCGGGTTTGCCGATGGTGCGGCCGTGGGCTGCGGCGATGACCTCGGGGGGCGCGCCCTCGACCGCGTAGCCGAGACCGGCCCACTCGATCATCGGCAGGTCGTTGCGGCCGTCTCCGACCGCCACGCTCTCCTCATGGCCGACGCCGAGCCGTTCGCAGAGGACCTCCAGCGCCTGTCGCTTGTCGGCGTTGGGCGCGGTCATCTCGAGATACCGCGGCATCGAAGTGGCCGCGTAGAGCCGGCCGGCCCAGCGTTCCCGGATCTCCGGTAGCAGAACCTCGACAGTTTCCTGGGGCGCCACGATCACCAGCTTGGGAGTCGTCTCGCTCATCGCCGTATCAAGGTCGGGCACCACGTGGATCTCCATTCCCGCGTGGTTTGCGTACTCCCGCGCCTCCGGTCGATCGCGTTCCACGATCAGCTCGTCGTTCTTGTAGGCCTGCACGTGGAGATCCCGCTCGCGGCAGAAGCGCACCACCTCCATGGCCACTTCGTGGTGCACGCCGTGGTCCAGGAACATAGCGCCGTCAAGCTCCCGGATCTGCGCACCCTGGTAGCAGACGATGGGCTGAGTCAGCCCCAACTTCCGGACCCAGGGCAGGGCGCCCGGGAAGGGCCGGCCAGTGACCGCCACCACGTTGATTCCGGCGGCCTGGGCTCTTTCCACCGCCTCCACGTCGCGGGGATCCAGATGCAGGTCGAGGCTGATGAGAGTGCCGTCGAGGTCGGCCGCCAGCAGCCGGTAGCCCGGGCTCACTTGTCCAGGACCTCTTGGTTCAGGAGGTTGGGCGGTCGCTCGCCGCGAAGACCGGCGATCAGGTTGCGGGCCGCGATCGCGCACATCTCGGAGCGGGTACGGACGGAGCCGCTGGCTATATGCGGGGTGAGGACCACGTTCTCCAGGCCGAGCAGCGCCGGATGGACCTCCGGCTCCCGCTCGAAGACGTCCAGGCCGGCCGCGAAGATCTGGCCCTCGGCGAGCGCGGCCGCCAGCGCCGCCTCGTCGACCACCGGTCCGCGCGAGGTGTTGACCAGCACGGCGGTGCGCTTCATCTGCCCCAGTTCCTCGGTGCTGATGAGATGCCGCGTCTCGTCGGTGAGAGGCACGTGGAGGCTTACGAAGTCCGCCTCCCGCAGGAGCTCGGGCAGCTCCACCCGCCTGGCCCCCAGCTCCTGTTCAACCTCCGGGGGCAGCGAAACGGCGTCCGTGTAGAGGATTTGCATGTCGAACCCCTTCGCCCGGCGCGCCACGGCGCCCCCGATCCGCCCCACCCCGATCAGGCCCAGGGTGGCGCCGTGAAGGTCCTGGCCAAGCAGCGTGTCGATCCCCCAGCCATGGAACTCGCCTCGCCGCAGCTCGCGGTCTCCCTCGGCGACACGCCTGCCGGCCGCCATGAGCAGGGCGAAGGCGAAGTCGGCAGTGGTGTCGGTGAGCACGCCGGGCGTGTTGGTCACCATCACGCCGTGCCGGGTCGCCGCCTCCAGGTCGATGTTGTCGAAGCCGACGGCGACATTGGACACGATCTTGAGCCCGGGCAGCGAGAGCACCTCCTCGCCGATCGGGTCCATGACCTGGCTGAGGATGCCCTGGTAGCCCTCCGCCGCACGCCGGAGGCTGGACTCCTCGAGAGGCTGGCCCTCGGGATAGGAGACCAGCTCGACGACCTCGGCCAGGAGCGCCGGGCCCGGGTCAAGGATCTTGTGCATGAGAAGCACGCGTGGCCGTCCTTCTGCGCTCACGGGTTCAGCCCAAGCTCACCGGCGATCGGCACCAGCGCGTCACGAACGACCTCGACGTGCTCCTCGAACGGCACGCCGAGGTCCTCGGCGCCGGCCACCAGCTGCTCGCGGTGCACGGCCCGCGCGAAGGCCTTGTCCTTCATCTTCTTGCGCACCGTCCGCGCGTCGACCGCGGAGAGCGATCGGTCCGGCTTCACCAGGGCGCAGGCGATGATGAAGCCGCACATCTCGTCCACGGCATAGAGCGCCTTGCGGATCGGCCGGTCTCTGGGTACGTCCAGGTACTCGGCATGGGAGGCAATGTCCTCGAGGACGTCATCCGGCCAGCCCCGCTCCCGCAGCATCTCGATGCCGCGCTGGGGATGCTGCGCGGGGGTGGGGCCGGACTCGTAGTCCCAGTCGTGGATCAGGCCGAGCACTGCCCACCGCTCCTCGTCCTCGCCGAAGCGTCGCGCGTATGCACGCATCGCGGCCTCGACGCTCCGCATGTGCCTGCGCAGCGTCTCGCTCTGCGTCATCCCGGTGACCAGAGCCCACGCCTCCTCCCGAGTCGGCTCATGCGTCTTGACCGTCATGCCATCACCTCCTTGAGAGCCTGAAGCAGCGTCTGGTGCTGCTCGCGGGTGCCGACCGAGACGCGGAACCATCCCGCGATCGGCTCTCGATCGTAATGGCGCACCAGGATCCGCCGCTCGCGGAGGGCGGCGTGCAAAGTCGCCGCGGGGTGCCGGGCGGGAGGACGCGCGAAGAGGAAGTTGGTCGCGGATGGCGCGACCTCGAAGCCCACCTCCCGCAGCCGGTCGGCGAGCCAGGCCCTCTCCTGGACCACGTAACCGACCAGCCGGTCGTGGTGGTCGCGGTCCTGGATGGCGGCGGCCGCCGCCGCGATCGCCAGCCGGTCGAGGTTGTACACGTCCTTCACGGCGTCCAGGGCCTCGACCAGGCCCGGGTCGCCGAGGGCATAGCCGATGCGCATCCCGGCCAGCGCATAGGACTTGGAGAAGGTGCGCAGCACGAGCAGGTTGGGGACGCGCGCGCGAATCATCTCGAGGCGATCCTCGGGGGCGAAATCCACGTAGGCCTCATCCAGTACGACCACGCCCGGGGAGGCCTCGACCAGGCCGGCCACAGCCTCGCGATCTAGCCAGGTCCCGGTGGGCGAGTTGGGGTTGACCAGGAACTTGAGTGGCGCCGGGTCGGCGCCGAAGCCCTCTGGCGGCTCCCACTCCGCGTCGAGGGCGTGTCGGGCCGGGATTGCCTGGTGGATGGCGCAGAGCGGCTCCAGCAGCGGATAGGTGGGATAGGGGAAAGCGACCCGGTCGCCGGCTCCGGCAAAGGCGCGGAAGCAGAGCTCGATCAGGTCGTCGGCGCCATTGCCAACCACCACCTGCTCGGGGCGAAGCCCGTGGTAGCTGGCGATCGCCTCGCGCGCCACCAGGCCCAGCGGGTGGGGGTAAAGACGAAGCCTCTCATCGACCGCCTCCCGGATGGCCGTCAGAACGCGCTCCGACGGCGGCCAGGGCGACTCGTTGGTGTTCAGCTTGACCCAGCCATCTTCGTCCGGAGGCTGCTGGCCGGCGACATAGGGCTGGAAGCCGCGCAGTGCCGGGCGCAGAAAGCTCGCCGGCATCAGACGCCCACCGCCCGAGCACCGCCGGCGCGGCGGGCCTCGAGCAGAAAGCACTCGAGCGCCAGGCGCGGGCTGACGTTCTGCTCGTGGTAGCCGAGGGTGTCGTAGGACAGCTCGAGCAGCCTGGCCCAGTTCCCCATGCGTCCCGGCGTCTCGTCGAGCATCCGGCGGCGCAGCTCGAGCTGCCAGCTGCCGAGGGCGAAGAGCAGGGGGTCCTCGCTGCTGCGGTCGGAGCTGCGCCAGCTGAAGTTCTCGGCGTCCAGCTCCGCGGCCAGCTTGAGGGCGGCGTCTGCGGGCGCGCCGAAGACCTGCTCGAGCCGCTCCGCCCACTGCTCGTGCCGCTGGATGACGGAGGCGTCGCCTGCCGCCCGAAGAGCCCAGCCCGGCCGGCCGCGCGACAGGGCGGCGAGCAGGTTCGCGCGCTCCTCGCTCTCTCCCCGGAGGCGAAGCAGGGCCGCCACCTCCGAGAGCTGCACCGCATGGAAGCTGATCCGCTGGCAGCGCGAGACGACCGTTGGCAGAACCACGAAGGGCGAGACGCTGGGGGTCGTGAGGATGATCACCCGGCCGGGATGCGGCTCCTCCAGCGTCTTCAGCAGGATGCCCTGGATGGGGTCCGCCAGCCTGCCCACGTTGCTGATCAGCGCCACCCGGTGGGAGGCGATGCCGGGCTTGAGGGAGAGGAAGGCCTGGAGCGACTGCTGGTGATGGTCGGGCTGGCGATCGGGAAGGAGGCGGACCTCGTCGATCTTGAGGCTGTCGCGGCGGTCGTCCTCCCAGTAGTCGGGATGCCGGTCGAGCGGAGCCTCCGGCAGCAGGGCCTGGGCAAGCGCCCGAGCCACAGTCGTCTTGCCGACCGCCGGCTCCCCGACCAAGAGGTAGGCGTGCGCGAGCCGCTGCGATCGCAGCTGGCTGTCCAGCAGCCGCAGCACGCTGGCGTGTCCGGCGACACCACCGAATAGATCATCCATGGCCGTCAACTAGGGTAGTTGGTGGACGAAACCGCCCCGTCGAGCGGGGCGTTATCTTTTCTTGAGCTGAGAGGGAGAATGTCGAGCCTGGTACGAGGGCGCAAGGCAGTCCTGGCGCCGATCGTGATCGCGGTCGTTGCCATCCTGGCGGTTTCAGGCTGGCTTCTGGTCGGCCGCACCCCAATCGGGAAGGCAGCGCCCCGACCATCGCATGCGGCTGCCGCCCCCGGCCAACCCTCTGCCCAGCCCTCCCTGGGTCCCTCGGCCGGCCCGAGCCAGACCTCCCCGGCCCCGCAGGCAGCGGCCGTTCAGCCGGCCCGGCTGCTCATCCCTCGCCTCGGCGTGACGGCGCCGATCGAGAACAAAGGCATCGACACCCACAACCAGATGGAGGCTCCCGACCGAGCCTTCGACGTCGCCTGGTATCCCTTCACAGCCAAGCCGGGCTCGGGCGGCAACGCCGTCTTCGCCGGTCACAAGGATTTCGCGGGCGTCGGGCCTGCCGTCTTCTGGCGGCTGGCGGAGCTGACCCGTGGCGACGCCATCGAGGTGGTCGGCGCAGACCAGAAGCAGCTGAGATACCAGGTCACACAGACCTCCGACTACACACTCTCCACCATCCCGATGCAGTCGGTTCTGGCTCAGAGCGGGGGCGATCAGATCACTCTCATCACCTGCGCGGGCGACTACAGTCGGGCCGCCGGCTATGACCACCGGCTGGTGGTGCGGGCGCGGCGGATGGCCTGAGAGTGGGTGATTGCCGCCCCCTCTGGGACTAAAGTCACACTCCATTGGGCCCTTTACCTGAGATAGGCTCCTCTCGCCGAGTTCTTTCGTAACCCGGTAAGCCCTAGCCGCGTTCCTGAACCCAGGGCCTTTGGTCCTGCAGTGCGAAGCGTCAGTGTTTGTAGGAGGGGTAGTACCAAGCTCGACGGGGGGCGAGCTTCCAACTCGTTGTGTCGGCAGGCGCCGCGCGCCGGCCGGGTGTGTCCTCGCAGTGGTCTGATCGTGACGCATGCCTAGCGCCCGATCCCAGCGGAGTCTGGAAAGAGAGAAGGGGGGCTCTCAGACCACGGCATCCGTTTGCGGCCCCGGAGCGTCACGGGGTCCATAGGGACTAAGGAGTTGAGGAGGGTTTGACTAAGATCAAGGCAATCTCGGTCCTGGCCGCGGCACTGATGCTGACGGCATTGGGGGCCTCCAACGCGCTGGCGTGGGGGGCCACGATAACGGCACCCCTGGACTGCACGTACGTGTACGTGACCGCACACGACACTGACAACTCGTTCAGGAATCACCCGTCGGGTGATCTGATCTTCAAACAGGCTGGCCATGCCGACCTGACGAAGGCATATACCTTCAACACGGCCAGCTCCAGCACGACCCAGGTCATCCTCAAACTCGCTCAAAGCGTGCTCAGCCCGGGTAGCGGGACGGTGGAGCTCGCTGTGGACAGCACCGTCAAGGCGAGCTTCAAGATCCTCACACCCCTCACCACGGGCACGCCTTCTCAATCGGCCGGGAAGGTGACGTGGCCCGTCCACAACCCGAACACATCTGGCGTCAATTTCCTTTACCAACTGAAGGAAGATAGCGCTCAGAAGGGCAGCGGGTCGGCCGCGGCCAGCTCAGATGTGACACCTGCGCTCACCACGACTCTGGTCACCGGCACCGGGATCACTGTCAACACATTGCTCTTGAGCACCGTGTCCACCTCTGGAACACCGTGCGTCGAGCAGAAGGTCCTGAGCCTGGAGACGAAACCGTCCGCCTCGGCCTCTCCGTCGGCCTCTGAGTCACCAGCGGCCTCGGCCTCGCCCTCGGAGAGTGCGGCGGCGACGACCGAGC
>CATPBP010000020.1 GCA_955652675.1 Candidatus Dormiibacterota bacterium
CCGCTGGAGGACGCGCGCATGAAGTCCCTCGGGCGTCCCGGCAGCCTGATCTCGAAGATCCTGATTCTCCAGTGGGAGCGGCCCGGGCGCGTCACCGTGATCCTGCTCGAGGACCCGATCGGCTTCTAAGTCTGCCGCCCCAGGTAGAGGTTTCCCTTCCCTTGTGGGGGGAGGGGATCATTCCGAGGACGATTCCCCCCGTTGCTCCAATTCGCCGAAGGTCCAAACTTGGGGGCGTTTGGGGGGCGAAACCCCTGCGCTCGGACTCAACCATACTTCCTGCAGGCCTCCTTCACGCTCACGCCACCAAGCCGTCCGGTTGTCGACGTCACGGGCAAGGATCAGCCCGGCCGCGGTCTTGATCATGGAGGGAACCATGTCCGTCTCCACCACTGCCGAGCAGATCGATGAGGCAAATGCCACCGACCGCACTCCTGTCGTGTTCATCCATGGGCTCTGGCTGCTGCCCAGCAGCTGGGACCGCTGGGCAGCCCTGTTCGAGGAGGCCGGCTATAGGGCATTGACGCCTGGTTGGCCGGACGATCCCGAGACGGTGGAGGAGGCGAAGGCCCACCCCGAGGTTTTCGCCCACAAGACCATTCGACAGGTGGCGGACCACTTCGCCGACGTGATCGGGGAGCTCAAGAAGAAGCCGGCCGTGATCGGACACTCATTCGGAGGGCTCCTCACGCAGATGCTCGCCGGACGCGGACTCTCTGCCGCATCGGTGGCCATCGACCCTGCGCCCTTCCGCGGCGTGCTGCCGCTGCCCTTCTCGGCGCTGAAGTCTGCCTCGCCGGTGATCGGCAACCCGGCCAACCGCAACCGCGCCATTCCCCTTACCTATGAGCAGTTCCGCTTCGCTTTCGCCAACGCCGTCAGCGAGGACGAGGCCAAGGAGCTGTACGACACCTTCGCGGTGCCGGCGTCCGGGGTGCCTCTCTTCCAGGCGGCTAGCGCCAACCTCAACCCCTGGACCGAGGCCAAGGTCGACAGCAAGAACCCGGACCGCGGACCGTTGCTGATCATCTCCGGCGAGAAGGACCACACGGTCCCCTGGTCCATCGCGAACGCGTCCTACAAAAGGCAGAAGCGCAACGAGGGCGTGACCGAGATCACCGAGATGCCCAACCGCGGGCACGCCCTCGTAATCGACAACGGGTGGCGTGAGGTCGCCGACAAGGCGCTCGCCTTCGTCCAGCGATTCACCTAGCCTCCGGGGTAGGCCAGCTGCCGAGGATCCGGACACAGATCGGGGAGGAGAGACCGACCTTCGACGCCCGACGATGTCGCGACCAGATGACACTCGCTGCGAAGCACCCGGCCCGTCCGCTCCGCTACCTTCAATTCGAGGGTGACCCAACCCTCGGACTCGTGATGCTGCGGGCGGTCGCGATCATCGCCTGAGCTTGATTCACAGCGACGGATTGCTACTTCGGCTTCATCCACCGTTTCGTCGTGATCGTCTGTGAAGAACAAGGAACAGCCCAACGAGGGCAGGGACGAGAACCACCGTAATCGCTGCGGGGATGCCCAGCCAGCGTATTAGCAGGATTCCGCCGATGGCGCCCAGGAACCCTACACCTCCCACAATGCAGCCATCCTCGGCGCCCTTTCCGTCACCTACCAGGGCGTAAAGGATCGAAGCGAAGCCAGCGAAGAGGCTGGCTACCCCGACCAGGACCAGAAACAAGTAAATAAGGTCGATTGGCTTTCCTCGTACTGTCCACTGCCGGGCCACCGGGCTGCTGCATTGCCCATTCTCATCGCCCGGCACCGCAATCGATTGTGAGTCATAGGCCGTCAAGCAGTCATCCCCCGACTCCGATCCGGCGGCCGGCAGCCGCTCCGCCTCATGCATTCAAACCCGTATCGGCCTACCGGGTCGTGGATACTCGGCAGGTGGCGGAAGCAAGCAGGAAGCCTTCCGTCCGGGGACGGCTGGCCGAGGTGGCCGCCCTCTTCGGCAGCTCTGCCGATTTCGCGACCGGGATGCCGCTTGACACTACCTTCCGGATCACCGGGGCGGCTCTCCGGCTGGCCGCGATGCTGCAATTGCCGGAGTCTGATCTACACCGGGCCGGCCGGCGGCCCCTATGCGGTCCGAGTCGAGAACGGAAAGGGGCGCCTGGTTCCGCGGCCGGCGGACGACGCCAGTTTGACCTTCCGGCTCGACCCGGTCGTCTTCAACACGGTCATGATCCGCCGGATGCAGAACCCGATGCTCGCGATGTTGACCGGGAAGATCCACGTCAAGGGCTTTCTCCAAGATGCAGCTCATGCAGAAGGTGTTCTCGCGCCCATCGCCCGACAAGCAGCTAACCGGATCGCTGTGCGGCGGCTAAGGTGCGGCACTCGCCCGCGGAGCACGCCTCTTCCCTGTCCCTCCCCTTGGGGAGGGAATCTTCTTTAGCCGCGGGTCGTCCGCCTGTAGCGCGCTATCGAGAGCGGAACGAAGACGAGCAGGATGGCTGCAATCCAGGCTACCGACTGGATGACGGCGGATCGGGTGTCGGCAGCGGTCAGGCTGGGGTCGACATTGAACAGCCCGCGCATCGCGTTCGCGACCACCGAAACCGGGTTGTGCTCGGCGAACCCCTGCAGCCACACCGGCATCGTCGAAACCGGCACGAACACGCTCGAGGCGAAGGTCAGAGGGAACAGCCAGATGAACCCGCCCGACTGCGCCGCTTCCACGCTGCCGACCGAGATCCCGATCAGGGCTGCGATCCAGGAGAAGGCGAAACTGAAGCCCATCAGAAGCAGCATCCCGGACAGGAAGGAGAGCACGCTGCCCTGGATCCGGAAGCCGACCGCGAACCCGACGATCAGCATGATGATCACCGTGAACAGGTTGCGGCCGAGGTCTGCGATGGTGCGGCCGGTGAGAACGGCCGAGGACGACATCGGCAGCGTCCGGAAGCGGTCGACGATGCCTTTCTGCATGTCCTCGGCCAGTCCGATCCCGGTGGTGATGCCGCCGAACGCCACTGTCTGCACGAAGATGCCAGGCATCAGGTAATTCACGTACTGGCCGCCGGGAACCCTGATCGCCCCGCCGAAGACATAGCGGAAGAGCAGCACGAACATGATCGGCTGGATCGCCACGAAAACGATGAGCGACGGGATGCGGACCGTCTGCAGGAGGCTTCGCCTGGCAAGCACCATCGCGTCGAGCAACGCCCATGCGAACCGGCTTCGCCTCTGCACGGGCCGGTAGCGGGCGGCGGCCGCCCTAACACCGGTCGGCGCCGTGCCCATCAGGAACGCCTCCATCTGCGCTTGCGTGGCTTCTCATCGCTAACGTCTTCTGCCTGGCGGCCGGTGAGCGTGAGGAACACGTCATCCAGGCTCGGCCGCCGCAACTGGAGATCCTCGATCCCGACCGACGCTGCGTCGAGGTCACGAACGAGCGCGCTCAGCTCGCCGGCGCCGTCGCGGGAGCCTCCCGAAAAGCGCCGCTGAGTGGGATCGAAGGTGGCCTGGCCGCCGACATGGCGGCGAACGATCTCTTCGGCCCGAACCAGGTCGGCGTCCCTGGCCACGGCCACCTCGATGCGGTCACCACCTATCCGGGTCTTCAGCTCGTCCGCCGTTCCTTCGGCGATCACGCGCCCGGCGTCGACGACGGCAATGCGGTGCGCGAGCTCGTCCGCCTCTTCCAGGTACTGGGTCGTGAGCAGCACCGTCGTCCCTTCGGTGACGAGCAGCGCGATCACGTCCCACATCTGGCGCCGGCTGCGGGGGTCGAGGCCGGTCGTCGGCTCGTCCAGGAACAGGACCGGTGGCAGCACGATCAGCGACGCTCCAAGGTCCAGCCGGCGCCGCATGCCGCCCGAATAGGTCTTGGCCACGCGGTCGGCGGCGGCGACCAGGTCGAACTGCTCCAGGAGCTCGGCGGCGCGGCGCCGGGCGTCGCGGCCTGACAGGTGATAGAGGCGGCCCATCATCTCGAGGTTCTCTCGGCCGGTCAGGTACTCGTCGATGGCCGCCTCCTGGCCGGCCAGGCCGATGCTGGACTTGAGCCGTTCGGCCTCCTTGACGACGTCGAATCCGGCCACCGAAGCATGTCCCTCGTCCGGCTTCAGCAGCGTCGTGAAGATGCGCACAGCGGTCGTCTTGCCGGCCCCGTTGGGCCCGAGCAGGGCGAGCAGGGTGCCCTCCTCGACGTCCAGGTCGAGGCCGTCGAGCGCGAGCGTCGAGCCGAAACGCTTGACCAGGCCGTGGGCGTGGATCGCCGGAGCGGTGCTCACTCCCAGTGAGGTTAGCGGAAGGGGATTGCTCGCCTGCACGGTGAGGGCGGGTGCCGGAAAGGGAGAGCGTTCGCCGGTCTCAACGCCTTTCCGACACCCTTGGCCCTCGGCTACCTGGGATCTATCGGCGCCCGCACCCCCAACACGTCTTCAACCGCCTGGGCCGCGTCCAGACAGAGGTCCTCGCGGTACCGAGGCCCGATCAGCTGCACAGCTTGCGGCGCCGGGCTGTCCCCCAGGGGCACCGCAGCCGCCGGCAGGCCCAGGTAGTTGACCGCCACCACCATCCGCAGCGCCGTCACGAAGACGCCTGCACCGGCCGGGTCCAGGTCCGCCCCCACCGGGAAGGCCGGCATGGTCGCGATCGGGGCCAGCACCACGTCGTACGACCTGAAGAACTCGGCCCAGGCTCGCAGCAGACCGTGTCTGCCGGCGAAGGCCAGCGCGTAGGCCTCCGGGCCTGGCGCGGGTATCGCCTGCCGGGCTATCTCGAGGAACCTGTTTGCATCAGGGCAGTTCAGCTGCTCGAGCAGCGGCGTCATCCGCTCAACGTCGGCGGCGATCAGGGTGGCCCAGCCCTGGGCCGCCTCCTGTACCCCTGGCGGCTCGGCGTCGGCCACCAGGTGACCGGCCTTGCGCAGAGCCCGGGCAGCGATGTCCACGGCTTCGGCGACCGAAGGCTCCACGCCACCCCCGGCTGGATCGCGCACCACCGCCACGCGGAGCTGCCCATTGTCCCCGCTTCCGAGGGGAGCGGGCACGTACCAGGGATCGCGGTCGCTCGGCCGGCACATCAGCTCCAGCGCCAGCCGCAGGTCCTCGACCCTGCGTGCCATCGGCCCCTGCGCGTTCATGAGCTGGATGCCGATAGGCGGGTCGCTGGGCTCGATCACGGTGGCACTGGGCACACGCCCGAGGGTCGGGCGGATGGAGGCGATGCCGCAGCACTGGGCCGGCCATCGCAGCGAGCCACCGAGGTCGTTGCCGAGGCCCAGCGGCGTCATGCCGGTGGCCAGCGCGACCGCCTCACCTCCGCTGGATCCGCCAGGGGTCAGCGAGCGATCGTAGGGGTTGAGCGTGGCGCCGTGGAGGCCGTTGTCAGTGTGCCAGCGCAAGGCAAAGTCCGGCATGTTGGAGCGGCCGATCGCGATCGCGCCGGCCTGGCGCAGGTTGGCCACCTGGGGCGCGTCTATGGGAGCCTCGGCACCCGCCAGCGCTGCGACGCCCCACGTGGTGGCAGTGCCGGCCAGGTCGATGTTTTCCTTGACGGTGAACGGCACACCCGCGAGCGGACCCGCCGCGTCGCCGCGGGCAAGGCCACCGTCGACCTGGGCGGCGGCTGACAGCGCCTCCTCCCGGAGAACGCGGGTGATCGCGTTGAGCGAATGATTCACGCGGTCGATTCGGTCGAGGTGAGCCTGGACGGCCTCCACGCTGGAGAAGCTGCGCTTGCGGATGCCATCGGCCAGCTCGCGCGCGCCGAGCTGCCAGAGCTGCGTCGAGATCATGGGTGAGCCTCCTGAAGATCTGACCTGGGACATCCAGAGCCTAGGCCGGCCGGGAGCGGCCGCCAATCGACAGAACTGTCGATTTCTACTGCTGCAAGAGGTCGTTCTCCATTGCGAAGACCGCCGCGCCGGCCCGCGTCGCGACACCGCTCTTCTCGTAGAGATGAGCCACGTGCGTGTGCACGGTCGAGACCGAGATGAAAAGCCTCTCGGAGATCGCCTTCATGGTCATGCCTCGCGCCAGCAGGCGCAGCACCTCGACCTCTCGGTCTGACAGACCAGCGGGCCAGACGCGCCGCGCCCGACGGCGGTGGCCGGCAGCCGCAAGGACCGCCGCCACGGCCTCGCGATCGAGCGACTCCGACTCCAGCTGCCGGGCGGCCGCGTCCGGGCTGAAGGCCGGCCGGTGGGGCCGCGCCTCGTTAAGCGCCTGGTAGACGTCGGCCGCCGCCAGTAGGCGTGAGAGCCGGTCCTGCTCCGAGGCGTTGGCACCGCGGTGGTAGCCGGTCCCGTTCAGCCGCTCGTGGTGCATGCCGGCGGGCCGCGCCAGGGGCGCCAGCGCCGAAGCCCGAGCCAGGATCCGCTCGGTGTGGTACGGATGCAGCCGCACCTGCTCCCACTCAGCGGTCGTCAGCGGTCCCGGCTTGTCCCAGACGCCGGTGGGAACGGCGGCGCGGCCCAGGTCGTGGACGAGCCCGGCCCGGCGCACCGCGACTATCTCCGCGTCGGAGAATCCCAACGTCTGTCCTGCGACGGCGGCCAGCCTGGCCACCCCTCGGGAGTGGCCGTGCAGCCAGGTCGACTTCAGGTCCACGAAGTCGGCGAAGCCCTCCAGCACCTGCTCCAGCCGGTGCTCGTCGACCACGTTCCGCCGCCCGGGCTCGGCGCTGAGCACCGCGACCAGGGCGTCGTCCACGGCCGCCATCTCGAGCAGCTCCCCGGCGTGCTCCAGAAAGGCAGATGCCAGTGAGGGGTCCAGGACGCGCCCGGACCAGCGCCGGACCGCGCCCAGGGCGGCCTCCTTGCCCCCAACGTTGAAGAACATCATGGCCACGAAGGCGACTGAGGCATGGCGTGCCGCCACAGAGATCTGCTCTCCGCCGACGCCCGCGGGGCCGCCGCGGCCGTCCCACCGTTCGAAGCTCTGCGCCAGGGCGCTGACCAGCTCGTCGCCCAGCCCGAAGCGCGCAGCCATCAGCGCCGCCACCTCGCAGTCGGCCTAGACGGCGGCGGCTGCGACCTTGGGGCCGGACCGGAGCGCTCCCACCACCACGGCGCCCCGGCGGAGAGCGGGCAGCCCGCGGCCCAGTCCGAAGACGAAGTTGAGAGTGCTGCGGGGGTCGGTCGGGTCGATCAGGTCGCCGGCGGCCCGGACAGCCACGTCATCCCCGCCGAAGGACACGGCGTAGTCGTGCGAAGTCGCCGTGCAGCCGATGAAGCGCAGCAGCGTCGCGTAATAGACGCGCGACGCCTGATCCCCGCGCAGCCCTGTCAGCTCTGCCAGCGCGGTGGCCACCAGACAGGCACGCAGAGCTTGCTCGGCTGGCTGGCCGCGGGCCAGGTCGGTCGCCATCGAGAGCGCTGCGAGCGCCTCCGCCAGCCTCAGGCCGCCAGAGGAGACCGCGCGCATCAGGCGATCTTAAAGATGGGCTCGGTGCAGCCGCGCGCTGGAACCCTACAGTGCCGAGCGGCCGGGCTGCCTCAGCGGTGCCGCCTCAGGCGCTCGACACGTCTCGTTGGCGCATCAGTGCCAGCGCGGCGCCGAAGCCGGCAAGAAACACCAGCAGCATCGACAACGCCGGCGTCCAGGAGGGGGCGCCGGCGATCGGATTTCCGTACAGGTGGAAGACGGACAGGTTTGCCATCCAGTCCGGCAGCTTGAAGAGCGGGGCGAGGTCACCGAGGAAGTACTCGACCACTGCGAAGGCGGCCAGGAAGGGGACCGCGATCCTGGGCCAGCGACTGGCGACGGCAACGCCCAGGCCGCCAAAGGCGAGCGCGAACGGCCAGAGCAGAAGCGAGGCCGTGAACACGTGCCCGGCATCAAGCTGGAGCCCCGAGGAGGGAAGACTGACAGCCACCCCGATGTAGCCGCCGATCACGATCAGCAGGCTGGCAATGGCGAATTCGAGTGCGCGGTCGACGATGACCCGCGAGCGCGAGATCGGGGCGCTGAGCAGCATCTCAACCCGACCCTCCTGGTCCTGTGCCGCCCAGCGCGAGACCTGCACGACGGCGTTGCCGGCCAGCAGAAGCAACGCAATGCCGAACCAGATGAGGCCCAGGAGTGCCGCGTACGCGGGTCCCGGTGCGGCGTGCAGGAAGACCGCGGCGAGCCGCGGATCCGAGAAGAGTGCGTCGGCCACCGACTTCGTAACCGAAACCATCAAGGCGCCAAGCAGCAGCGTGCTGGCGACCCACACCGCGAGGCCTACTCGCTGCTCCCAGAGACCCTCGGTGAAAGGCTGGCGCAGCATGGGGTTGCGCGAGGCCACGCGCACGGGGGTGCTGGAGTGCCGGCCCCAGGTGAACAACCCGCTGCCGATGTCGCGGCGCCTAAAGATGGGAATCGCAACGCCCAACAGGGCTGCCGCAGCCACTGCCAGGCCCAGGGTTCCGCCCAGGTCGAAGGTTCCACCAGGGGCCGCCGAACTCGTCTTCTCCATCCAGTGGAAAGGCGAGACCACCCCGATCCAGGAAGCCGAGTCGATGGTGTCGGCGATTCCGTTGACTATCAGGAGCAGCACCGGAGCGATCGCGCCGCAGGCGCCCGAACATCGTTGGCGACGGCTGCGAGAAGCTGCCGATCTTGAGTACATCGACCCACTCCGCGGCCTTCGCCCGGATCACATCGCCGAGGCTTCCGACCCTTCGTCAGAGTATGCCCGCCGATCGCTACCAGCGTGGCGATGTGCATCGCCACCACAAGGTGTCGTTGGACGACTGTTCATGTTGGACTGCGTGCCCGACCCGTCTGCCAAACGTAGAGAGGGGAGTCGGAGTCAAGCTTGCCCGCGATCACATCGTCGGCAGCCGCCACTATCGCCAGGGCCAGGTGCAGTCGAGTCGGCGCTACCCACGCGTGACGCTGAAGCTCGCGCCGGTCGACAAAGGCCGCTTCGCGCGACCAGGGCGGCACCTACCACAAGCACAAGAACCAGCGCGACGACAACGTCAACGGCGAGGCCCCAGTGTCGGCCCGGCGGTCGGCTGTCATTGGGCTGGGGGGCTGGGGTTGCTCATCTCTTCCCAGCTGGCGCTTGGGCACGACCCGAGAGCGATCTCTGCACAAGGCGGCTGATGTCGCTGGGGGAGATGATTCCCACCAACCGGCCGCCATCGACGACCAGCGTGCGTCCTTCGCTGCAGCCCTCAGGGAGGCCAAGCAGGTTGTTGACTGGGTCAGCCGGACTGGCGATAGACACCCGGTCGAGCGGACAGGCGACCTCTTTGACAAGTGTCGCGGCACGAGCGTCCGGCGCCACGTTCTTGAGAGCCGCCATGGTCAAGAGTCCGCTCAGCCGGCCCACCGCATCATGAGTTGGAAAGGTTGAGTGCCGAGAGGCGAGAACGTAGCGATGCAGTGCATCCTCGACACTGATGTCGTCGGGAGCCTGTACGGGATTGGGCGTCATCACCTCGGCGACGCTGATCCCGGACAGCGCCTGGCGGATCAGGCCGCTCGCCTCTTCGGAGCGGGCGGCGGTCAGTAGGAACCAGCCCAGGAAGACCGACCAGATCCCACCGATCAGATTGCCTGCGAGCAGGAAGCTGGCCAAACCATAGGCAATCAGCAGGAAGGCGAAGACCATGCCGATGCGGGCGGCGATGCTCGTGGCCCGCAGGCGATCGCCCGTGCGCAGCCAGATCAGCGATTGCAGGAGCCGGCCTCCGTCCAGCGGGAAGGCGGGGAGCAGGTTGAAGACCCCGAGCAGGATGTTGATGTAGCCCAGCCAGGCCAGGGTGGCCGACAGCAGCCCTGGGTGCGCGCCGCCGCCGAAGGCCGCCGAAACGAGGTAAAACAGAGCGCCCAGCACCAGGCTTGTAAGGGGGCCCACGAAGGTGATCAGAGCTTGCGCGCCGGGCGAACTGGTGTCGCTGCTGAACCGTGACACGCCGCCAAACAGCCACAGCGTGATCCCCTCGACTCGAACGCCGCGTCGCATGGCAACGATGGAGTGAGCGAGTTCGTGGGCAAGCAGGGAGACCAGGAACAAGAAGGCCGACACCACGCCCGCTGTCCAGTAGGCGCCGGACGTCTGGCCGGGCGAGGCCGACGGCAGGATGCCGGTTGCGAGGCTCCAGGCGATCAGGGCGGCAACGACGAGGAGGCTCCAGTTCAGGCCCACGTGGATGCCAGCGATGCGGCCGAGGCTCAGGTTCTCGTTCACATCACACCTGGGCTAATCATGGCGCAACCGACCGCACGTGGCTGTGCGACCAGCCGGCTCAGGGTCGCCACCTCCCTCACGCACGGCCGAGGCCCCCTCTGTAACTACGTACTGTATATACTGACGTGGTGGAAGGCCGACCGGTCGTCTGGGATCGGTTCAACCGTATGCACCTGACGCTGGATCACCCAGAGCGAGCGATCACGGTCTCCGACGTGGATGAGGTGCTTGCCGATCCGGAGCGTGACGACCGATATGACCCGGAGCGCGACAACCACCCGGTGCTAGGTCGCACAAAAGCTGGGCGATGGCTGATCGTTGTTTGGGTTGATCACCCGCGAGGACGCTATCCCATACATGTGCGGACCGCCAGCGCAAGGATTCGACGGAGGTGGCTGTAGCCAAGAGCAAGATGTATCGAGAGGATCCGTACGACGCGATGAGCGAAGAAGAGTTCGAGGGTGAGATTCTGGCTATGTTGGAGCGGACGAAGACCCGTGCTGTTTCGCTCCGGCTCCCATTGGACCTGATCGAGCGGACGAAGGCCGTGGCGGCGGACCAGCAGGTGCCGTACCAGACTCTCATGAAGGCTTTTATCGATGGCGGTGTGCGGAAGCTCGAACAGCGTCATAGAGGAAGGACTGGCAACCAAAGGCGCCCGACGACTCCAGCTCGGTTGAGCCGCGCGGGGAAGCGCGATGCACCTCCTCGTCGATCAAGCTGAACATGAACTTCGAAGAGTGGCGCCCGGACAGGATTGACAGCAGGATGACAGAGGGCAGCGGCAGCCCCGACGACGCTCTCGCTAACGACGAGATGACAAGAACGAGCGGCAGGAGGCCAGTGCAGAGGTCAACCTGACCTTTGCCGCCCGCCGGAGGGGGCCCCCGATCGAAGGCGCCTCGGCAGGGGCCGCGAGCTCAACCTCGTGGCTGCTGTAACCCACGCCGGTACTACTTAGGAGCCGAGTTCTCCCGCGCACCTTCAGCCACAGGAGACGCACCCATGATCCAGAAGTCTCTGATTGCTGCAGCTCTAGCCATGGGCCTGGCCCTGGCCATGCCGGGACTCGCAACGGGCGCGCCTGCGGCGGCAAACCCATGGGCCTGGGGTTTGAACTCGGACGGGGAGCTGGGAAACGGCACGGTGACGCGCTACAGCGGGCTCAGCATGCCAGTGCAGGCCATGAACCTTGATAGCGTCGTCGCTATTGCTGGGGGCGACCAGCACAGTCTGGCACTGAAGTCGGATGGCACCGTGTGGGCCTGGGGCAACGATGGCTGGGGCCAGCTCGGCAACGGGAGCTACGCGAGAAGCACCACACCTCTGCAGGTGTCTGGGCTGAGCGGTATGACCGCCATTGCCGCCGGCAGCCTGCACAATCTGGCGGTGAAATCCGATGGAACCGTCTGGGCCTGGGGCTTCAACTACTACGGCCAGGTCGGCAACCGAACCAGCGGAGGGAACGTCCTAAGCCCAGCGCAGGTGAAGGGCCTGGCGGGCGTGGTCGCAGTGGCCGCCGGCGGGTACACGAGCTATGCGCTCAAGTCAGACCACTCGGTCTGGGCATGGGGCTACGACGGCCAGGGCGAGCTCGGCAACGGGACCAGTGATGAGAACGCTCACAGCAGCCCGACCAGGGTCAGGAGCCTGAGCACAGCCATCGCCATCGGTGCGGGCGTCGAACATGCTCTGGCGGTGCTGGCTGGCGGAAGCGTCTTCGCCTGGGGAGACAACCAGACCAGCGAGCTGGGCGCCACCATCACCACGACATGCGGCGCGTACAGCTCTTCGTGCAGCACCGTTCCGGTAAAGGTGGCAGGTCTGGGCGGCGCGACGGCGGTGGCCGGCGGGTACGGCTACAGCCTCGCCCTCAAGGGAGCGGACATGACCGCCTGGGGCTGGGGTAACGACGGCTACGGCGAGCTGGGAAACGGAACGCCGCAGCTATATGGCGGGGTGAAGACACCGGTCCGGGCCACTGTCAGCCAAGTGATTGCGATCGCAGCTGGCGCATCCCACAGTCTGTGGTTGAGTTCCGGCGGCACGGTCTGGGCCGCGGGGTCGAACTACTACGGACAGATCGGCAACGGCACCTTCAACGACGCCACCTCGCCGGTACAGGTGACGAGCCTGAACGGGCTGACAGCGATTGGCACGGGACACAGTCACAGCCTGGCCGTGAAGTCCCGCTGATCGCAAGCTGTCGGTGGCCGGCCTCGGCTAACACGTGCCGCCCGCCATCCCAATGATGAGCCAGGACCGGCGCATCGTGTGGGCGCTCGCCGAGGAGCCGCGCCGCGGGCACCGTTTACTGAGGATTCAGGCGATCAAACCAATTCTGTTTCAATGCTGTAGCCCGGCGCGCTCGCCGCGCCGGACGCATCGTCAAGCGCCGTTATCGGGTCAGTTTGAACTCGAAACTGGCGGATTGGCGCCCCGCGAGGGATTCGAACCCCCGACCTTGTGCTTAGAAGGCACCTGCTCTGGTCCACTGAGCTAGCGGGGCAGCCCACGGTCGCTCCGAGGATACCGCCGACCAGGAAAGATAGCCCTTGGCACAGCCGAAGGGCAGCGGGCCGCCCGCCCAGGTCGACCTTCCCGCCCAGCCCCCGTCACTGCAGTGGGAACGGGAGCTGCAACCAGTGCGGTAGGCCCTCCACCTCCACATGGACGACCCACTTCACCCACCAGAAGCCGCGCCGGTCGGCCGCTACGAGCCGCCCCGGATGGCCGTGCTCGGGGCTCAAAGGCCGGCCGCCAAGGCGGGTGGCGAGCAGGAGCCGGGAGAGATCCCCGGCGGGGAAGCGCCGGTCGTATCCGGTGTGCGAGGCGATCCGAACGCTCCGGCCGGCCCCAATCTCGGGAACGAGGCGGCTCAGCAACACCCCCGACCAGTCCTGTCCCGACCAGAAGCCTCCCGTGCAGTCCAGGACCGCCCTGATCCTGTCGTCGTAGGCCATCAACTCCTCGTACGTCCACTCGCGCACGCCCGACGGCCCGCTGACCCGCAGCCGCCATCGGGCGGGGTCCAGGACGGGCACCTGGTCGAACATCCAGGAGCTCACCGGCATCAGCTCGGGCTGGAAAGATCCCGCCTCGTAAGAGCCGGTGAAGCGGCGCTCCTGCCCGGGCAGGCGGAGCAGTCTGACAGCCGCCTCGCTGGCCCCGTAAGCCGCTCCGGCAACGGCCAGGGTCGCGCCCTGCCGGAGCAGCGTGCGCCTGGCGAGGTCGATCCGGCGGGGCCGTACCGGTCGCGCCAGCACATGCCAGACGGCGAGGGGGACCGCCAGCAGGGCGGCTCCCACGTGGAGCTCCATCGCGGTGTAGGCCCCCCACCAGCGGAGAAGGCCCGTCGCATGCAGCACCCCACCGAGCAGCGAGGCAAGGACGAGCACGCCGAGCGCAACAGAAGCAGGGCGCCCGGGCCGGCGTCGGCGCACACCGCGGCGGATCACTATCGACTTCCAGGGCACCAGGACGAGAATCGCGAAGCCGGTTGTGGCGTGCAGCACCAGCGACCAGCGCGCGGGCGCAGTCGCGTACGCGAACGCCAGCCAGCCGGTGGCGAAGGCGGCTGACAGCGCCGCCAGGAGGGCGAGGTTGGTTCGCCGGCCCATCCTGAGGCGATTATCTCCCCACCGCGGCCGGCGAGGGCCATTGTCCGCCGCCTGTCCGCGCAGGGTCCCTATGATGCTCAGGCGCCTATGTCCGCTTGGGGGGGACGGATACGGGAGGCCTGCGGGCAAGCGACCGTCGAGTTCGCGATGGTTATCGGTGTCTTCCTGCTGCTGCTCTTCAGCGCCCTCTCGGCATCGCTCTACACGGTTGAGCGAGGGGCCGCGGTGACCGGCGTGGCCGCAGGCGCCCGGGTGGCGGCAGGGGCGGCACCGGGCAACCCGAACGCCTCCAACATCGAAGGCGCCACCGCCGAGGTGGCCAGGGTGGTGAAGCCGTCTCTCTTCGGGACCCGTGTGAACCAGCTGCCCGGTGGCGCGAGCTGCCGGTCCCCGCGGCAGGTACCCGCGGGGGAGGTCGATGTCTGCGCCCGGCAGGCCCCCAGCGGCATGGTTCGCGTCGAGCTCAGGGGCCGTCCGGCGAACCCGGCGCC
>CATPBP010000021.1 GCA_955652675.1 Candidatus Dormiibacterota bacterium
CCTCGTGGGCTACTCGCTCGGCGGTGGCGTGGCGCTCCACACAGCGGCGAAGTACCCGGCCAAGCCCGGCCGGCTGGTCGCGGCCTCGGCGAACATCCGGCCCGACGCGATCTATCCGGAGATGCGCGCGCAGCAGGGGCAAGTGAGCGCGGCCACCGCCGAGTTCATGAAAGACACGCCGATGTACCAGCTGTACCAGCGGGTCGCGCCGCGCCCCAAGGACTTCCCTCGGCTGCTGGAGAAGATCGGCGAGTCGATGTCGAAGGACTTCGACTTCACGGAGGAGGTCCGCAGTCTCCAGGTGCCAACGCTCGTCGTCGCCGCCGATGCCGACATGGCGCCGCCGAGCCACTACGTCGAGATGTTCAAGCTGCTCGGTGGCGGCCTGCGCGATGGCGGCTGGATGGGTGAGGGCCGGCCGGAGGGCGGTCACGCGCTCGCGATCCTGCCGGGCCTGACCCACTACAACATCTTCGGCTCGCCGCTGTTCGCCGCGGTCACCCTGGCCTTCCTCGATGAGCAGCCGAGCTGAACGAGCGTGGTGGACGTGCGCTCGGCGCAGTGGCCCACCCGCTCTGCGAGGGACTGTGAGCCTGCCTTAGCCCATGGTGGCGGGAGTCGAGGGCGTGGCCGGGGTGGTCCCACCGCTGTGGGCGCGGTGGCCGGCGGAATCCCAGCCCGCGGCTATCTTTGCGGCCGATTCACGCTGGGAGATCTGATCCGCCTGAGCCTGAGTGATCGTGCCTGCCTTGACTGCCGCAGTGAGCTGAGCCTTCTCAGCCCCTCATGGCAGAGCTCCAGGCCGATTTCGCCAAGGGCATGACCTTGCATCAGATCGCCGACACCAAGGGACTGCTCTACGTCCCAGGGAAAGTCGAAGTTCGTGGTGAGGAAGGAGATCCGCTCGAAGTCACGCGTGGGATCGAGTCGCTCGATCTCCTGAAGCACCCTTGAACTCGTCATTCCCTAGTTGAAAACCCCGCCCCCGCCCGCTGGCATAGGTCCGGGTATTGATTGATAACTTCGCATCCTCGTTGCTCTCCCATGGCAGGTTCCTCACCCGAAGAACTCGTCGACAGCGTACTGATCCTCAGTCAATGCCCAGAATTCCGCCACCCGCCCCGCCTTCATACTTGAGACGTGGGCTTCCTCCGATTCGAGGGTCCTGTCTGCCCGCTGCGCATGAACGTGCGCCAGAGTGACGGCATAGTCGTCGTTTGCGAGCACGTCCTGAATGTCGACACGGAACGTCCCGTCGGTGATCTGCATTATCCGACCAAGGAATTCAATGACTTGGTCGATGCCCTCATAAGTGCCCGCCAATGAGCTGCGTCCCACCACGTGCCACTTGACACCCGGATCCAGTATCGACTGGACAGTGTCCATGTCGCCAGCGGCAAATGCCTCGTACGCCTTGCGGACAGCTTCTTCGTTCGGGTGAGCCATTCTCCGACCTCCCTAGAGTTGAGGCTGCGTCTGTGACAGTCTAAGCCGCGGCGGGGCTCGGACGCAGGGATAGCGTTGTTCCACCATAGCGCTGACAGCGATCGGGATGGAGTCCTTCGGCCAACGACATCCTGAAGCAGTCGTCGAGGGAGAGCAGAGCGTCGAGCCGCGTCACGCGCTTGTGACACCGGTTTCTTCAAGGTGCGGACTCATCGGCGGGTAGCTGACGGGCTAGGAGAGAGAGGTGGGTGGACATGAAGGTCCGGGTGAACGGCGACATAACACGGCGACCCGAGCCACGCTCAACACTTTCATTGCTCCTCCGGTCAGCCTTGCGATGATCCTTCCCGGACAACATGTGAGTTGTTGAGGGTGCTGCATCACCTCGGGCGGTTGGTCCACCCGTAGGGGGGCCTCCTCGTGCGATTGGACGGCGTCTGCAGCCATCCTTCTGAGCCAAGCTCAAGAGATGCTGCCGGATGCCCACCAGAAGGTGTTCAACGAGGTCTTGAGCGAGGAGCACGATGCTCGATCGTCCTCGCGCTGCTGTGTGCATTCTCTCTGGTCCGCATTCGGAGGCAGCAGACGAGTCCCAACCATTGCGCCCGGCTGCCTAGCCGGCGGGATGCACCACGTCAATCACACCCGTGTCAGGAATCCAGAAATGAAAAACACCACCGCCACAAACGCCGCTGCTGCCGGCACCATCGCGCTGGGAGAGGATTCGACGGTCAACCGGACGGGCTTCGGCGCCATGCGCCTCACTGGCCCCGGCATCTGGGGCGAGCCGGCAGATCCCGAAGAATGCAGACGCGTGCTCCGTCGAGCCGTAGAGGTCGGTGTGACCTTCATCGACACCGCCGATTCCTACGGTCCCGAGGTCTCCGAGCGACTCATCGCCGAGGCATTGCACCCATATCCCCAGGGACTTGTCATAGGCACCAAAGGAGGCCAGGTGCGCCCGGGTCCGGGCCGTTGGACACCGGTTGGACGGCCCGAGCACCTGCGTCAGGCCCTGGAAGGCAGCCTGCGCCGGCTCAGGTTGGAGGGGATTGATCTCTACCAATTCCACCGCCCCGATCCGGCGGTTCCCGTCGAGGAATCAGTCGGAGCGCTGGCCGAGATGAAGCGCGAGGGCAAGATTCGCCACATCGGGGTCTCTAACTTCAGCGTCGCGCAGCTCGAGCGCGTCCGTCAGGTCGCTGAGCATCACGCTCACCGCCGACGAGCTCGCCAGCCTTGACCAGGCGTCACGGCAATGACCACTCGTGTCGCCCTGGGGGGCCCGACGTTTCCCACCTTCCGCTGCCCGGGGCCCTCTCCAATACTTCTCTGGACGCCGGCGGGGAAAGTAGAGGGCATCGTGGCACGTCACTCCCGAAGTCCCAAACACGAAAGCCGCGTCTCCGACAGCGAGAGGCACTGGGTAGGCGGAGCGCTTTGACGCGGCCGGGCGCCCGGATAAGCCCTCGGCCGAGTTCAGCGATGCTTTCGCTGTGTGACCTTTACCGCTAGCTAGGCCCCTTACAATAAGCCGGTCATGGCGGAGGACCCCGAGGCCGGAGAACTGGAGACCCGCGAGCACATGGGGCGAGCCGATGAGCCGCCGCCCTCCGAGCCGCCAACGCCGGAGGGGCTGTTGGGTGCCCGGGCACTTAAGGAATACCTGGAGGCGGCGGGCCTGCCCGAACTGGAGTCCATCGCCCGCACGCCGGACCAGCTGGCAGCCATTCAACTGGCACAGCAAATTCGGATCGCCGAAGCCCTGGAGCGCATCGCCACAGCTTTGGAGCGGCCCCGGGGAGCCGAATCCCTAGGTGATGCGTTAAGCAGCCGGTAAGCCCTCACGAAGCCGCGGTCGTTTGGTAACCCACGATGCAGCAGTTGCGGCGCCGCCCGACCCGCTACCGTCGTGACCACTGACGCCCTTCCCTCCGTCCGGCCGCAAATCGCACCCCTTGCCGCGCTCGATGAAACGGCGCGCAGCTACGCGGAGGCCAGCCGCTTCAAGGCCACCCGCGACGCCTACAGCGCCGACTGGCGCGACTTCACCGCCTGCTGCCAGCTGCTCGGTGCCACGGCGCTGCGGGACTCGGTATGGCTGCGTTCACGCTCGACACGCTGAAGGTGACGCGTGTTGCGATGTTCTCGGAAGGATCGATATTTGGCAGCTTGATGGCAGACAACTTCACCAAGGAGTTCACGAAGAGGGACGGAACCATCGTGCTGCGGCAAGATCTGGGGGAGACCACCAACGACTTCACGCCTTTCCTTACCGCAGCCAACGATCGGAGCGCTCAGGCTATCTATGCTGGCGGCGGCCAAGCGACCGGTAAATGCCGCGCTCGAGCTCCGATGAAGCGAATCTTCACAGGGGATGCGTTTTTCCTGGGAAATGATGAGATCGTTGACTAGCAGTGCGTGAGTGATGCGGCCGAGAATGCAAACGAGGGGATGTACGCTACAGTCGCTCAGGCCGATGTCAGCTTGAGTAGCGACACCCACGTGCACAACATCGTTGCCGCTTACCGCAAAGCCCATCCCAAGCCGGAGGACATCACACCCTACACTTTCGCCGCATATGATGCAGCTCTCGTCTTGATGGATGCCATCTCACGGGCAGTCGATGGGAATGGGGATAAGATTCCGAGCCGTGCGCAGGTGGTGGATGCGATCGCAAAGACCAGCGGCCTTCGAGGGGTGACAGGCACCTACTCTTTCGATTCCAACGGCGATGCTACCGCTCCACCAATGACCGTATACCAGGTGCGCAATGGGCGGTGGGTGGCTGTCCGGAGCGTGGCAGTCCAACCGATGAAATAGGCGCGACGAGGACTGGAGCGTCAACCTCGAGTCGTCCTAAGCCGTCCCTCAACGTGCACCTCTTTCCCGCACGAAACGCCTGACAGCCCTCGACCTCTAGTTGAGCTAGCGGCTGGCCCCCCTCTCCCCCTCTGGGATGGGAATGACCTGCTACCTGAACGAGCTCGCCGCTGAGATCCAGGCTGAAATCGATCCTGCCCTCGTGCCTCGCGCCGACACAGCCTCGCTCTGGCGCATGTACGCGGTGCTAGTGCGCGCGAAGGGCGTGGACGTCCAAGCTGCTGAAGTCCACGACGCCTGGACGGCCTGGGCACTCACTGAGAAGCCGAATCACCAAGCTCTGCTGCCGTTCGAGCGGCTGGACCCCGACACGCAGGCCAAGGACGAGCCCTACGTATTGGCGCTGCGCCGAGTTGCCGCCCGACGCCGATCCGCAGCTAGAACAATCACCTCCTGACCCGCGTCACGCTCCGACGCCAGCCGGCGGGCAGACATCTCACGGTCGCAAGGAAGTGGATCAGCCCATCGTCTGTCGGGGCTGGTTGATCCCGGGCGAGCGCATCACCTGCTGCTGCGCTGTGCGCGGGTTCCGCGCTCTGGGCGTCCGAGGCGTGCTCCTCTGGCGGTGCAGCTCCTGCGGCCTGCCTCGTGTCGCGGTCTCCCAGTGGGCCAGCGCGTTGTGATGGAATATCTTGCGCCGAAACTCGACACGCTCTGCGCTCCCCGCAGGAGGCGCGGTGCGGCTCAATGTGGCGGCGGCCTCGATGGTCGCGAGCTGCGGGTACACGAATTCCTCGAGGTAGCGCGTCGGCTCGCAGGGCCAGAAGCAGTCGGACGCGTACATGAGCACGTCGGCCGGCAGCATGTTGATGGCCTTGCACATCGACTCCAGCTGCCAGTCCGGCGGGCTGCCGAAGGAAAGATCAGCTTTGAGCTGCCACCGATCCTTGCTGTCAGGACCGGCGTGAAATGTCTCCATGGCAAGCGTCGCGATGCACTCGTCCACCCACGGCCAGCCGAGGTGTGCCAGGTGTCCGTGGAACCCCTCGATGAGGTGCAGGCCCTCGTACAGGGCCGGCCGGCAGTAGGTGCTCGACCGCTCGTCCAGGAAGATGCCGCAGTGGAAGGCAGCGTACATTCCGAGTTCGGCCAGCTCGCTCATGAGTGGGAGCACGCGGGGGTCATCGACGCTCCAGCGGTCCGGCACCATCTTCACTCCCCGGATACCGAGCTCGTGATAACAGCGACGCGCCTCTTCGACCATGAGCTGGACCGCGCCTTCGAGGTCTCCGCCGGACAGCCCCGGGTTGGGGTTCAATACAGCGAAAGCCAGCAGGCGATCTGGCGATGCGGCGCAAAAGTGTGCGATGTAGTCGTTGTGCCGCCGAATGTCGTCCAGATGCTCGTTAGTCAGCTGCAGCCCATGCGGCATGAGTAGAGGAGCAAAAAGGAACGCCTGTTCAACCCCACACTCCGTCAGGCACTGGACAACGGCGCTCGGAGGTCCGTCCGCGCCCTCGCCCGAAGTATGGGTATGGACATCGATCAGCGGCAGACGATCGAAGGGCACTCCCAGCTGCTCGGTCCTCGGCATGGTCGATCAATTGTGAGCTAAGGCCTCAGAGAGAGGTCCTCTACGTATAGCAGCAATCGACGGCGCGTCGTGGTGATCGCGGAGAGTGTCCAGTTCCTGGGACGGAGCGGCCAGGAGGCGACGTCGTGATAGCTCCGGAGTGGCTGCCCTGCAACTTCGGCGAGCACGTGAACGAGGGTCGTGCGGCACGTTGAGCTCTCCCGGCTCATGGGTGGACACCCGTTGGACAGCCAGGTCACCGAGGCCGTGTGGCTTCACCTGGCGGCCGTGACGGACCTCCTGGACCACTTCGACCGGTTGCACGAGGACGGAATCCTGGTCCGACTTATCGAGAGCTGAGCAGCTATTCCCCCCCCTCGAGCAAGGGGGCGCCGATCAACCGGCCCCTTTCGTCTGGCGATCGACGGGAGCCGGTGACACCCAATGCGCTGGGGGGTAGTACCTCGCCGAGCGACGGCGCCCCCTATTAGGCATGGCCCTGTGACGGCGTCACGCGGCCTCCTTCTCCCTCCGATGGGCCGGCGGCCGAGTTGTGTGGCAACTCGACCCCCGGCTAAAGGGGGAAGAGGCATCCTCTAGAAAGAGAAGAGCCTTTCGCCAACCTCCCGCATCCGCTTGGCTCCTTCGACTTCGATCTCGTTCAGATATGTGGAGGTCACTCGGTCATGTCCGTGGCCAGGCGCGACTCGAAATGCCCGGGGTGCGCGTCATCGAGAGGCCGGACGGCTTCGCCTGGTCCAGCCACGAGCAGCCGATCCAGAACTTCATCGACCCCAAGGCCGAGCCCGTGGAGGGTCAGCCGGTCCGCTTCACGCCGGTCGCCCATGGGGCTGTCTGCCCTCACCACGCGGTGATCGTGGACAGTTACAACGCCGAACCGACACGTCTGCACCGACCCGGCCGCAGCAGGCCACCAACGCTTCCAACCGAACCCGCTGCGGGCGGACGAGGACGA
>CATPBP010000022.1 GCA_955652675.1 Candidatus Dormiibacterota bacterium
GAACGGCGACGTTGACCAGCTGCCGCCGCGACTGGAGGCGCGGCAGGGCTATGACAACCTGGTCAAGAGCTTCCCGGGCCAGGACCAGACACAGTTCACCGTCGTCGTCGACTATCCGGACGGGCATCCCTTGACGGCCGGCCGGATCGGGGAGCAGTACGACCTAAGCCGCCGTCTGGCCGCGATTCCGGGAGTCCTGCGCGTCAACAGCATCTACTCGGCCGACTCCTCGCTGACCCGAGCTGACTATCAGAGGCTCTATTCCGGCGACCCCTCGCGGCTGCCGCCTGAACTTCGCCAGGCGCTCTCGCAGTCGGCCGGCAAGAACATCGTGGTGATGAACGCGGTCAGCAACCAGCCTGCGTCCAGCGACGCTGCGCGCAGCGTCCTCGCCACGATTCGAGCCCAGCGGGTGGGGGACAGGGGAAGGGTCCTGGTGAGCGGTCAGACCGCCTTCGACGTGGACGTCATCAACTTCATACTCGGTCGCACGCCGCTCGCCGTCGGCTTCGTGATCGTCGTCACGTACTTCGTCCTCTTCCTGCTCACCGGCTCTCTGGTGCTGCCGCTGAAGGCGGTGGCGCTCAACCTGCTTTCGATCTCGGCGTCCTTCGGCGCCCTGGTCTGGATCTTCCAGGACGGTCACCTCAGCGGGCTGCTCGGGTTCACGCCGCAGTCGATCGACCCCAGCATCCCGGTCATCCTCTTCGCCATCGTCTTCGGGATGTCGATGGACTACGAGGTGCTGCTGGTGAGCCGCATACACGAGGAGTACTCGGCGACCGGCGACAACACCCTTGCCGTGGCGGATGGCTTGGAGCGCAGCGGTCGCCTGATCACTGGTGCCGCGGCGATCATGGTCGGGGTTTTCCTCGCCTTCGGCCTGGCCGAGGTCGTGCTGATCAAGTCGATCGGCATCGGTCTCGCCATCGCCGTGGCGCTCGACGCCACCATCGTCCGGGTGCTCATCGTGCCGGCGGTGATGCGAATCCTGGGCGGGTACAACTGGTGGGCGCCCCGCCCCGCGCGCTGGCTGCACCGCCGCGCCGGCCTGGCCGAGTTCGGCCAGAGGCCGGCCAAGCCAACCGCGAAGCAGCCCGCCTAGCTTTTCCCGTGAGCGTCTTCAGCGTGACGGCGACCGATTCTGCTATCGATTACCGGCTGGCTGGCGACGGCCGCCTCACCGTCGTCATCACGCAGGGCCTGGGCTCTGCTAGCGCCGAATGGTGGCCGATCCAGGATGCGCTCGCCCATCGCGTGCGTGTTCTCACCTGGGACCGGCCCGGCTACGGCGAGAGCGGCCGACCCCGTTCGGCTCGAACCGTCGCCAACGTCGCCCGCGAGGCGCTGGGGTTACTCCAGGCCGTTGCTCCCGAGGGCCCCCTGATCCTGGTCGGACATTCCCAGGGGGGTCTCTACACCAACGCCCTGGCCCGCCTGGTCCGACCCCGGGTGCGCGGAGTGGCGCTGCTGGACCCCGCCCACCCCGACAACGGCCGCCTGCGGCGAGAGCTGCCGCCCAGGGTGTTCCGAAACAGCGGCTCCGACCTGGCGGTGCGTCTGCGCACCGGCAACACTGTGGCGCGCCTCCACCTCATGGGACTCCTCAAGCCGGTGATCATGGGAGCTCCTCCATTCACGTTCTGCCGGCGTCATCCGCCCGCCGCCCGGCGCGCGATCTGGCGGAACCTGAAACGAGCCCAGGCGTACCAGGCAGCGCTCGCGGAGTATGAGGAGCTCGAGTTTCGGACCGCCGCTCGCGACCTGGACGCTCTGGGACCCTTCCCGGAGGT
The DNA here is from genome assembly GCA_955652675.1 of Candidatus Dormiibacterota bacterium. Lineage (GTDB taxonomy): Bacteria > Chloroflexota > Dormibacteria > Dormibacterales > Dormibacteraceae > Nephthysia. The sequence continues at coordinate 1,794 of CATPBP010000022.1, forward strand.
CCCACTCAGGGTCCTTGTGCACGACCCCGAGGTGCTGACCACTGACATGTCGACGCACCTCCCCCGAGAGGAAGCGGCCCAGGTCGAGGCCATCTGGGGGGAGCTGCTGAGGGAGCAGGCTTCGCTGAGCCCGCTCGGGAGAGTGCTGACGGCCGGCGGCTCGGGGCACCTGATCCATCTCGAGAAGCCGGACCTGGTCGTGGCCGCCGTCTTCGAGCTGGTCAGAGGCGCGGGCGGCGGCCAGGCAGGCGGCGGCAGCCGGCCGTTCCGTCAAACGAGACGCCCGGCCCGCGGCCAGCGCAAGCGTTAGGCCTGCGTGCCTAGCCCGCTTCGGGCGCTCCCAGCTCGTTCAGGAGCCTAGCTCTGGCGGCCGTCCGGCCTCCACTACGCGGGTGGCGATGTCCTTCAGGGTTGCCACGTCCGCCTCGTAGGCCGGGTCGTCGGGGTAGCCCTTCTCCCAGCGAATCGCCAGCCTGCGCAGCTCGTCGGCGTCGTAAGCAAGACTGCCACCGCCGATTCTGTCCACCGCGTCGGCTGCCCGGCGGAACGCGGCAGCGACCTCGCGTGGACGCTCCCTGTCGTCGCTTCCCTGGGCCTCGAAGAGCGCCGTCTCCGCTTCCAGCAGGCGGGTGTCCGCCTCGGTCTCGAACTCTCGCATCCCAGCCACTCTAACGACCGGTCAGGAGCGCCCGCTGCGCTCCGCGCACTCGGCCAGACGCTGCTCCAGGAAGCGCCGCTCGACGGGGTTCTGGGAGAGGGCGAGGGCCTCGCGGTAGGCCTCGGCTGCCTCCGCCCAGCGATCGAGCCGGCGCAGGAGATCGCCCCTGGCGGCGGGGAGCAGGTGATAGCCGGCCAGCTCGCCAGTCGCCGCGATCCGGTCCATGATGGCCAGGCCCGCGGCGGGACCGCCGGCCATGGCCACCGCGACCGCACGGTTCAGGTTCACCACCGGCGAGGGCGAGACCTCGAAGAGGCGATCGTAGAGCGCCGCGATCTGCTGCCAGTCCGTCTCCCCAGCCGAGGTGGCCTCGGCGTGGACCGCGGCGATGGCCGCCTGGAGCAGATAGGGACCCGGCGCAGACCTGCGCACCAGGGCGAGCTCCAGCAGCCTGGACCCTTCGGCGATCTGATGCGAGTCCCAGCGCGACCGATCCTGGTCGGCCAGGAGGACCAGGTTCCCATCGGGTCCGAGCCTGGCCGCGCGCCGCGAGTCCTGGAGGAGCATCAGGGCCAGCAGGGCCAGCACCTCCGGCTCGATCGGCATCAGCTCGACCAGCGTGCGGCCCAGCCGGATCGCCTCGGCGCAGAGGTCGGCGCGGAGGAGGGTCTCGGCCGCCGTGGCGTAGTAGCCCTCGTTGAAGATCAGGTAGAGGGTCGCGAGGACGGCCTGCAGCCGCTCGGGCAGGGCGTCCGGGTCGGGGACGCGATAGGGGATGCCGGCGCTGCGGATCTTGCGCTTGGCCCGAACCAGCCGCTGCGCCATGGTCGCCTGGGGTACCAGGAATGCGCGACCGATCTCAGGCACCGTGAGGCCGCCGAGCAGGTTCAGGGTGAGCGCCACCTGAGCGTCGACGGAGAGGGCGGGATGGCAGCAGGTGAAGACCAGCGTCAGTCGGTCGTCAGCCACCTGGAGCTCCTCCCGGTACGGGTCGATGTCGGCGCTAGCCTCTTCTTTGACGCGCCGCCTGCCTTCGCGGCGGAGGCCGTCCAGCGCCCGGTTGCGCGCCGTGGTCATGATCCAGGCGGCTGGGTTGCGGGGCGCTCCGCTGGCGGGCCACACCTCCACCGCTGTGACGAACGCCGCCTGCACCGCCTCCTCGGCGGCGTCGATGTCGCCGAGGAGACGGATGAGCGCAGAGACCAACCGGCCGTACTCGAGCCGGAAGGTTTCCTCGATCTCAGGCTGGACCGAGGTCAGTCGAACTCCATGATCGGTCTCACCTCGACGGCTCCGGAGCGAGCTCCCGGGATCTTGCTGGCCAGGTCGATCGCCTGGTCCAGGTCCTTGCAATTCAGCAGGTAGTATCCGCCCAGCTGCTCCTTGGTCTCGGCGAAGGGGCCGTCCGTGGTCGAGACCGAACCGTTGTTGACGCGCACGGTGGTCGCCGTCGAGCTCGGCTGGAGCCCTTCACCGCCCAGGTAGGTGCCGTTGTTCTTGATCATCTCCGTGTAGGCACCGTATTCGGCCATCATCTGGCGAGCTTCCCCCTCGGGGGGAGCCTCGGTCGACTCGGGGGTGTAGATCAGGGCCAGATATCTCATCACTTCTCCTTGGAGGCTCGCGCGGCCGCCTCCGGCCGCTCTCATCCCTACGACGAACCGGGGGAGACCGGAATCGACATCGCCGTAGATTTTCCGACCCGGCCTGAGGAGATGCGTCCTGAAAGACTCACACCCCTTAACCGGGCGCTCCGGTGGTACGTCGGGCGCCCCCGCCTAACTTCTTCTGCTCGCGACCCGGCCACAACGTGCCGGGGACAGGAGAACTTTTTATGGCAAGCATGGTTTCGTCAGGACCTGCACTCGCCGAGGGCCTTCCCAGACCCCCCTGGTGGCTGGTCCTGCTGCAGGGAATCGCATCGCTGATCATCGGGCTGCTGCTGCTCACGGAGACCGGGGTGACCGTCTTCTACCTGGTGGTCTTCCTGGGCGTCTACTGGCTGATCAGCGGCATCTTCGACCTGGTCAGCCTCTTCGTCGACCGCCGCCACTGGGGCTGGAAGGTGTTCAGCGGCGTCATCGGCATCGTTGCCGGCCTCGTCATCGTCCGCCACCCGGTCTGGTCGGCGGTCCTGGTACCCGTCACCCTGGTCTGGATTCTGGCCTTCATCGGCATCCTGATCGGAGTCACCCACATCATTCGGGCCTTCACAGGCGGTGGATGGGGATCCGCGATCCTCGGCATCGTGAGCTTGCTGTTCGGCGTGATCCTGGCCTTCCGGCCGCTGGAGTCACTGGTAGTACTCGTCCTGCTGGTCTCCGTCTGGGCTGTCGTGGGCGGCGCCGTCGCCATCGTCGTGTCGTTCCTGATGCTCTCGAAGTCCAATAAGTCCGAGCGTGAGACGCCGGCCGCGAGCGGCCAGGCGCAGCCGCTCCCCAACCCCTAACCACAAGATCTTTGAACGCAACCGTCGTGGTGACCCGTCCCAGCATCCGCAACCTTTCGCTGGCCGGGCTCGTCGTGCTGGGCGCTGGGGCGCTGGCCATCATGGTCTGGCGCCTCAGCGACACGCTGCTCCTGATCCTCGCCGCGGTCATCCTCGGTGAGGGGCTGCGGCCTGCGATCCAGAGCCTTCAGCGTCGCGGCCTGCCCTTCGGCATAGCGACCGGGCTGATCTACCTGGCACTCGCCATCGCGATCGTCCTGCTGCTGATCGCCATGGCGCGGCCGCTGGTCTCCCAGAGCACCCAGCTGGCGCAGACGCTGCCCAGCTACCAGCGTCAGATCCAGGGCAACGTGACGCTGATCCTGGCCCGGCTGCACGTGGACAGCGCCCAGCTGTCCTCGCTTACGGGCATGCTGGTGTCCTCGCTCGGCTCGGTCAGCAAAGAAGCGCTGGGGCTCGGAGGAGCCCTGGTCAAGGCCTTGTTCGACGTGGTCACGATCGTCCTGCTGAGCGTCTTCTGGCTCACCGCCCGCCGGGACCTGCGACCCTGGCTGATGGAGCTCTTCAGCGAGCGTCACCAGCCCAAGGCCGGCAAGGTGATCGACGACGTGGCCGGCACCTTCGCCGGCTACGTGCGGGGCGTTGCCGCGAACATGATCGCGATCGGGCTCCTCGCCTTCGCCGTCTGTTGGGCGCTGCGCCTTCCCGCCCCGCTCCTGCTGGGGGTGGCGGCGGGCCTGGCCGAGCTGATCCCCCTGGTGGGACCCTTCCTGGGAGCGGTGCCGGCGGTGCTGCTCGGCTTCACGGTGGCCCCCTTCTATCCCCTGCTGGTGGCCGCCTGCTTCCTCGTCATCCAGCAGCTGGAGTCCAACCTCTTCACCCCACTGGTCATGCGTCATGCCGTGGGTATCCGTCCCTTCGTCCTCCTGGGCGCGCTGCTGGTGGGCAGCGCCCTGGCCGGGCTGCTGGGAGCGCTGGTCGCCGTGCCGGTTGCTGCGGCGATCCAGATAGTGATCCTCGACGTGGCCCTGCCGGCAGTCCAGAACGGCCGTCCGCGCACCGCCACGGAGGTCCCCGCGGGAGCTGAACGGGCCGCGCCTCGCCTCGAGGAGGCCGGGGCGTGAGCACGACCCAGCTCGCCGCTCGGGTCGCCGCCAGTCCGGGTCAGGGCGCCGTCCGCCTCAGCATCGTCGCCATGGGTCTGGGCTACGCGATCACAGGCGCCGATCCCACGATCCTTTCCACAAACCTGGTCAAGGTCGAGCACGGCCTTCAGCTCTCGAGCAACACGGGAAGCTTCATGGCCAGCCTGGCCACGCTGAGCCTGGCAGCCACCATCCTCGGTGCCGGCACGCTGGGTGACCTCTACGGCAAGAAGCGGCTGTTCGTCTACGGCCTGGTCGGCACCATCGTGTTCGACCTGCTGGCGGCGGCCGCGCCCAACGCAGCGGTGCTGTTGATCGCCAGGGCGCTGGTCGGGGTTTCCTTCGCCCTGCTGCTGGGACTCTCACTCGCCATCGTCAGCGCCTCGGTCCCGACCGAGAAGCGAGCGGGCGCCATCGGCACCTACCTGGCTTCAGCGTTCATCGTCTCCGCCCCCATGCCGCTGATCGGTGCGGCGCTCGCGGACGCCTTTGGCTGGCGCACGCTCTTCCTGGTCGCCCCCGCCTTTGCCCTCGTCACGCTCCCCCTGGTGCTCCGCTACACGCCGGAGATCCCGGCGACCCCCGGCCGCCCTCTGGACGTGATCGGGATCGTGGCCGCCGCCGTGATGCTGGTCAGCCTGGTCTTCGGCATCTCGCAGCTGCAGGGAGGCCTGACCTCGACGTCGGTGGTTCCGATCGTGGTGGCGGTGGTCGCCGGCGCCTTCTTCGTCTGGTGGGAGTTCCGGACGGCGCACCCGGCGCTCGACATCGGTCTCTTCCGTCAGCGGAACTTCTCGGTGGCGGTCGCGGCCGGCATTGCCTTCAACTTCCTGACCGGTGGGCTGACGGTCGTGATCGGGTACTACGTGGTCGCCGTCAAAGGCGACTCCACCTTCACCACTGCCCTCTTCTTCCTGCCTGCCGCCGCGGCCCAGGCCGTCTCGGCGGTGCTTGCCGGGCGGCTGGTGCAGCGCCGGTCGGCCCGGCTGACGATGGCCCTCGGCCTGGCCTTTTTGATCGCGGCCTGCCTGGTCTACGCGGTGCTCCGCCAGTCCACGCCGCTGATCGTGCTGGGAGTTGCCATGGTGCTGATGAGCGTCGGCAACGCGTTCACCCAGACGCCCGAGTCGGACCTCATGATGTCCTCGGCTCCGCCCGAGCAGGGCGGCTCGGTGGCTGCGGTCAAGTCCGGGATCGGTCAGGCCTTCTACTCGTTGGGACCCAGCGTGATGACGCTTCTGGTCGGAGGGTTCTTCCTGGCCCGCTGGCACGGGGAGCTGGCGAAGCGTGGCTACTCCACAGAGCAGGCTGACCAGGCACTCCAGACCGCGCAGAGCTCCATAGAGGGACACCTGGGGGCCAGCAGCTCGCTCAACCCCGACCTGCTCAACCAGATCGTGCTGGGCGCACAGAACGTGCTCGCCGGCGCCATCAGCACGACCTGCCTGATCATCGCGGTCATCCCGGCGGTCGCCCTGCTGGTGACCTGGCTCGGCCTTCGCGAGGCGAAGCAGCCGAGGCCGCGCCGCGCCTGAACGAACTCTCTCCCTCATCTACTCAATCGGAGGTTTCCCATGTCCACCGACCTCGTCTTCGTCAACGCGGAAGTCATCACCATGGAGCGCGGCCGGCCGCACGCGGAGGCCGTCGCGGTCGCCGGCGGGAGGATCGTCGCGGTGGGCGCAACCGATTCCGTGCGTGCGCTCGCCAACGGCGCTCAGGTGGTCGACCTCAAGGGACGGACCCTGCTCCCGGGCTTCGTCGAGGCCCACGGCCACCCGACGCTCGAGATCATGACGGTGCTGCCCCCGACTGTGGACATCAGGCCATTCTTCGTCCACGACCACGACGAGGTGGTGGCCAAGATCAAGGAGACGCTTGGCGCGCTGCCTCCAGGCACCCCGCAGGCCTTCTACGGTTACGACCCGGTGCTCTGCCCAGGCGCGCACAAGCTGGAGCGCGGAGAGCTGGACGCCATCGCGCCAGACCATCCGATCGTGGTCCTGAACAACAGCGGCCACGCGGGCTATGCAAACTCCCGGATGCTGGCCGCGGCCGGAATCAACCGGGACACCCCCGATCCTGTGGGATCGCAGTACGAGCGGGATTCCGCGGGCGAGCCGACCGGCGTGGCGCTCGAGACCGCGGCCCTAATCGCCCTCACCAAGCCCTATTTCGAACGGGTCATGGCCGAAACCTCGATGCCGGACCTGCTCCGTCGCGAATACGAGATGTACGCCCGGACCGGCGTCACGACCGCGAGTGACATGGCCTTCGACCGGCAGAGCCGTCCTCTTTTCGCCAGCTATTCCGGTACTTCAGGCGCTCTCACCCGCATCGTCGCCTACGAGAAGTCGGACGGCGGCCTGAAGAGCGACGTCTCACCAGGCTGGGGCGATGACATGTTCCGGCAGGCGGGCATCAAGCTCTGGGCCGACGGCTCGCCCTGGATCGGCAACATCGCGACCACCTTCCCTTACATGTGCACCGGCATGACCGAGGCCATGGGCCTCAAGTGCGGCCACATCGGCCACGCCAACTACACGCCGGAGCAGATCCGCGAGGTCTGCGAGGCCTACTTCCCGGGCGGCTGGCAGCTGGCCATCCACGTGCACGGGGATGCCATCGCCGACTCGGTGCTCGACGCCTACGAGGACGTGCTGAGTGGGCATCCTCGCCCGGACCATCGCCTCCGGATGGAGCACTGCGGAGCGCTCAGGGCTGACCAGTACGAGCGAGCCGGGCGCCTCGGCATCACCTGTAGCCTCTTCCCAGCCCACATCTATTACTTTGGAGACGCGCTGGCCGACGGCCTCTTCGGCGAGGCGGTGGCGGCGAACTGGGTCAGCGCTCGATCAGCCCTCGACGCTGGGATCAAGATCTCGCTCCACAACGACGCCCCGGTCACGCCGGAATCCCCGCTGCTGAACATGCAGACGGCGGTGACGCGGAGGGCGCGCGGTAGCGGCAGGGTGCTGGGGCCGGAGCATCGGATCACCCCGCTCGAGGCTCTACGAGCCCAGACCATCGACGCCGCCTGGCAGCTCTTCATGGAGGACGGGGTCGGCTCGATCACGCCGGGCAAGTTTGCGGACCTGGTCGTGCTCGACGGCAACCCGCTGGCCACCGATCCGGAGCGCCTCAGCGAGCTGAATGTGGTGGAGACCTACCTCGGTGGGCGCCAGGTCCACCAGGCCTGAGCGGTCCCCGGTAGCCGGGGACCCGACGGGGACGTGCGGCTGGGGCTGCGGACCCTAAAGGGGTGGCCGCGCTCCTGGCCCACGTCCTGCCGCTGGCCGTGATCGGCGCCCTGATGCCGACCCGGCTGGCGATGGTGGCGGTCTTGCTCGGCAGCCACCGACCGCGAGCCAACGCCATCGCCTTCTCGCTCGCCTGCACGGCGGGCTACCTGGCGGTGGCGCTGCTCTCGGGGGTGGCGAGGACGGCCGCGAGCCGCCTGGTCGGGGTGGCACCTCACTCACTGGCGCCGCTCGAGCTGCTGCTGGGTCTCGGGTTCCTCGCCGTCCTGGCCTTGACCCTGCTCAGGAGACCGCGATCTCGGACCGGCTCCTCGCGGCTGGCGGAACAACTCGGCGGGATCCGGCCCCAGCGGGCGGCGCTGATGGGGCTGGGGCTCGGCGCCCTGAGCCTTCGCAACGTGGCAGTGCTGCTGGAGGTCGCGACGCTGGCCGTGGAGAGCGGTCTCGGGAGAACCGTCCTGTTGGGGATGCTCTCGCTCACGGTCCTGATCTTCTCGCTGCCCATGCTGCTGCCCATCGCGGCCTACCTCCTCGTCAGCGACCGGATCATGCCCGTTCTGGCGAGCGCCCGCGCGTCCCTGGAACGCAACGCTCACTGGATCACGGTGGTCGTCACCGGACTGCTCGGCGCCTACCTGACCGCTCGCGGCGCGCTCGGCTTTTTCTCTTTTTCGGCGCCGGGCACGTACTAGATCACCGGTGGGAAGAGTCCGGCGGCAGGGGGATCGCCGGTAGGAACGCGTCCGGACGGCGCCGGCGCCGTCCAGGGCGGGTGCGAAGCATGGAGGCGAATCTGCCGCGGGCAGGATCAACCGTTGCATGCGGGGGGATGACTGATGTCGACTTTTTCATGGAAGCGTCTATGGCTGCGCGGCCGCCGGCCGGCGCGAGCGCTGACATTTGCCGGCGTGCTCGTGCTGGCGCTGGGGGTCCAGGCGCCCGGCGGCGGCTCCGCCTCCGCGGTGGGCGTCGCCAGCGGCCCCAGGACCCAGGCTCCTGCCGCCACTACCGCCGACCCGGTCATCGCGACTGCGGGCGACATCGCCTGCCCGCCGGGGAGGACGCCCACGGGGACCTCCTGCCAGCATCTCAAGACGGGCGCTGTGCTGGGCGCAATCAACGCCGGATGGGTGCTGCCCCTGGGTGACAGCCAGTACACCAACGGCACCCCGGCCGAGTACGCAGGCTCGTACAACACGACGGAGTGGGGCACGGAGAAGGGAATCAGCCACCCCGCGGCCGGCAATCACGAGTACAACACCCCCGGCGGCACCGGCTATTACGGCTACTTCGGCGCAAACGCGGGGCAGTCTTCCAATGGCTACTACTCCTACGACATACAGGGACCGAACGCGGCCTTCCGCTGGCACCTGATCTCTCTCAACAGCGAATGCGCGTCGGTGGGGGGCTGCGGCGTCGGCTCGGCGCAGGAGGTTTGGTTGCAGAAGGACCTGGCTGCGAACCCCGGCGTCTGCACTCTGGCTTATTGGCACAAGCCGCGCTTCTCGTCGAGCAGCACGACGCCGTCGTCCACGACCTACGTGCCCTTCTGGAACGATCTCTACAGCGCCGGCGCTGACCTGGTCCTCAACGGCCACGCCCACGACTACGAGCGCTTCGCACCACAGACCGGCTCCGGAGCTGCTGACCCGAAGGGCCTGACGGAGATGGTTGTGGGCACCGGCGGCGACGACTTCCACAAGATGGGCGCCGCCATCTCCAACAGCGTGGTCCGGGACAACGGGAGCTTCGGCGTCCTCAAGATGACTCTGCACGCCACGGGGTACGACTGGCAGTTCATCCCAGCGGCGGGCTACAGCTTCACCGACTCGGGCACGGCAAACTGCCACAACGCGCCGACCGCTGACGCCACCCCGCCCTCGCAGCCGACCAATCCCAGCGCGTCTTCGACAAGCCCCGGCCAGGCCAATCTGTCCTGGACCGCGAGCACTGACAACGTCGGCGTGAAGAGCTACAACATCTACCGCGGGGCCAACGGCTCCACCCCAGCTCTCCTCTCAACGACCACAACCAACGGGACCACCTACACGGACGCGGCCGTGGCTGCGAGTACGACCTACACGTACCAGGTGCAGGCGATCGACGCGGCCGGCAATTCCTCCCAGCTGTCCGCGTCCGCTTCGGTGACGACCCCGGCGACCGCCGACACCACGCCTCCCACCCCGCCGGGTCCCTTGCAGGCGGACGTGGTCAACAGCGGCGAGGTGGACCTCAGCTGGGGTGCCAGCACGGACACCGGAACCGGCGTCAAGGGCTATCGGGTATCCCGTTCCCTGGCGGGCGCCAACGCCTTCACCGACCTCGGCACAACGACAGGCACCGCGGTGAGCTACCAGGACCTGACCACCAAGCCGAGCACCTCATACGACTACCAGGTGGTGGCCTTGGACGGGGCAGGCAACGTCTCCGGCACATCGGGCAAGTTGTCCGTCAGCACCCCGGCGGCGCCCCCGCTGCAGTCCTTCACGTTCGCCCCGACGGCTGACGCGACCATCGACCAGAAGAGCGCCACCGCCAACTTCGGCGCCGACACCAAGCTGGTCGTCGACGCCAGCCCGGTGGACGACTTCCTGCTCAGGTTCGACGTGAGCACCAGCGGCTGCGCCAGCCTGAAGAGCGCAACCCTGCGCCTGAGCGACAACGCGGACGGCTCTGTCAAGGGAGGCGATTTCTACAGCACGGGTTCGGGTTGGACCGAGGGGGCCGTGAACTGGAGTACCGCGCCGGCCCGCGGCGTGCTCCTCAACTCGCTGGGGGCGGTCGCATCCGGCAGCACGTATACCGTGGACGTGACCAAGGGCGTCACCGCCCTCAACGGGGAGGTCGACTTCCGGGTCTCCACCACCAGCGGCGACGGCGCCCACTACTACTCAAAGGAAGGAGCTGCAGGCAACACCGGGCTGGTGCCCCAGCTGGCGGTCGTCTGCGCTAGCGTCGGTGCTGCTCCCGACTCACAGCCGCCTTCCGTTCCCGGCAAGCTCACGGTCACCTCCGCCTCGGCGAGCGATGTCGGCTTGAGCTGGACCGCTAGCACTGACAACAACGCCGTCACCGGCTACCGCATATATCGCGACGGCCTCCAGATCGGATCCGCGCCCGGCACCGCGCTGACCTACAAGGACTCCACGGTGAGCCCGAGCAAGAGCTACAACTACGAGGTCACGGCCGTCGACGCCGCCGGCAACGAGTCCGGGAAGTCGAACCCTGCCGCTCCTGCGGCGACCCCGGCGGCGCCGACGACGCAGACGTTTGCCTTCGACTCGACGGCTGATGTCACCCTCGACCAGGTGAACGGCACCACCAACTACGGTGCCGACACCAAGCTCGTGGTCGACGGTAGCCCGGTCGACGACTTCCTCCTCAAGTTCAACCTGAGCACGACCGGCTGCTCGACAGTC
>CATPBP010000023.1 GCA_955652675.1 Candidatus Dormiibacterota bacterium
GCCTCGGGCAGCGTGAGCTGCTCGGCCTGGACCACCCGAGCCGCCTCGGGATGGGCGAGGGCCCAGGCCAGCAGCTCGGCAAAGTGGTCGTCGGCCTCCAGGCCCACGGCGGCGGGCTCTTCCTCGGGCCGGCTCGCGCTCACGTAGAGCAGGTCGCGGGCCCGGGTGAGCGCCACATATACGGCTCGCCGCCGCTCCTGCCGCGCCAGCGTCAGCGCCGCCGATCCCGGCGCCAACGTCGCGAAGCGGGGGTGCTTCTCGCCTCGCCAGTACTTCATGACAAAGCCGAAATGGTCCGGATCGAAGAAGAGCCGCTCCAGGTCACGCGGGTTCGGGCGGCGGAGGTTGACCATGAAGACGACGTCGAATTCGAGGCCCTTGGCGCCGTGGACGGTGAGCACCCGGACGGCGTCGGCGGCCTCCACCTCCGCCTCGCCCACGGGGATGGTGGCCTCCATGATCCGGTCCAGGTGGGAGGCGAACCCCACGATCCCGGCAAGGGCACCGTCCCGCTCGAACTGGCTGGCCATCCTCTGCACCTTGCGCAGGTTCATCACCGCCCTGGGGCCTTCGCGACGGGCCCGCAGCTGGCAGTGGCGGAGGTAGCCGGTCTCTTCCAGCAGGCGGTTCAGGGCGTCTGCCACGGTGAGGCCGTCGCGGGCCGCGCCCACCTGGTCAACCACGGCCAGCACCTTCTCAAGGCGCCGCACGGCGCTGGGCTCCAGCTCCGGCCACCTCTGGCTCTGCGCCTCCTCCAGGCAGTCGCGCAGACGCATGCCTCGCTTGCCGAAGCGGCGGGACGCGAGGCGATAGAGCTCCGCGTCGGCCAGCCGCACGATCGGCCCCTGGAGGACCCGGACCAGCGCCCCGTCGTCCATCGGGTCCGCGGTGAGCCGGACCAGGGCGAGAACGTCCTTGACCTCCTCCCGGTCGAAGAAGCCCGAGCCGCCCGAGGTCACGTAGGGAATGCCCTGCCGGCGCAGCTCCTCCTCGAACTCGCGGGGCAGGAGCTTGACCGAGTGGGCCAGCACAGCGATGTCGGCGTAGCGCCGGCCTGACGCCACCAGCCGGCGGATCTCGCCGGCCACCAGGCGTGCCTCGCGCTGAGCGTCGGCTGCCATCACCACCGAGGCGGCGACTCCGCCCGAGCCTCGATGCGCCACCAGGTCGGGCTCCCCTGCGAAGTCGGCGTCGCGGCGGATGAAGTCGGTGGCAAGGTCGAGGATCTCCTGGACCGAGCGCCGGTTCACCGTGAGCGGCAGGCGCTCGCCAGGAAAGCGCGTGCGGATGTTCTCTATCTCGGCGTCCCGCCAGCCGTAGATCGACTGCTTGGCGTCGCCGACCACCGTGACGTTGGCGAAGTCCGGCGCGCCCAGCAGGCGGATCAGCTCCAGCTGGATCCGGTTGGTGTCCTGGAACTCGTCGACCAGGACCTGGCGGAAGGTCTGCTGGCAGCGGGCCCAGAACTCCGGCACCTGCTGGAGGGCGTGGATGACCTCCAGGATCAGGTCGTCGAAGTCGACCCGTCCGGCCGCTCGGAGCCAGCTCTCGTAGGCCTCGTAGATGGTGTGGAGGGCGCCGATCGCCTCCAGCTCGGCGGCGGCCGGCTGCTCGCCGAGCTGCGTGTGGGGGTCGGCGGCGTGTATCTCGGCGGCGCGCGTCCGGAACTCCTCCGGGCCGATCCCGCGCCCTTTGAGCTTGAGGGCGAAGGTGGGGCCGTGCTTCACCAGGTCGGTGACCTCGTCCGGGTTGAGGGCCTCGAATTCGTGGTCCAGACCCGGCTCGGCGCCGCTACGCAACCTGGCCTGGAGACGCTCGATGAGCAGCCGCTGGCCGAGCTCATCGAGGACGCGTATCTCGCGGGCGACGCCGACCAGGTAGGCCTGCTCTCTCAGCAGGCGTGCGCAGACACCGTGGAAGGTGCCGATCCAGGCGTTCTCCAGCGGCATGCCGAGCTCCCGGGTCAAACGCTCGCGAAGCTCGGCGGCGGCGGCTTCGGTGAAGGTCACGGCCAGGATGGCGTCAGCCGGCACCCGCCGCGCCTGGACCAGCCAGCGAAAGCGCTCGACCATCGTGAAGGTCTTGCCCGTGCCCGGACCGGCGGCGATCAAGAAGGCGCCCTGGGGGCCCGCCCGGGCGGCCGTCAGCTGCTCCGGCGTGGGATTGGGCGCCAGCGTTGCAGTCACTCCGCCGGCTGGCCTCCATAAGGGCAGATGGCCGCGTGCGGGCATCCGAACCAGGAGAGGCAGGTGCCGACGGCGTCGCGCGGAGCGGGCGCGAAATCCCCCACCCGGATCCGGCTGACCGCGTCGGCTACTACCGTCCGGCCGCGCTCCAGGTCCTCGTCGGTCACCGTTCGCTGCATGCCGTCCGGAACCCCGGGCGCGGGCTCCCGGAGGGCGAACAGCACCTGCCGCATCCGGCCTCGCCAGGTGTCCTTCGGATACCAGAGCGAGAGATAGCGGGGCTGGAGACCGATCGGGCGTCCCTCCTGGTCGACACCGTGCCGGCAGGCCAGGTAGTACATGAGAAGCTGGACGTCGAGGAGATCCTCCCCGAAGTAGGAGTCGTAAGCACGCTGGGCCGGCTGCCCGCGGCCAGTCTTGTAGTCGACGACCTCGCAGGTCCCCTCGCCGGTGTCGTTGACCCGGTCGATCTTGCCGTGGATCTCGGCCCCGTCCAGGTCGAGGACGAACTTGCGCTCCACCATCAGCGTGCCCATCCGGCGGATCGTCTGCCAGCTGGTCGCGAACCGGATGTAGTTGTCGAGGATCCTCCGCACCTCCTGCTCCTCGGCGCGGCGCTCCAGCACCGCCTCCTGCCGGTCCAGGTAGCGCTCCAGGTGGCGCTCCAGGGCCGTTTGCAGCCATTCCCGCTGCAGCTCCGCCGGCAGGCTCTTCCATTCCGATTCCCGCTGGTGGAACTCCTCCAGCACCTTGTGCAGGAAGCTACCCCGCTCCATCTCGATGCCGCGCGGCGCCGCGGCCAGGCCCGGGTGGTGGTTGTACCAGTAGAGCCGCGGGCACTTTAGGTAGTCGTTGAGCGCGGTGGGGCTGAAGTGCCCAGGATCCACGGCGGTGGGAGCTCTCAGGTAGGGCTCGAAGGGCTGGCCGGCGGCCGGGTCGCTGACGAAGTCGAGGTCCACGCCGGATGCGGCCAGCCTCACCTGCTGGGGCTCGCTGAGCCGCAGCCCGGCGAGCAGGGTCTCCGCTTCTCCGAGGGTGAGGAGGTTGCTCGCGTCCAGCCGGCTCGCGGTACGAGCCGGCTGCTCGGGGGTGGAGCCGGGCAGCGCCAAGTCCAGGAACGGCGAGGGGCCGGCCCGAGCCTCGTACTCCTCCGCGTAGGTCAGATAGAGCAGCCGGCTGGCCCGGGTCATGCCGACGTAGGCGAGGCGGCCCTCCTCGGCGCCATGGGCCGATGGGCTGTCCGGCCAGGAGGGCCGAAAACCCTGCAGAGTCGACTCCAGCCAGCGGCGATCGGCGTCCTCCAGCAGGGGGTGGGGCCGGGCGGCGAGCGGAAAGAGGCCCTGCGCGAAGCCGCTCAGGAAAACGACCTTGAACTGAAGGCCCTTGGACTGATGCACGGTCAGGATCTGTACGCCCTCGCCGGAGCTGGGCGCCGGCTGGGCATCGTCGACCGCCCTGGCGATCCAGGTCTCCAGCCGGCCTCCAACGTCGGCGAGCAAGGGCGGCGCTCCGAAGAGCCGCTCCCAGACCGCCTCCAGGTCGGTGAAGCCGTCCACGGCGACCTTCAGGTCCGCCAGGCTGGCTCGCCGCTCCGATTCTTCCAGGGGCAGCTGGAGCACTCTCTCCATCACACCCGCCTCGATGAGCACCGAATAGGCGAGAGCCGCCAGCGGCCGCCGGCGGGCGGCCCGGCCCAGAGCGTAGAAGGTGGCCACCGCCCCGTGAAGCGCAGCCAGCTCGTCCGGGGTCATGTAATAGATGAAGTCGAGCGGCCCCGACTCGGCGCGAGCCTTCGCCGGCGGAGCTTCACCCTGCGCCTCCTCCGCGGAGGTCGCGGCGGGCGCCGAGGCTTCCTTGGCAGGTTCCTCCAAAGATCCCTGGGCTGGTTCGCCCTTCAGCGCCTCGGCGCTCTCCTGAGCCACCGGCCGCTCGCCGTTGGTCTCGTCGCCCGCGCCAGGGGGACTCGCCTCCCAGGGCAGGGGGTAGGTCGCCGGATCGCAGCTCTGAAGCCAGTACATGAGCCGCCGCACCACCTTGGCGAAGGTGCGCCCCTCCTCCACGGCGTAGCGGCGGATGCGCCCCGTCGTACGCCTGCCCACCCCGCTCAGGCCGGAGGCCAGCAGGCGCTCCAGCGATTCCGGGTCGTCGGGCTGGGCGATCGCCCGGAGGTAGGTGAGAAGGAAGCGGACCACCTCGTTGCGCGCCAGAGTCCCCGTGCCGCGCACTTCGTAAGGCAGCCCGAGGGCGCGGAGAGCCTCTTCGAAGGGCGCCGCCAGCGAGGCCGTGGAGCGGACCAGGATGGCGAAGTCGGGAGGCCGCAGGTCCGGGTCCTCGACCATCAGGCGGCGGACCTCCCGCCCCACGAAAAGGGCCTCCTCGACGGCGTTGGTCTCCATCGCGACCCGGACCGCGGGGCGCTCGCCGCCGTTCTCCGGCTGGGCTGCTCGGAGACGGCGGCCGGCGCGTCCGGGCTGCGTCGCCTCCAGGAGGCGCGCCCCCGCCTCCAGCACCGAGGCCGGGCAGCGGTGACTGAGCTCCAGCTCCAGCGTTTTGGCTCCATAGGCGCGGACGAACTCGGTGGCCAGAAGCCCCGGCACCGTGCCCCTGAAGCCGTAGACCGACTGGTCCGGGTCGCCCGTCACGAGCAAGGCGGCCGGCCCGCCAGGCGGAGCCAGCGTGCGGAGCAGCGCGAACTGGGCGGGGTCCACGTCCTGGAACTCGTCGACCAGGACGTACCGGAACTTCGAGCGGTAGTGCTGTAGGAGGGTCGGCTTCGCGTCGAGCAGGGCGATGGCGTCCGCCACCAGATCGCGGAAGTCGCGGGCACCGGCCGCCTCGAGCCGGCCCTGGTAGTCGCTGTAGAGGGCGGCCAGCTCGCGCAGCCGCGAGGTCCCGGAAGCCTCGGCCAGCAGCGCGAACTCCGCCGGGTAGACGCGGTTCTGCTTCAGCAGCGCCACGAAGGCGAGCGCGTCCTGGGCGAAGGCGTCGGTCCGAGCGACCCGCGCCAGGCGGCCAAGGGCGCGGGGATCCAGCCGGGCCAGCGTCTCCCGCATCGCCACCCCCTCCTGGAAGCCGCTGAGCAGCAGGCCCAGGGGCTCCGGGCGATGGTCGCGGAGGAGACGGGCGCAGAAGCCGTGGAAGGTGTAGACCCAGGCCTCTCCGTAGGAGTCGGTGAGGCGCTGGTCGAGGCGCCGGGAGATCTCTCCCGCCGCCGCGGTGGAGAAGGTCAAAACCAGGATCTCGTGGCGGCCCGCGCGCCCGCCCTCCACGAGCTGGACGTAGAGGTCGACCAGCGCGTCCGTCTTGCCGGTGCCGGGACCGGCGAGCAGCCGGACCGGGCGGTCCAGAATCTCAGCTGTGAGTGTCGGCGTCCTGGGCTCGGCGGTCCTGGAGACGTTCATGGCCACCGAACAATTGTTTTGCATCGGCAGGGGCGAGAGCAATGGGGCCTGTTAAGAGAAGCGGCGCAGACCAAGGGGGCGAGCGGAATGTCGAGGCCAGGCGGGCGCTCGTCAGCCACGGCCTCCTGCTCGTCGAGCGCGGCTACGTGGTGGGCGCCGACGGCAACCTCTCGGTCAGGCTGGGGGAGACGGTGCTCTGCACGCCGTCGAGGGTGCCATACAGGGACCTGACGCCGGAGGCCATGGTCGAGGTCCGCAAGCCACCTGCCTCGAGCCCCGCGGTAGACAGCGACAGCTTGAAGGACGCAGATTTTCCGGCGAACGCGACCTCCGAGCTCGCACTTCACCTGGCCGTCTACTCCGCCCGACCTGAGCTCCGCGCCCTGGTACACGCGCATCCGGTCTGGGCCTGCGTGCTCGCCGTCCTGCGGCAGCCCCTGCCGGCCCTCCTGGACGAGGTCGGACCTGTGCTCGGCGGCCCCGTCGCGGTGGCGCCCTACGCGCCATCCGGCTCGGCGATGCTCGGTGAGAACGCCGCAAGGGCCATGCACGATCGCAACGCGGTGATTCTCGCCAACCACGGCACGCTCAGCGGCGGGGCCACCCTCGAAGAAGCCTTCTACAGACTTGAGGTCCTGGAACGCGCCGCCCACGTCTACCTGCTGGCTCGGGGCAGGGGCGAAGTCGCGATGCCAGGCGCCTGACACTCACAGGAGCCTAGAGGCCGGGCCGCACCCTTGTCTTCGCCGGACTCGAGGTGGGCGGCCTGGCGACGCCGGCCGGCGTCCGCGGCCGCTTCAGCTCGAGCAGATAGGGCTCCTCGCCGATGATGCGGAGGAGCTGGTCGAACAGCTCCAGGGCGCCGCTGCCCGCGGGAGCCGGGCGGACTCGCACGTAGGCCGCTCCCCGGCCCGGGAGGTGGAAGGTGGGGGTCCCGAACACGCCGAGACTTGATACCGCCGCCAGGTGATCCCGAGCCAGGGGCTCCAGGATGGAAGGGTCGGCAAGGTCGGCGCGAAAGCGCGTCATGTCCAGTGCCGCGTCCGCGGCCAGCCCCTCCACCACCTTCAGGTCGTCGAGGTCCAGCCCGTGCTCGTGGCGTCCCTCCAGCAGCGCCGCATGCAGCGCCTCGAAGCGATCCTGCCGCCGCGCGGCCTCAGCTGCCCCGAAGGCAAGTCTGCCCCGGGCGGCGGGATCGTCCTCGGCAGCGCCCCAGATCGTCCAGCCCTCGTCGTGGCTGTTCACCTGGGACAGCGAGAAGTAGCGCCAGCGGAGATCCAGATCTCGCTCGCCTGACTCGCGCACCCTTTGCAGCAACACGGCTGCCTGATAGACGTAGGGTCAGCGATAGTCGTAGAAGACTTCGATCTGCATGATCCCGTCTACCCCTCCACGCCCGCTCCTGATTCCCACCCAGCCGGCGGACACCCGCGACTGGATCCTGCCGGACCTCGGGCGTCGCCTGCTGCCCTTCGCCGCCGTCGCCGCGGGAGCCTGGCTGCTCGCCGGGCACCCGGCCTGGCTGGGATTGAGCCCGGGCCGGCTCAGCGCCCAGCTGGCGTTTGGGCTGGCAGGAGCGGCGGTGCTGTTCGTGGCGGCCGCCGGATTGCAGCTCCTCCTGGCCCCACGCCGGGGGTGGTTGAAGGTGCCCGGCTCCACCTCCGACGCGGCACTGCAGGCCGGTTACTACGCGCTCAACGCGCCCCTCGAGGAGGCTTTCTTCCGAGGTCTCCTGCAGGGCGGCGTGGGAGTGCTGCTCTCGCCTCTGGCGGGATTCGCAGTCGGAACCACGGCCTATGTCCTCTATCACCGGCTGGGCGGCTGGGCCTGGCTGGACCTCCTGGCCATCACGCTCGCCGCCATTCCCCTCGGGCTTGCCTTCTGGCTGCTGCCGGGAGGACCCTCGCTGCTCGGCGTCACGATCGCCCACTTCGGAGCCACCTGCGGCTTCCTGGGGCCAGGGCCCTGGCTGCTCCAGCGGCTGGGCCTGCTCTGACCCCGATTCGGGCCCTGCTGGCCCGCCGGCCGCTCACCGTCCTCGGGCTGGCCGGGCTGGCCAGCTTTCTGGTCAGCTTCGACAGCTCCATCCTGGTGCTCGGCCTCCCCGCCATCGCCCGCGACTTCAACGCCTCCGTTCCCCAGCTGGCCGATTTGGGGTCCGGCCTTCAGCTGGGCGCGCTCCTGGGCCTGCCGCTCGCCATGCTGGCGGACCGGCTCGGGCGCCGGCGGCTGCTGGCGGCCTCCGTCCTCGGGTTCTCGCTGGCCAACGCGGCCAGCGCCGCCGCCCCTGGCCTGGCCTGGCTGGCGGCGGCGCGGGTGGCCGCCGTCGGCTTCGAGACCGTTGCCGGCGCCGTGGCCACGGCGCTGGTGGTGGAGGAGGTGCCCGGAGACCGCCGGGGCCTGGCCGTGGCGGCCATCACCATCGCGGCCGGGGCCGGCACCGGCCTCACGACCGTGCTCTACCCGGTGCTGGCCCCGCACTGGCGCTGGCTCTACCTGCTCGGCTGCGCGGGCATCCCGCTGGCGCTGGCGCTGGCGCGCTTCCTTCCCGAGAGCCGGGCCTGGTCGGCCGCCAGGCCGACGGGATTGCCGCTCCGCCTACTCCTCCAGCCGCCCTGGCGTCGGCGGTTCGCGGTGGCGGCCGCCGCCGCCGCGCTGGGAGCCGTCTTCTTCGAACCCGCCGGCCTCCTGAGCGCGCTCTACGCGAGCCGGGATCTGCGGCTCAGCCCGACGCTGATCAGCACCAGCTTCATCATCTCCGGGCTCGTGTCGGTGCCCGCTTTTCCGCTCGCGGGCAGGCTGTCGGACCGGTTTGGCCGCCGGCGGCTGGCGGCTGGGCTCGGCGCCGTCACAGCGGTCCTCGCGGCCGCCGCCTTCTCGGGCAGCCTGCCCGCCTACTGGCTGGGCCTGGTCCTCTGGAGTTTCTTCGCCAGCGCCAGCGTGCCGGTGGTGGGCGCCTGGTACGGCGAGCTCTTTCCCACCAGGGCACGCGCCACCTCGGAATCGGCGGCCACCGTGATGGCGGCCCTGGGCGGCGTCGCCGGGCTGCAACTGGTGGCGGCGGCGCAGCCGCACCTGGGACTGGGTCGGAGCATCGCCGCGGTGGGGGCGGCTGGCCTGCTCGCCGCCGGCCTGCTGCTGCTCTTACCGGAGACGAAGGGCGAGCCGCTCCCCGACTGAAACCGCCTGCACCTGTCTGCTTCCGCTGTCCGCCGTGCAACCCCGCCAGGAGTTAGTTCTGAGGTTGAGGGGTATACTCTCGGATAGCTGAAGCGGGTGTTGGCGGGGCACGCACCTATTTCTTACTTGCGTTCCTTGTAGAATTCACCTAGCGTTTTGACACCGCACGAGCGGTGCTCCGCCCCCGCCAGGGCCACTGAAGCTGTTTGCTTTGATCCCCATCTCACTACTCGCCACGGCGGTGGCTGGTCTCCCAGCCACATGAGCGCGCCCAACCCCGGCGACATCCTCCCTCTCTGGCAGCCCGAGATACCGGGCGAGGAGATCCAGACGGGCCGGCTGGGAATCCGCGTGCGACCCAACAGCCCAGCCGCGGCCAAGCTCGCCTTCATCCCGAACGGCCTGGAGTGGCTGCGCGAGGTGCTGGAAGAGCGGCGCGAGATCGACGGCACCTACTCCGTCAGCCGTCCGGAAAAGCCGCTCGAGTTCATGGGCCAGGTCGACCAGACCCTCCTCACCGGCCGGCTGGGGCGCACCCCGCGGGGGCTCGCGCTCGAGATCACGGACATGGCGCAGCTGGAGAACGAGTACGTGATGGACCGCTCGCGGCTCCGCCTCTGCTACAAGGAGCTGGCGCTTGTCGAGGAGTGGGACGGGGAGCTGGAAGGGCTCACCGCGCTCCAGCTGCGAGAGGGGGCCAAGGAGCTGCCCATCCTCGACTCGACCATGCGCTTCATAGAGCACCTCCGGGACTATCGGGAAAAGCTCGCCGAGGCGACGGTCAGGCGCTACGAGGCCACCGAGCAGTGGATCGAGTGCCCGCGCTGCGAGAACATCTCGCCCACCTCCAGCGGCATCCACTGCCCGGAGTGCGGCGAGGATATGCGCGGCGGGGAGTACGTGCGCGCCGCCCTGCAGCTGGTGGACGGCGCCGACGCCCGCATCTACCGGGGCATCGATTCCCTGACGGTCCGCTCCGCGGGCTCTCCTGAATACCGCGGGATGACTCTGGAGCGGGCCCACGGCAGCACGCTCTGGGTCTCCTTCCGCCGCTACGACCCGCTGCCCGACGAGGGCGTCGTGCTGCCGACGGCCAGCGTCGAGATGTTCGAGGCCCAGCGCTCGGTGATCCGCCAGCTGCAGATCGGCTCACCGCGGACAGGAGCCCTGGCCGCCATGCTGGCCGACCCGGGCTGGCTGGGCTCCCCGCCCCGGCTGCCGCTGGAGGGCAAGAAGGCCCACCACCTGCCCGACCCGAACGAGGAGCAGGCAGAGGCCGTCGCCCGGGTCATGGGAATGCGGCCAGGCCAGCTGTACATGATCCAGGGACCACCCGGCACCGGCAAGACCACCGCCATCGTGGAGTCGATCCGGCGGATCCTGGCCCGCCAGCACGATGCCTCGATCCTGCTCTCCTCGCACTCGAACGACGCGGTCGACACCGGCCAGGAGCGCCTGCTCGGCTTCTCGCACGTCCGTCAGGCACGGGTGGCGGAACCTGCCAAGGTGCCGCGCCGGCTCCGCCACACGCTGGTCGAGGGGGACGACCTGGAGGAGTTCAACCTCGTCGCGGGAACGGTCAACCGGCTCGCCATCGACTCCCGCCTGCGCTTCCGGATCTTCGACTGGCTGATCCTGGACGAGGCCAACAAGGTGCGCGCAAACGAGGCGCTGGCTCTGATGCCACTGGCCAAGCGCTGGGTGATGATCGGCGACATGAACCAGCTGCCGCCGGTCATGGAGGACGCGGCGCTCGGATTCGAGATCCGGAGCCCGCTGGACGAGGAGGTGCGCGACGGCAGCTTCTACGGCTGGATCTGGGACCAGGTCCCGCCGACCTCCCGCATCATGCTGCCCCGCCAGTACCGGATGCGGGAGCCGATCGGTCGCGTGGTTTCCGACCTCTTCTACGAGGGCAAGCTGGTCCACGAGTCGCCGCACCAGCGGATGCCGCTGCCCTGGCCTTTCGACAGGGAGCTGGTCTGGGTCGATACCGGCGCCCAGGAGGAGTACCGGGACGCGCAGCGCTCGGTCGCCAACGAGTTCGAGGTGGCGCTCTCCAAGGACATCACCACGATCATTCGAAAGCGAGTCCGCAAGGCAAAGCTGGCTGTGATCGCGATGTACAGCTCGCAGGTCAACCGGCTGGTCTCGGCCCTCAAGGGCATCGTGCCGCCCGACGACATCGAGTCGGTGGACGCCTTCGAGGGACGCGAGTCGGACGCTGTGATCCTCTCCTTGGTCCGCTCCAACGACCGGGCTGCGATCGGGTTCCTGAACGACCCCAACCGCGTAAACGTCGCCATCTCCCGAGCCAAGAAGCTGCTGGTGATCGTGGGTGACTCCAAGACCGTGATCGGCGGCGCCCCCGAACTGTTCGGGCCGCTCTTCGAGCACGCCAAGCAGGAGGGCCTGGTCGCCGGCGTGGGGGCCGTGGTGACGGCCTGCCAGCGGGTGGGCATCCGGTCCCAGGTCCAGAAGCTGTCGCGGCCGAAGCGGGGCGAGCGGAACCGGCGGCGGCGGCGGCGGCGCCTTCGCGAGCAGGTGACCCCTGGGATGCCGGTGCTGGAGGGCGCCGAGACGGGCATCGTGGACCTGGACGGAATAACGGAGCTGGAAGGCATCCCGGACCTGGAGGAGCTGGACGAGCTCGAGGACGCGGCCCAGGGCCTGGAGGCGGCGGCCGAGCCGATCGAGGCCGAATGGTTCGCGGAGGCGGAAACGCCCGCGGCTGAGGGCAACGCAGCTCTGGACGCCGAGATGGCGTCGATCGAAGGGGTCGCTGCCTCCGGCACCGCTGCCGCCGAGGCCGCCGCCGAGCCTGGAGGAAGACGGCGTCGCACTTCGCGGAGAAGGCCGCGCCGCAACCCCGCCGCCCGGCCGGCTCCCGAACAGAGCGCCGCGTCCACCGAGCTGACTGCCATCGAGCAGGCGGCCACCGAGCCGCCCGCCACCGAGCCGGCCGCGGAGGTGGAGCCGCCGCCGGCCGAAGCCGCTGCAGCTCCGCCCCGGAGATCGAGGCGGCGCGCCACGCCTCGGACGGCGGAGCCCGAGCTGGCCATCGAACCGCCGCCCGTGGAGGCACCAGCCGAACCTCCGGCCGAAGCACCGGGGCAGGCGCCAGTCGAGCCACCGCTAGAGGCGCCCGGTGAGACGCCCCCGGAGCCTGCCGGTGACAGTCCCCCAGAGGCGGCCGCGAACCGCAGGACGCAGCCCAGGAAGGGCCGCCAGGGTGCCGCTGGCACCATCGCCGAGGCTGCTCCCGCGAGGCGCCGGCGCCGCTCCGCTGATCAGAGCTCGGGAACGGCCGCCGCGGCCGAGGCCAAGGCTGAGAAGCCCAGGCGTCGGAGCTCCGCCCGCAAGTCGGAGCTAGAGGTGGTCCCGCCGCGGCGCCGGCGGACGAGCAAGCCAGAGCCGGCGGAAGTCGTCCAGGGTGAGCTGCCCGTGGAGATCTCGCAGGCCGGGGAGTAGCCGGCGGGCCGGACAGCGCCCACCAACCGTAGCCTGGCCACCCCGCTCAAATCGGCATTGCCTTAGCTCCCCGTGACCGGCTAGCCTTCTCCTCGGCCCCGAGAAAGACGTCGAGCGGGAGCCGGCGAAGCCGCAAGGCCAAGACCGGATCACGCAGGCGGATTACTCGGGGTCTTTTTAGCTGCGCTGCTTGATCCCTGCCGCGAGCTGCTCCATCGCCTCTCGGAGGCGCCCAGCTCTGGTGTCCTTTCTCTTCGCCTCGGTGATCCAGGCGATCCACTGGTTGCGGTAGAAGGGAGTCAGGCCATCGAAGAGCGCCATCGCGGCGGGCGACCCCTTCAGGGCCGCCGCGATGTCGCCGGGCAGCTCTGGCTCCTCCGCTCGCTCCGGCTCCATCTGCACATGGACCACCTTCCCGACGGTGGCGCCGGTCCGATCCTGCAGGTCCTTGTTGAGAGGCATGAAGAAGCGGCCGCCACGGGCGCCGAGGGATGCAGAGAAGCTGCTCCCCGCAAGGGTGCCCCGAACGTAGAAGCGGCGGCTTGGTCCCCAAACCTGACGCGGGTCGAAGGGCAGTGTGATGAAGACCCGACCCCGCTCGCCGGCCTCCACCGTAGCCTGGAACCGCTGCCTGCTCATGCGCCGCCTCCGGATCTCCTGCGGCCGGCATCCACGCCAGGGGGGAGCTGGCGCTGGAAAGTCCTCCGCATGTTGGCCCGGAAGTATGCCACGGGCCTGGCACTTTCCCAGCCTGCCGAGAGCGGCTCGCCCCTGGCGGCGTCTTCGCACGCCCGCCGACCGCGGCGGTCAGCAGCCTGCTGGCGGAGACCCCGGAGGCCAGAACTTCCGGCTCTCCTCGGCCGGGCTCATGATCCCGACGCCGTTGCCGTCCGGATCATCCACGATCGCGTAGCGGGCTCCCCAGAAGGCGTCGTACGGCATCTGGTGAGCGCGACAGCCGGCCTGGGTGAGATCGGCGTAGATCTCGTCGACGGACTCTCGAGAGGCCACCCCAAAGCCCAGGACTGTGCTCCCGCCGGTGCCGCCGTTCCAGCCCGAATCCCATTGAGGGACGAAATCGCGGGTGTCGAACTCGAGCGAGAGACCGTTCGGCATTCTCGCCGCGGCGTGGGCTCCACCCGGCGCCACCTCGACCGTGAGGCCAAGCCTGCGGTAGAAGGCGACCGTCGTCTCCATGTCGCCGACGACCATGTTCAGCTGGTTCAGTAGCGGCTGTTGGTCAGGCACCACGCTGGCGCATCAGCGTACGCCGGGTCCCGCCGCTGCGGCGGCGCCAGACGGCGGCCGGTCGGACTACCCTTCCAGCGGTGGCCAAGACGGCGTCGATGTCCGAGCGGCTGGCCGTGGGGCCGGACGCGACCGGCTTCCAACTGGCGGCCGTCGACCCCGGCGCCGCCTTCGGCCTCAAGAAGAAGCGGGCCCTGAAGGAGATCGAGGAGAGCCGTCCAGAGCTCCTCGCCCTTCAGACCCGGCTTTACGCCGAGAACCGCCGCTCGCTCCTGGTCGTGCTGCAGGGCATGGACACCAGCGGGAAGGACGGCACCATCAAGCACGTCATAGGCCAATTCAATCCGGTCGATGTGCGCATAACCAGCTTCAAGGAACCGACACCGCAGGAGAAGCGGCATGGTTTCCTGTGGCGTATCCGCAGGGGGCTCCCCGGTCCCGGCCAGGTCGGGATCTTCAACCGCTCGCACTATGAGGACGTGTTCGTCGCCAGGGTGGACGCCCTGGTCCCTCCGGCGACCCTTGAGAAGCGCTATGAGGAGATCCGGAAGTTCGAGGCTGAGGTGCAGAAGGCCGGCACCAGGATCCTCAAGTTCTGCCTCCACATCTCCTGGGAGGAGCAGCGAAAAAGACTGCACGAACGGCTGGAGAACCCGGCGAAAGTCTGGAAGTTCTCCGAGCACGATCTCGAGGTGAGGGCGAAGTGGGACCAGTACATGGCCGCCTACAGCGCCGCCATCCAGCGCTGCTCCGATCCGGTGCCCTGGTACGTGATCCCAGCCGACAACAAGTGGTTTCGAGACTGGACCATCACTCAGCTGCTGCTCGACGCGCTTCGCAGCATGAACTTGAAGTACCCGCCGCCCAAGGTGGACGTGAAGGCGATGAAGGCGCGCCTCAAGGCCGAGATGCACGTCCTCGGACCGAAATAAGCCGCGGGGCGCTGGTTTTTGAGGCCGCCCGGACGGCCCGGACCGTCTTGCCGGCCGGATCGGGGTCGCCCTTCCGGCTACTCGAGCAGCTCCGAGCGGTGCCGCCGGTAGATCTCGTCGTCGCCGGACCGGTCAGCCGCCGACGATAGCTCCGCGATCAGCTCTCGCAGCCGGGGGGTGAGGACGACCAGGTAGCGAGCGTCGGGCAGCGAGACATACGTGTGCGCCACGCCCGCTGGGACGAACACTGTGGAGCCGGCGTTCACGTCGAGCGTCTGATCGGCGAAGCGGAACCTGAGGCCTCCCTCGAGAACGTGCCAGGCCTCGTCGTCCTCGTGGTGGACGTGGAGCTGGGGAGGGCCGCTGCCCTTCCACTCATGGATCGCAAAAGAGACCCCGTCGGCGGCCATGCGCTGGCTCTGGTCCACGCGCTCCGCCTGGGAGGGGGCGATGATCGGTTGACCGGGCATGAGCACCTCCGAACTTGCGAGGGATAAGGCCGCTGCTGGGCGCCGCGCGCCGCGGCGCCTCAGCTCACCTGCACGGTAATCGTCCAGCCCTTGGCGAGGGCGGTGCAGGCGGCGCCCTGAGGGCAATCCTGGGTGGCGCTCGAGGTCAGCTGGGCGGTGCCCGGAGCCACGGCCTGGAAGGAACCGATGGTCACCCCGCGCACGGCCGCGGCCCTGGTGTCGACCACCGGCAGGAGCACCGTGCCATCACTGCTCGCCAGGCGCGACCAGGGCGAGAAGCCCGCGGGCTCGCGCAGAGCGATGGAGAGGCGGTCGCCTTTGTGGATCTGGAAGGTGCGTCCGGAGTCCGCCTCGGTGAGGCCCACGGCCGGGTCACCCGCCGGACCTGCCCGGTTGGCGCCGGGGGACGAGGGGGCCGACGGGGAGGGTTGGGCCGCGGACCCGCCCCCCGGTCGGCCTACCGATCCGCAACCCGCAACAAGGGCCGGAAGGGCCAGGAGGAGGGTGAGCACGAGGGCGGTCCGAGTCCCTGAGCCGATCACGCAAGCCAAGCGTTTCATAGCGTGACAAAACGACGGCACACGGCCGCCGGTAACGGCTATCTTGCCCAGACATGGGACCCCTGACACCGGAGGAGGTGGCGGGGCTGCTCCGATCCTCCGCCACCGCCATCGAAACGGAGCTGGAGGCGATGCCCAGGGAGCTGGCGGGTTGGCGGCCGGCCGAGGGCGAGTGGTGCGCGCTGGAGGTGGTCGGCCACCTGATCGAAGCTGAACGGCGGGGCTTCGCCGGCCGGGTACGGCTGCTCCTGGAGGCCGACGAGCCGCGCCTCGAGACCTGGGACCCCCCGGGCGTGACGGCAGCCAGGCTCGACTGCGAGAAGGAGCCGGCCCAGCTACTGGACGAGTTCATGGAGCTCCGGCAATCGAGCCTCGAACTGGTTTCCGGGCTGGGGCCGGAGGATCTCACCCGCGCCGGCGAGCACGTCGAAGTTGGCCGGCTGGCGGTGGGCGACGTCCTCCACGAGTGGGTCTACCACGACCGCAACCACCTCCGGCAGCTCCTCGCCAACGTGCAGGCACGCGTCTGGCCTGTGATGGGGAACGCGCGGCGGTTCTAAGAGCACGGGGGAGGCAGGCCTCCCCCGTGGGACCCCCTCCGGTGGCGAAGTGACGTTGGCGGCGATTGGTAGAGGGACTCACTCGGGTCGGGGGACCCGGCCGGCGAGCAGTCGTGCGATCGTCGCCGAGAGTTGGCTGGGCCGGGTCTCGACCTTGAGGAGCGCCAGGGCGACGCCGGGCGGGGGGTTCTCGACGGCGGCCCCGTCGTTGGTGAGCAGGATCACGTCCGCTCCAGCCGCGGCAAGCCGCTGGACCAGCTCAACTCCGGGTCGGTCCGGCAGCCAGAGGTCGACACAGACCACCTCCGGACGCTCCGCCTGGAAGACAGCCGCGGCGCTCGCGGCATCCGCGGCCACCTGCACCAGGTGGCCGTCCAGACGAAGCTTGAGCGCGTAAACGCCGGCCAGCTCCGGATCGTCCTCGACCAGCAGGACCCTGGACACCTTCGCTCCCCATGCGAAGGATAGGATGCTGGGATGGCCGACCTGCTCGTCGTGCATGCGGGTCTCGAGCCGGACAAGCCCGGGCTGGTCGAAGGTGAGCGGGTCGTTAGCTGGGCGCAGCGCAACGAACGGGCCAACCGCGCGGCCAACGCCCTGAGCGCCCTTGGCGTCAAAGCGGGGGATCGGGTCGCCATGATGGCCTTCAACTCCATCGCGGGATTCGAGCTCTCAGGCGGTCTTGGAAAGCTGGAGGCCATCGGCGTTCCGGTCAACTTCCGGCTGCGCGACGCCGAGCTCGCCTACATCGTCAACGACAGCGGGGCCAGCGTGGTATGCGCCGGTCCTGAGTTCGTCGAGCACGTGCAGGCGGCACGCGGCTCAGTGCAGGGAGACGTTGTGTTCGCGGTGTTGGGCGGTGCGCCGGCACCGCCGGGATGGCTGAGCTTCGACGACCTCCTGGCCGCCGCCTCGCCCGAGCAGCCGCCCAGCGAGGAGGCGGGTGGTCTGGGCGCCACCATGATCTACACCTCGGGCACCACCGGGCACCCCAAGGGCGCCTACCGTCCCCATGGGGTGCCGCTGGAACACGTGATGAATGCGATCCAGATGTTCGGATTGAGCGGCGACGACGTCCACCTGATGGCCGGCCCCGGATACCACAGCGCGGTCGCATTCTTCTCCGCGCTGACCACGGCCGTGGGCGGGACGATCGTGATCATGCGCCGCTTCGATGCCGAGACCGCGCTGGCCCTGATCGATCGCCACCGGGTGACCACCACCTTCATGGCGCCGACCCTGCTGCACCGGATCATGGACCTACCCGAGGAGATCCGGCACCGCTACGACGTGACCTCCATGCGAGCCGTCATCCTGGGCGCCGCGCCCTGTCCCTTCTCGCTCAAAGAACGAGCCACCGCCTACTTCGGCGAGACGCTCTACGAGTTCTACGGCGCAACTGAGACGGGCGTCAACCTGCTCTTGCGGCCAGAGGACCAGCTGCGCAAGCCCGGCTCGGCGGGCAGGCCCCCCGAGGGCCAGGAGGTCCTGCTGCTGGACGAAGAGGGCAATCCAGTTCCTGACGGTGTGCCGGGCGAGCTTTGGACCCGCAGCGACTGGCTCGCCACCTACTACAAGAGGCCCGACGCGACCGCCAGGGCGATGCGCGACGGGTTCTTCTCCGTGGGCGACGTGGCCTACCGGGACGGCGACGGCTTCTACTACATCTGCGATCGCAAGATCGACATGATCATCTCCGCGGGTGTCAACATCTACCCGGCCGAGGTGGAGGCCTGCCTTCACGGGCACCCGGCGGTCGCCGATGTGGCGGTGATCGGCGTTCCGGACGACCAGTGGGGCGAGGCGGTGAAGGCGGTGGTGGCGCTGCTGCCCGGCGCGAAGGCCGGCGAGCAGGAGCTGATCGACTGGTGCCGCGGACGCATAGCCGACTACAAGCGGCCAAGGTCGGTCGACTTCGTGCCCGAGCTTCCTCGAGACCTCGCCGGCAAGCTGCTGAAGCGGCAGATCAGGGAGCCCTACTGGGCCGGGACCGGCCGCCGCATCTGAGGCGCCCGCCGAGCCGGCGGCTCCTGTGAACCTCTGTCAGCCGGTCTGTGCGAAGGGGTCGGGGGGATGAGTGACGCCCCAGGCCACGGCCAGCGTGAGGACCAACATGACGCCGCCGACCATCAGTCCGAAGGGCCAGGTGAAGAGGATGCCGAGGACCACGCTCACGACCACCGTGGCTATCAGGCCCCCCAGCAAAGCCGGCCATGGAGAAGGTCCAGGGGGTTCCGGCTCCGGCCTCAGGTCGACCGGCCACCCATACCCCGACGCCTCACGTTCTGACATGCCCTGCGCCCAAATAGTAGTCGACGAAGCACTCCCTCCCCTTGCGGGGAGGGCCAGGGAGGGGTCTTTTCAAAGGCAGCCGGGCTGGCGCCGAGCGTCGCTCCAGCCTTGACGAATACCCCTCCCGCACCCTCCCCAATAAAGGGGGAGGGAACTGGAGGAGTTAACGGGCTACGAGTCGGTCTAGCTCGGAGGGGCGCTCGCCGAAGCGTTCCTCGAGAAAGCGGCCGTTGGCCACCAGGCGGTCAAGGTTCTGGCGGTGGACGTTGGAGGCGATCTGGTCCAGCTTGGCCTCGAGCAGGTTCAACTGCTCCCAGAGCGCCTGGAGCGCAGTCTTTCCGTCCGCCGAGACGGCGGCGTTGGCGTAGCCGGGCGGCAGCGCCAGGTAAGCGTTGACGGTGTTGGGAAGGTACTCGATGGTCGTCCGCTGGACCACGTAGAGGTCCTGGGAGCCGGTGGGGAAGTAGTCCACGTACTGGATCAGGGCCTCTGCCTTGCGCCGTATGGTCTCGACCTTGATCTGCACGTCAACCGGGAGGCGGCCGGCATCGGCGTCCGAGTTCCTGGGGTAGACCTGCGTCGGGAACTGCTGCGCCGGCCCCTGCCAGTTGAGCCCCATCCGGTCCCGGCGCCGGCCGTGGTGCCGGTGATGCCGGCCCGGCCCCAGGATGGCGAAAAGACCCCAGAGGAACAGGCCGAAGAGCAGCCACTCCCCGAAGCCGCCTGCCAGCACGACAAGTCCAAGCACGACCAGCCCTACGAAGACGACCATCTTCAGACCTCCTGTTCCCATGACATGGCGCCCTCTACCCACACCCATAGAACGTCGCATTCGACCGATCTGCTCGCTCCTGTTTTAGAGAGTACGCCCGAATGTGGCTTCCCAGCTAAAGTCGGTCAGGTGATCGAGGAACGCCTGGAACGCTACGCCGAGCTGGTCGTCCGATTCGCAGCCAATGTCGGCGAGGGGCAGGTGGTGATTGTGAACGGGGCGCTCGAACACGCACCGCTGGTCCGCGCCGTGACCCGAGCCGCCTACCTTGCCGGCGCCCGCTGGGTCGGCGCCGACTACCAGGACGCCCACGTTCGCCGAGCGCTGATCGAGCTCGCCCCCGAGGATTCCCTCACCTGGACGCCGCCCTGGTCGCTCACCAGGGTCGAGTCCCTGGTGAAGGAGGACGGGTCCATCATCACCCTCTATGGCGACCCGGAGCCGGACCTGCTCTCCGACCTGGACGGAGCCCGGGTTGGGCGGGCCCGGCCCCGGGAGCTGGCCCGCGCCATGCAGGAGGTCCAGGAGAAGCATCTGGCAAGCTGGACCATAGTTCCCGGCCCCACACCGGGCTGGGCACGGCAGGTGTTCGGCGAGCCCGACCAGGAGCGTCTCTGGGAGGCGGTCGAGAAGGTGATGCGGCTCACGGACCCCGACCCGGTGGGAGCCTGGCGGCGCCGCCTGGAGCAGCTCTCGGGGGTGGCGGCCCGGCTCAACGAGCACCGCTTCGACGCGGTCCGCTTCCAAGGCCCCGGCACCGACCTGACGGTCGGCCTGCTGCCCAGCTCCAGCTGGGGCACGGCGGAATACGACACCGTCCGGGGAAGGCGCAACGTCGTCAACCTCCCCACCGAGGAGGTCTTCACCTGTCCTGATCATCGCCGGACCGAGGGCGTGGTCCGGTCCACCAGGCCGCTCTCGGTGGGCGGGCGGACCATCGAGGGCCTGGAGCTGCGCTTCCGGGAAGGCCGCGTGGTCGAGGTCAAAGCCAGCTCGGGGGCGGACGTCGTGGAGGCTCAGATCGCCACCGACGAGGGCGCCTCCCGGCTGGGCGAGGTGGCTCTGGTTGACGGCTCCTCGGGGGTCGGCCAGCTCCGGACCACGTTCTTCAACACCCTGCTGGACGAGAACGCGACCTGCCACCTGGCCTACGGGTTCGGCTTCGCGAGCTCGGTCCGGGAGGAACGTGACCGCTCCGACGGCGTCAACTCCTCGCTGGTTCACACCGACTTCATGGTCGGCGGCCCTGAGGTCGATGTGGACGGCCTGGAGCTTGGCGGCAGAGCGATTCCGATCCTGCGAGAGGACGTCTTCCAGGTCTGAGGCTCGCGCAGGCACCCTCCCACGTCGTACGATCCGCTCTCGGAATGGCCGTTCACCGCCGGACCGATGTCAGCAGGCGCCCGCAAAGCTGGAATGCGGTCCGGAGCGCGCGGGACGCCTACTCCGGCCTTCTCTGGGTGGTCTCACGAACACCCTCCCTGAAGATCGGCATCGTCGCCGGGGTGGTGGTGGTCGGTCTCGGGCTGACGCTCCAACTGGCTCCGATCCAGGTCGCGGTCCTCGTGCTGACAGCCAGCTCACTCCTGGCCGTGGAGACCCTGAACACGGGCGTCGAGATGCTCTGCGACCATGTCACCCCGCGGCCAGACCCGGTGGTGGGCAGGATAAAAGACGTGGCGGCCGCGGCGACTGCCTTCTGTGAGATCGGCGGCCTCATCGTCGTCCTGCTGGTGCTCGGTCCCGCCATATTCCGCTGGCTGACTCACCAGCCCTGACACCGCCCGAAGGGGCTCAGGCCTCTTCGATTCGCGCCCTCGGCCCGTTGAAGTCGAGATCGACGACGACGCCGTCGCGGCGGTAGCGCCAGCCACCTTTTGACGCCGGCAGAGGCTCATAGGGGCCGCGCAGCCGCTTCTTGAGCGCGATCAGCTCCCGGGTCAGGTTCAGCACGGAGCCTGGGTCCTCGCGCTGGGCGGCCACGTTGCGGCGGCGGTGTTCCCCCATCGGGAGCCAGGACTCGCCGCTGGTGAAGCCGCCCTTGGGCTCGCCGTTCCAGGGCATCGGCGTGCGTTCGGGGTCACGGCCGCTGATGTCCAGCACACGCTCCGGCGGCACCACGCCGTCCTCCTGCCCAATCTCGTCGCCCTGGTAGAGGACGGTGGCACCGGGTAGCGTGAGCAGCATCGTCAGCGCTAGCCGGACCTTCCCCTCATCGCCTTTACACCAGCGCGTCGCCATCCGGGAAACGTCGTGGTTGGATCCGTGCCAGACCGGCTTCGCCCCGGCGGGAAGGGCTGCCAGGGAGGTCTCGACCACCGTCCGCAGCTCGGTAGCGTCGAGCGTGGCGGTCGCCATCAGGAAGTTGAAGGCCAGCTGAAGCTCGTCGTCCGCGCCGTAGAACGCGGCCCAGTCCGCCAGCTCCAGGACCCACGTCTCGCCCAGCAGGACGCGGGGCGGGTCGTACTCCTCGGCAATGCTCCGCCAGCGCCGGAACACGTCGTGCACCTCGGGGCGCCGGCTGTTGTAGACCTGGCGCTGCCCGAAGCGGCGGATCGGCGGCGGGTCATCACGTGTGGCCGGCGGATTGTCTCGCAGAAGCTCGTCCTTGACGAGGCCGTGCGCGACGTCGATCCGGAAGCCGGCGACGCCCCGATCGAACCAGAAGCGAAGGATGCGTTCGAACTCCGCTCGCACCTCGTCGTTCCACCAGTTGAGGTCGGGCTGCCCCGGCGCGAAGTTGTGCAGGTACCAGCGCCCATCCTTCTGGGTCCAGGCCGGCCCACCGAAGGCGCTCACCCAGTTGTTCGGCCGGTCCGCCCAGACGTACCAGTCGCGCTTCTCCGGGTCACTGAACCAGGGGTGCTGATCGCTGGTGTGGTTGGGCACGATGTCGAGCAGCACGCGAATCCCGCGGCGGCCGGCGTCCTCGATCAGCCGGTCCAGGTCGGCCATCGTCCCCAGCGCCGGGTCGACGTCCAGGTAGTCACTGACGTCGTACCCGTAGTCCTTGTTGGGCGAGGGATTGATGGGCGACAGCCAGAGGGCGTCCACGCCCAGCCACTCGAAGTAGTCGAGCTTTCCGATCAGGCCGGGCAGGTCCCCGACGCCGTCCCCGTTGAAGTCCGCGAAGGACCGCACGTAAACCTGGTAGAGGACGGCCTCCTCCCACCAGCGCCCTGAACGGGTGCTGGCCTGCCCTTCCTCCGAGGCGCGTGCCGGTTCCTCAGTTTGCGCCGGCCTCTCCCCTGGGACGGCCGTTGCCGCCCGACTCTCGCTTCTCCATCGTCACGTTCCCGTTCAGGATGCCACCGTCCTCGATCGCGAGTCGCGCCACTTTGACGTTGCCCTGCACGGTCCCGGAGCCGGCTATGAGCAGCCGCTCGCGAACCGTCGCCTCGCCATCCAGCGTTCCGCGCACGTTGAGGTTACGGGCTTCGACCCGCGCCTTGACGGTCCCCTGGCCTTCGACGCTGACGTCGCCGCTCACCGTCGCCTCTCCCTCCACTGTGCCCTGAACCGTCAGGTCGCCCTCGTAGACGAGCTTGCCCTGGATCAGGTCGCGCGGCCCAAGTGCCATCCCCGTGGCGGGGTTAGCCCCCGCCGCGATTCCTACCGCCGCAGTCCCTCCGCCGGCGTCCACAGGTCGGGGCCGACTCCGTGCCTGCGTCGTCGTCGTCTCGTTGGAAGTCTCCGTCTCCATGCTCGCATGCTCCCGCTCAATCGCCGGTAGCCGTGGCCATGCAGATCAACCGCGCTGGGGATCGCTCTGGCCGGGTTAGCATCTTATCTCCCAGAGGCCCAGCGCGTTTTGGAGCCAGCTGCCGTTCGCATTCCCCGGCCGGTGGACACCACCGTAGCCTTCTTCGACTCATTTGCCGCCGAATACGACTCCTGGGCAGACGGCCTGCACCAGCGGGTGGCGAACCGCCTGGTGGAGTTGGTCAGGCCGCTGCCGGGCGAGCGAGTCCTCGACGTGGGCTGCGGCACCGGCCTGCTGTCCAACCGGATCGCGGAACTGGTCGGGCCTTCGGGCCTAGTCACCGGCCTGGACCTGTCGATGGGGATGCTGGAGGTCGCCCACGCGGCCGCCCCGGCCAACGCCGCCTATCAGCTGATCCAGCTCGAGGACCGGCTGCCCTTCCCGGACGCCTCCTTCGACCTGGTCACCTTCGGCGACTCGCTGCCCTACCTGAGCGAACCCTTCGCGATGCTGGAGCAGGCGCGCCGGGTGCTGCGCCCCGGTGGCAGGATCGGGCTCTCGCTCCGCCAGCGCTCGATGGCGACGGCGGCTCAGCGAGCCTTCTACCGGGTCCTTGACGAGGAGCTGACGGAGGCTCACCCGCTGGTCGTCCCCCGCTTCCACAGCGAGGACCACGGCAAGCTGGGGGAGCCGGATGTGATCCGCGAGCTGCTCGAATACGCCGGCTTCCGGGCGCCTGTCACCACGCAGCTGCTGACCGGAGTGCGGATGACCTCGGGCTTGGACTGGATCGAGCTCCTGCAGGGCGTCGGGCCCTGGCCACACGCCCTCTTGAGCACCCTCGGTCCGGACCTCCGCCGCCAGCTGGCCGCCGTCGTGGAGCGCGAGATGGAGACCCTGGACGACGACGCCTACCGCTACCACGAAGCATTCGTCTTCGTCACAGCCACAGCCGAAGACTGGTAAGTCTCTCTGTCTCCCTCCCCTTGTGGGGACGGTGAGGGAGGGGGTAATTACAAGGCTGAAGCCGGCGGTCCGCACTGACCGGCCGGCTTCCTAACGGGGGGGGAACTCTTAGTTCTGGGCCATGGGGACGAAGTGGAAGGTCAGCGTTGAGCCGCTGGCGGTCACGTTGGTGCAGCCTGGGGAGGAGAGGCCGGCCGCCCAGCTGACCACGCCCTCCGAGTCACCTATCGCTGTCACCTGCCGGAGCAGGGAGCCGGTCGAAGACATCGACTGTGGCACCGATGACAGGTTGGACCTGTCGCCTCGGAACCCTCGCAGCGTGATCTTCACGCCCGCCGAGCCGGGAAGCGTTATCGGCTGCCCGCTGGCGTCCCGAGTGAAGCTGGCGGTCGACTGCCGCGTGACCTCGAACTGCGGCGTTCCGGAGCGGAAGTTGACTGTGAATGAATCGCCGCTGACAGAGGCCGAGGCAATCGGCGGCGGGCCCGACTGGGGCAGTGATTCCGGCGAGCCGAAAGAGGCCGACGCCGGTCCGGAACCGGTGCACGATGCGCTCATCGGTGCGGTACAACCTGTCAGCTGCGCCGCGTAGAGAGACGTGCTCTGTCCGCCGCCCGTGCACTGTGTGTCGTCCACCAGGGCCCGGCTGTCCGCCCTGACCACGATGAGATCGATCTTGCTCTGGAAAGAGGAGCCGTAATTGAGAGTGACGTGCGCGATGCCGCCGTCGCGTGTTGGTTCGGTGGTGACGCTCATCGAGGTGGCGCCGTTCTGGCAGCGACAGAAGGGTGCGACGGGGCCGGGACCCGAGGCGGGAGGCGCTGTCAGCTGGGAGAGCCGCGCCGCCAGCCTGTCGGTGACGGGGCAGGTTGAACGGCCGCGAGCGTAACACTCCTCGGCGTGTGAGCCCTGGAAGACCTGATGCGCGATCCTCTCAAGCTCGACCGCAGAAACCGCGGCGGAGCCCAGTTGGTCGCTGCTGTGCGACGGAGCTTGAGTGACGCCGGACCCACTTACGGCGGTCGAGCCGGCCTGGGTTGGGGCGGTGCTCTGGCCACCTCCGCATGCCGCCATCAAAATCAGCACGAGCGCCGCGAGCACGGCGAAGAGCGCGGTGTGAGTCCGGGTGAGCATCCTACTTCTCCTTTTTCGGGCTGCTACCCCCCGGTGTTGCCCTTTTCAGCCCCTAGTTGTTCCTTGTAACTGAGCGAGAGATGCGCTGGTTACGAGGCGCAACAGCCTGATTTTCGAGAGCGTCTCTGGAGCGCCTTTTAATCGCGGCTGGAAAGGGTCCTGCCTGTGGCTACTCTCCGCGCCATCGGGGCGGTCTTTTGGCCAGAAAGGCCTCGACCCCCTCTTTGAAATCCCGGCTCATGTAGGCCTTGACGATGAGGTCGGAGCCGCCCCCTTCGGGCACCATTCGAGCACGGATCCGGCGCAACCCCTCCTTGGTCGTCTCCAGCGTCAGGGGAGCGTGGGAGGCGAGCGTCGCCGCCAGCTCCTCGGCTCGCGGGAACAGGGACTTCTCATCGGCCGTGACCTCGTTGAAGAGACCGACCGACAGCCCCTCCTGCGCGCCCATCAGGCGGGCGGTGAAGAGCAGGTCCTTGACCCTGGCCATTCCGAGCAGGGCGGTGAGGCGCGCCAGGTTGCTTATGGAGAGGGTGTTGCCCAGGGTCCGCGCGACCGGGAAGCCGAAGCGGCCGGTGGGAGAGCTCAGCCGCAGGTCGCAGGCAGCCGCGATGGCCGCGCCGCCTCCAGTGCAGGCGCCCTGGATGGCGGCGATGGTCGGCACCCGGACGTCCTCGAGCCCACTCAGCACCCGGTCCATTCGCGCTTCGTAGTCGAGCGCGTCCTGGTCGCGCTGGAAGGCCCGGAACTGAGAGATGTCGGTTCCTGCGGCGAAGGCCCTGCCTCCGGCGCCCCGAAAGACCAGCGCCCTCAGCGAGCGATCCCGATTTGCCTCCTCGGCGACGCTGGCAACCCCTTCGTACATGGCGAAGGTGAGGGCGTTTCGCGCTTGGGGCCGGTTGAACGTGACCCAGCCTATCTCGCCCTCCGCTCCTCGTCGTTCGAAGAGCAGCTCGTCGGTCCCCAGCTCTAGGGACACCGCGCCACCACGACGACGCGCTCGCCGGCGAGCCGTGCTATCTCCTCTTCCGACCGGCCAAGCTCGCGGAGGACCTCCGCCGAGTGCTCGCCCAGCACCGGCCCTGCCGCCAGCCGCTGCACCGGCGTGCCTCCAAACCGCATCGGCGACCCGAGCTGACGCACCGGGCCCAGTGTGGCGTGGGGCGCGTCCCAGAAGAAATCGCGAGCCGCCAGGTGTGGGTCGGCGAAAACCTGCGCGTAGTCCTGGATCGCGCCGCAGGGGACGCCGGCCCGCTGCAGTCGCTCCAGCCAGTGCCCGACCGGCCGCGCCGTCGTGACCCGCTCGATCAGCTCCACCAGCTGGGCGCGATACCGGTGGCGCGAGGCGTTGTCCCGAAAACGCTCGTCGGCCGTCCACTCTGGCCGATCGAGCACCTCGCAGAGCGCAGACCAGTTCCGTGGCGAGGTGGCGCCCAGCGTGAACCAGCCGTCGGCCGCCCGCAGCGCCTGGTAGGGCGCCGAGGTCTGGTGGGCAGAGCCGAGCGGGCGGGGAACCTCTCCGTCACCGAAATAGCGGCCGGCCTCCCACACCGCAAGGGAGACGCCGGACTCGAAGAGCGAGACGTCTATCAGCTGGCCCTGGCCGTCCCGGTCCCTGACCCTGAGCGCCGCCACGCACGCCATCGCACCGTACAGCGCGCAGACCAGGTCGGTGACCGGGACGCCGACCTTGACGGGGTCGCCGTCCGGCTCGCCGGTGATCGACATCAGGCCGCTCATGCCCTGGGCCACGATGTCGAGCCCGGCCAGCTCCGAGTAGGGACCGGTCTGACCCCAGCCGGAGGCGGCCAGGTAGACCAGACGCGCGTTCAGCTCGGCCAGCCTCGGATAGTCGAGCTCCAGGTCGGCCATGGTTCCCGGGCGCAGGTTCTCGACAACCACGTCGGAGCGTCGCACCAGGTCGCGGAAGATCTCCTTTCCCGACGGCGCCTTGAGGTCCAGAGCCAGCGAGCGCTTGTTGCGGTTGAGCCGGATGAAGTTGGAGGACTCACGCTCAGGGCCGAGGAAGGGAGCCGTCTTCCTGACCTCGTCGCCGCCGGCCGCCGGGGACTCCACCTTGACCACGTCCGCGCCGAGGTCGGCGAGCTGCATGGCGCAGAAGGGTCCGGCCATGTAGTTGCCGACCTCGAGGACGCGGATACCGGCCAGCGGCGGCGCTGGCATTGCCCTGGTCTCCCGGCTCCCCGGCCCCTGCTCGATCCGGCGGCGTCTGCCCGGCTTCTGCTAGCGGCCCGAGGACTGGGACCTGGAGGACGATTCGGGGACGACCACGGTGGGACTCGGCTCAGCCGCGGGGGGTGGCGCCGGCTCCGGCCAGGGTGCTCCCGCGTAGCCGCCCTTCGTCCGCTCGCTCCACGCCCGCTTCGCCTGCTCTCTCCGCTCGCGCCCGCTCTTCGGGTCGAGGAAGTAGGCCAGCGCGGCCCCGGCCCCTATCACCAACAACGTTCTCGTCAAGCGCATCCGCTCACCTTAACAGCCGGTTGCCTCCCCTTTTGCGGGCCGTGGAGTACAGCCTCCGGGAGCGGCTCGAAGAGGGGTCCCCGCCTTAACAGCCAGCGTTGCCGCGATCCATGAAGGGGGGCGAAACTCGTCTGGCCTAGGCTTGAAATGAGTGGAGAGAAGCCCGCTGAACTCGGACTCCCCGACCCCCGGTGCTCGCCTCTCCTGGGGAGGGCGCTGGGGAGCCTTCGTCGCGCGCAATCGCTGGGCTTTCCTGGGCTGCTGGCTGGTGGCGGTGCTGCTCATGGGCTACTTTGCGTCCGGCACCTCGCGGCTGCTCTCGCCAGCCGGCTTCACGACCGACACCGAGGCCGGCCGCGCCGCCGATCTGCTGCGGCAGCAGTTCCCGGAGCGCCGCGGTCCGGTGGTGGAGGTGGTCTTCCACTCGGAGGTCACGCCGGTCTCCGACCCCGCCTACCAGGCTCAGCTGGCGGCCTGGCGGGCCGACCTGGAGCGCCTCCTGCCCGGCCACTCCGCGGTGATCGATCCGCCGCGCGTGGGCCGGGACGGCCGCACGGCGGCGCTGGTGGTGGAATCCAACGAGACGCCCGATCGCTTCGTCGACCTCGCCCGCCAGGTCTCCTCGATCAGGCACGGCGGACCGGCCCAGGCCTACGTCGGTGGCCTGGGCGCCATCTACAACGACTTCCTGCAGGGGTCGGAGCACGACGTCCAGCAGTCCGAGGCGTTATCGCTTCCCATTGCCCTCGTCCTCCTCCTGCTGGTCTTCGGCGGCCTGGTCGCCGGCCTGCTCCCGGTGCTGACCGGAGCCGCCACGGTGACCGTCGCCGTGGCCCTCCTCGGGCTGGTAGCGCGCGAGCACACCGTCTCGATCTTCTCCCTGAACGTGACCTCGGTGCTCGGCCTGGGACTGGGCATCGACTACTCGCTGCTGGTGGTCAACCGCTTCCGAGAGGAGCTTCGGAAAGGTGCTTCGAAGGAGCAGGCCGTGGCTGCCACAGTCGCAACGGCCGGCCTGGCCACACTGGTGTCCGGCGGGACTGTGGCGATCGGCTTCGGGGCGCTGATGCTCTCGCACCTCAACGTGCTCTGGTCGATCGGGCTGGGAGGCGCCCTCGTGGTGGCGGTCTCGGTGATCGCCTCCCTGACCCTGATCCCGGCCCTGCTGGCGGCGTTCGGAGGCAAGGTGGACAGACTGGCGCTGCCCTTCACGCGGGGGCGCGACAGCTCGCCCTTCTGGCACGGTCTGGCGGGCCGGGTCATGGCGAGGCCGTTCCTATTCATCGGGCTGACCGTGGCGGTGGTCGTGGTGATCGCCTGGCCGGCTCGCGACCTGAAGCCGGGCGTCGTGGGCGCGGAGTCTCTGCCCTCCGACGACCCCGCCTTCCAGGCGCAGCGGTTGGGAGAGTCGCAGCTGGGATTCCCGACCTACTCGCCCGTCTTCCTGGTCGCCCGCGGGGTCAACGGCACGGCGCTGGCGGCCGAGATGGAGAGCCGGCTGCGCGCTGCCGCCGAGGGCCAGCCGGTGCGCGGCGCGGCGGACGTCCCGCCGGCGCTGGCGCCACTCTACCTCCGCAACGGTTACGCGGTGTTCGAGCTGCAGCAGCCGGCACCCGACAACGACGATCGCACGCATCGCTGGCTCGACCGCATCCGCGCCGTACGCTGGCCGCCCGGCGTCAGCGTGCTGGTGGGCGGCGAAGCGGCCGCTTACCAGGATTTCCTTCGCGTGCTCTTCGGCGACCTCCCGCAAGTGCTGGTGACGGTCCTCGCGCTGACATTTCTCCTGCTCGGGATCGCCTTCCGGTCCGTCGCCCTGCCCTTGAAGGCCGTGTTCATGAACGTGCTCTCGGTCGCGGCGGCCATGGGTGTGCTGACCTGGATCTTCCAGGAGGGCCACCTCTCCGCCCAGCTGCGATTCCAGGCAGTGGGGTTCGTTGAGGCGACCGTCCCCGTGATCATCTTCGCCGGCCTCTTCGGGCTCTCCATGGACTACGAGGTCTTCCTCCTGAGCCGGGTCCGCGAGGAGTGGGCGAAGGGCTCCTCGAACTCGGAGGCGGTGGCCCGGGGAATGGAGCGCACCGGCCGCATCATCACCTCGGCCGCTCTGATCCTGGTCCTCGTCGTCGCCACCCTCGGCCTCAGCCGGCTGGCGCTGAACAAGGCGCTAGGGATCACTTTTGCAGCGGCGATCCTGCTCGACGCGACCCTGATCCGCCTGCTCCTGGTTCCGGCCATGATGCGGGTCCTCGGCGATCTCAACTGGTGGCCCGGCGGCCGCCGGGGCCGTCAGCCCGGGTCGGAAGCGGCGGCCCGCCCAGAGGCCGAGCGCGCCGCCTCTTGAGGCCGGCGGTGACCGCCTTCGGCTGACCGCGCGACTGGCCGCCGGCCTGAGGCAGGAATACCTCTCCGCGAGGATTAGAGTTAGGCCTGAGCCGTGGCCAGCAGGGGGATGACGGCGACCGTGGTGGGGGGTGGCATCGGCGGCCTTGCCGCCGCGCTGGCTCTGCGCCGCGCCGGGCTCACGGTGACCGTGCTGGAGGCAAAGCAGGAGCTGGTGGAGGCCGGCGCCGGACTATCTCTCTGGCCCAACGCCGTGCACGCGCTCGGGGCGCTCGGCGTTGCGGACGAAGTGGTGGCGCGGGGAGCCGTCATGGACAGCAACCTGATCCAGCGCTGGGACGGCAAGATTCTGGGCAGGACCAACCTGGACCTCGAACGGCGCTACGGCGCGCCCGGGATCTGCGTCAGGCGCGCCGACCTTCTGGCCGCTCTGCACGCTGCGCTGGGTTCGGAGGGCGTTCACACCGGCGCCAGGGTTGTGAAGCTCCAGCACACGCGCCGGGGCGCCGCGGCGGTGATGGCCGGCGGCGGCCGCGTGGACGCGGATTTTCTGGTCGGCGCCGACGGCCTCCACTCTGTCGTCCGGAATGCTCTGCTTGGCGACGAGCCGCGCTCGCTAGGGTCGATCGCGTGGCGAGGCCTCGCCAAAATGCGGACCAATGGCGGCGGCCTGGCCCTGGGCCGCGGGGCTCACGCGGGATGGCTGCCGGTCGACGGGGACTATACATATTGGTTCTGCTGCAGGGACGGAGACACCGGCCGCCGCATCGGTGACCTCAGGACCGAGCTGCTGGAGCTGTTCGGGCGCTGGTGGGACCCCATCCCGACGCTCATTCAGTCGACCCCGAGCCGCGAGATCCTCCGTCATCACGTCTACGACCGCCCGCCCGCCTGGTCGTGGGGCACGGAGCGGCTTACGCTGCTCGGCGACGCGGCACACCCGATGTCGCCGGCGGCCGGGCAGGGCGCCTGCCTGGCGCTCGAAGACGCCGTGGTGCTGGCCTCCTGCATCACCCGGCGGCCCGATCCGGCGGCTGCCCTCAGGCTCTACGAAGCCGAGCGGATGCCCCGCGCAGCCCGGATGCAGCGTGCCTCGCTGCGCGCGCTGCGCGCGCTGCAGCCGCAAAGCCCGGCCGCCCAGCTGGCGCGGGACCTGATCATGCGGCTGCCGGCGGGTTTGCTCTCCGCAGGCCAGTCCTGGATGTTCGAGTTCCCCTCCAGACGCCGGGTCCGTTCGAGGAAGACGGTTCTCGGGAGCTGACCCCGCCGCACCTGAGGACCGGCCTTGATGCGCTGCGCAACGCCGGCTTCACGGCGCGGTTTGCGAAGGCCGAGAGCGGCCGCCCAGAATTCTCCGTCATGGGAACAGAGCAGTACCACGAGCCACCGGCAGAGCTGTCAGCAGACATCCGGACCATCGCGCGGATCCTCACCTCTCTCCAGGAGGAGGCGGAGGCCATCGGATGGTACGAGCAGCGCATGTCGGTGGAGACCGACCAGGAGGCCAGGGCGATCATGGAGAACGCTCAGCACGAGGAGTTCAAGCACTTCGGAATGGACCTGGAGTTCGTGCTTCGGCGGCGGCCGAAGTTTCGCCAGGAGCTGCAGGGCATCCTCTTCACGCAGGGCGACATCGTGAGCAAGGCGAAGGCCGCCGAAGAGGCGACGGAGTAGCCCCGGCCGGGTCTGAGCGCGCCGGCAGATCGGCGTCTCAGACTAGTCGGGCGATGCCCGATTACGAACATTTCGGGATGTGGGCCAACCTCGGAGCTCGCATCGTGGAGTCGCGCCCGGGCGAGGCGGTCGTCGAGGCGTCGCTCACGCCCGACGCGCATGGCTTCCCCGCCTCCCGGGGGACCATCGTGCACGGCGGCGCGCTGGCCGCCCTGGCCGACATGGCGCTGGCCTCGGCCGGCGCCTCCCTCACCGCGGACGGCCGCGGGCTGGCCACCGTCGATCTGAAGGTCGACTTCATGCGACCCGGTCAGCCGGGGCGGTTGATAGCGCGCTCGACCGTCCGCCGCAGCACCCGCCGCCTCTGCTTCGCGGAGGCGACCATCGAACAGGAGGACGGCACCGTGGTTGTCGAGGCCCGCGCCGTGCTGGCTTTCCTGGACGCGTGACCGAGCCTCTTCCGGCACGGCAGCCGTCAGTCCTACGCCAGGCCCGCTCGAGCGACGCTCACGCGATCGGTGGCGTCCAGGTTTTCAGCTGGCGCAGCACCTACCGAGGCATGGTGCCCGACGACTACCTGGACGGGATGACCGCCGAGGATCACGGCCGGCGCTGGGCGCGGCTCCTGGCACAGGGCGACAACCTGGCCCTCACCTTCGTGGTCGAAGAGGCGGGGCGGGTCGTCGGATTCGCCATGGGAGGAGCCGAGCGGGAGGGTGACCCACGCTTCCAGGGCGAGCTCTACGCGATCTATCTGCTGCAGGAAGCCCAGCGCCGTGGCCACGGCCGAGCGCTGGTCGAGGCAGTCGCCGACGCCCTGGTGCGCCGCGGGGTGACCTCGATGCTGGTCTGGGTGCTGCGCGACAACCTTGCGGCGAGGGCCTTCTACGAACGGATGGGGGGAGTCTTCCTGCGGGAGCACGACCTTGACTTCGGGGCCGGGTTCCGCGTCCGCGAGGTCTCCTACGGCTGGGACGACGTGCGCGGCGGCCTGGCGCAGCGCTGCTAGGTGATCGCCTGGTCGGTGGCGCCGGCCGGCTTGAGCACTTGCCGGCAAAGCACCGCGATCTCTCGCAAGGCGTTTCGGGCCGCCTCGTCGTCGGAGCGCTCCGCGAACTCGACCTTTTTCAGGATTGCCGCGGCGAGCTCCTCGGCGGACATCAGGGCGTGCGATTCAGGTTCGCTGGTCACTCGTGGCAGTCTAGGAGCGGATCAGGCCCGCACGCAATCAGTCCGGCCGGGCCCCTGGGCTCTGGATCCCCCCAAGGCGACGGCCGCCACACGGGGGTCTGCGCCAGCCGCTCCGCAAGTTGCTCCACTGCCTGGAGCATGCCCCAAGAGAACTCCTGCGGATGCCCGGCCTCTCCCCGTCTCGGGAGGGGGGCGCTCAGTGCGCGGCGGTGGGCGAGCCGGCCCGTCTCAGGCGCAGGGCGAGGCTGGAGGCGACCCCCGCCAGGCAGACGGTGGTGGCGCCCAGGAAGGCGAAGGCAGGTCCGCGCAGGTAGAGTGCTCCGCCCACCACGGCTCCCGCCACCTCGGCCGCGTTGAGCAGCAGCGCGTAGAGACCCTGAGTTCGCCCCTGCGCCCCGGCCGGGGCCATCCGGCTCACCTCCGCCATCAGAGCGGGGTTGCCGGCCGCGGTCAGGGACCCCTCAAGGAAGCCGATCATGATCAGGAGCGGGACGCTGGAGATGAACGGGTAGGTCGCGGCCAGCAGTCCGTAGGTCAACAGCGCCAGCGTGCCGGCCCGCAGCGCCCCGAGGCGGTCTGCCAGGCCGCCGGCCAGGCCCCCGAGGAGAACGATCGGCAGGGCGTAGGTGGCGAATGAGACCCCGACCAGGAAGGGGCTCGCTCCCCGGCTGGTGATGTAGAGGCTCCAAACCGAGTCGTAGGTGCCGAACACCCAGTAGACCGGGGCGCCGAGCAGGACGACCGGCAGGAGCGGACGGAGCGACTTCCAGGCGCTGATGTCCGGCTCGCCCCCCTCCCGGCTCTGGCTCCCCGGCGGCGGCGCCGGCAGCCGGAGCATGAGCGGCACGGCCAGCAGACAGACCAGGGCGGCGCCGACGAAGACCGCGTCCAGCCGGATTCCGGCCACCAGGCCGCCCAGCGCAGGACCCAGCAGGACGCCCGCCATGTCCGAGGCTCGCAGCCACCCGAAGGCCTTGCCGCGTCCCTCCGACTGGGTGAGATCGGCCATCAGGGCGGTGGCGACGATCGAGACGGAGCCGCCGGCCAGCGCGTGCAGGAAGCGGACGGCGATCAGTGCAGCGGGCGGGAGGCCGACCAGATAGATGGGAAAGAACAGCGCGTAGACGAGCAGGCCGCCCACCAGCAGCGGGCGCCGGCCGTAGCGGTCCGAGAGCCAGCCGGCGGGGTACTGGACCAGCGCCCGGCCGCAGACACCGGCGGCGAAGACCAGGCCGACGAGCAGCGAGCTGGCCCCCTTGGACGCGATGTAGAGGGGCAGGATGGGGAGAAAGAAGCTGACCCCCATGGAGGTGAGCCCGTTCCCGATCAGCAGCGTCCATAGAGCTCGCGGGTCG
This sequence comes from Candidatus Dormiibacterota bacterium, assembly GCA_955652675.1. Classification (GTDB taxonomy): domain Bacteria; phylum Chloroflexota; class Dormibacteria; order Dormibacterales; family Dormibacteraceae; genus Nephthysia. The sequence continues at coordinate 33,917 of CATPBP010000023.1, forward strand.
ACCCTGCCCTCGCGAGGCAGCGCGACCTGGTCGCTCCCCGGAGCCTCCTGTGCCAAGCCGGGCGATCTAGAGGTGCGGCCGGAAAACCGGCCGAGGGATTCGGTGGCCAGGTGCGCCAGCTGCAAGGAGGCGACCAGCACCGCAGTGAGCGTATTCGACATACGCGCAGCGAGGAGCGCAGGAGCTTGCTTTGGGGGCCCCGCTTGCGGGGAATGCCACGCGGCAGATGGCGTGCATGGGCGCCGAAGATACGGTCGGGCTTTTCAGCTGCACCCCTACGGGTTGAAGGCCGGCTTCCGCAGGCCGACCAGATTGATCAAGGCGCCGGCCACCAGCAGCGCCGTGCAAAGCCACATAGCGAGGTGGAAGGCGTCGGTGGAGGCCTGAAGCGCCGGGGAGAGCCAGCGTGTGTCGACCGGCCGGTTCAGGGGGCTCACGTCCGCTGGGTGCGCCCCCAGCCGCGCATAGAAGACGGCGGAGACGCCGACGAAGACGAGCGCCCCCGCCAGCTGCGGCCCGACCCGTGAGAGTGCGTTGTTGAAGGCAGAGGCAACTCCGGAATGCTGGCTCGAAACCGAGGTCATCAGCGCCGTGGTCAGCGGCGTGACCAGAACGCTGATCCCGAGACCGAAGAGGACCGTGGCCGGGAAGACATCGATCCAGTAGCTGGGGGGCGGCAGCAGGCTCGAGGGGTGGGCGAAGTCCAGGCGCCAGGGAGTCGTGCTCTGCGGCAGACGGCTGTACCAGAGGACGGCCGCGGCCATGAGCAGCGGCCCCGCGACCAGGAAGGGACGCGGCCCGAACTCAGTGGCCAGCCGGCCCATGCGTGACGAGAGAAAGATCAGGAGCAGGCTGCCGGGGAGGCCGGCAAGCCCGGCGGCGGCGGCGGAGTAGCCGATGATGCCCTGCAGGTAGAGCGGCAGGTAGTAGCCCATGACGTAGAGCGCGCCGTAGATCACCAGAGTCGAGATGTTCACCGTGTTGAAGGTCCGAGACGCGAAGAGGTCGAGCGGCACCAGGGGATTGCGGGCACGCCGCAGCGTGAAGGGCAGACAGATGAGCGCGACGGCGCCCAGCAGCAGCAGGACCCAGCCTACCGGCGACTGCCAGGCGCGCTGCTCTCCATAGATGGTGCCGAAAGAGAGGCCGCCCACCGCCAGCGCGAACAGTGCCGCATCGAGCCAGTCGAAGTCGCGCTTGGCTTCCTCGTCGCGGCTCTCCGGCAGGTGCACCAGCGCGGCGTACAGCGCCACCAACACCAGCGGCACGTTGATCAGGAACACGGCCCGCCAGCTGATCGTGTCCACCAGAAGACCGCCGACGAACGGGCCGCCCAGCGTCAGCAGCGAGGTGCCGGCGGCCCAGAGCCCGTACGCTCGCCCCTGCTGGTCGCCTTCGAAGTTGACTCGCAGGAGGGCCAGGGACCCCGGCACGAGCAGCGCTCCTGCCGCGCCCTGCAGCACGCGGAAGAGGATCAGGAGCTCGAGGTTGGGAGCCAGTCCGCAGAGCAGAGACGCGATCCCGAAGCCGGCCAGGCCCAGCACGAACATCCGTCTGCGGCCGTACTCGTCGCTGAGCGCTCCAGCCAGAACCAGGAGTGCGGAGACGGTCAACAGGTAGCCGCTGTAGATGTAGGTTTGCCCCTCGAGCGTCCCCAGGAACTGGCTCGGCAGATCGCGGCCGATCCGGGGCAGGGCGACGGTGACCACGGTCCCGTCGAGGAAGACGATGCCGGAGCCGAGGATGGCGGCCACCAGCACCCAGCGACGGGCAGTGTCGGTGAGCTGAGCGGCCGGAGCGGTCGGGCCCGCGGGGCTACCCACTCCGGTCATCAGCGCTCCTCCGCCCGATACTTCGGGCCATGAACGTCCAGGACTATCTCGACATCGTCGACTTCCGCAGGCGCGTCGGCGACGCCTACCGCTCAGGCTCCCTCGAGGCCTGGCGCGCCGCCCGCGACCGTCTGTTCAGAGAACATCCTCAGTCGCCGATACCGCTCGAGCAGCGAGCTGCATTTCGGGGCGTGCCCTGGTTTCCGCCCGACCCAGCCTACAGGGTGGCGGCCCGGCTGGAAGCCGGCGACGGCGACCTCCTGGAGATCGATACCGGCGGCGACGACGGGGTGGTCCGCTATCGCCGGGCCGGGACCCTGCGCTTCGAGCTTCAGGGCGAGCAGCTGGGCCTGACCGTGCTCTGGATCGTGGGCTACGGAGGAGGGCTGTTCCTTCCCTTCCGGGATGCCACGTCTGGCCAGGAGACCTACGGAGGCGGCCGCTACCTCTTCGACACCATCAAGAACACAGACGCCGGCTGCCTGGAGATAACCCCGGGCTCACCCGAGCTGACCATCGACTTCAACTGGGCCTACCACCCTTCCTGCGTGTACAACCCGCGCTACGCCTGCCCGCTGGCCCCACCCGAGAACCGCCTGACCCTTCCCATCCGCGCCGGCGAAAAGCTCTAGCCCGTAGGCTCCGCCGCGATCTCCAGGAGCTTGGGCAGGGTGAGGAGTCCCAGCACCTCGCCGTTCCGGTTGACCCTGAGGCGGTCGGTGTCGTGCAGGATCATCGCGGAGAGCGCGTCCGCCAGAGTGGCCTCGGCCGGGATGGCGGGCAGGGAGTCGGCCGAGACCGTCTTCTCCAGCCTGGCCGGGTCGATGCGCACCACCGAGAGCCTCTTCTGGCCGCGGTCGGGGCCCAGGAAGTCGGCGACGAAGTCGTTGGCCGGCCTGGCCAGGATTCGGGCCGGACTGTCGTACTGCTGGAGGATGCCTCCCTCGCGCAGGAGGGCGATCCGGTCGCCCATCTTCACCGCCTCGTCGATGTCGTGGGTGACGAAGACCACGATCTTGCGCATTCGCTGCTGGATGTCCAGGAACTCGTTCTGCAGGCGGTCCCGGGTGACCCGATCGATGGCGCCGAAGGGCTCGTCCATGAGCAGGACGGGCGGGTCCGCTCCCAGCGCCCTGGCGACGCCAACCCGCTGGCGCTGGCCGCCGGAGAGCTGGTGCGGGTAGCGGGAGGCGAACCGCGCCGGCTCCAGGCCCACCAGTTCCAGCAGCTCTGTGACCCGTTTCTTGATCCGGTTTCCGTCCCAGCCCAACAGGTTGGGCACGGTGGCAACGTTGTCGGCGACCGTCATATGCGGGAAGAGGCCCACCTGCTGGATGACGTAGCCCATCTTCAGCCGCAGTGGCACCGGGTCGACCTTGGTCACGTCCTCGCCGTCCAGCAGGATCCGGCCGGAGCTCGGCTCGATCAGCCGGTTGATCATCCGCAGCGTCGTGGTCTTGCCGCAGCCGGACGGACCGACCAGCACGCAGGTCTCCCCGTCGCGGATCTCCAGGGTCAGCTCCTGCACGGCCATCTGGCCGTTGGGGTATCGCTTCGACACCTTCTCGAGTGTCAGCATTCGCACCACTCTAAAGTGGTGGAATGCTCTTGGCGGCGCAGGATCCCTGGATCCGCTGGGACTGGGTCCAGAGCCACACACAGCGCATAACGGACGCCACCGTCCAGCACATCGAGCTCACCGCCATCGCCGTCGGCCTCGGCTTCCTTCTCGCGGTGCCGATCGGTCTCTTCGCCTGGCGCTATCGGAAGGGCCGGGGCGCCGTCCTCTCGGTCGCCGGCGCCCTCTACACCATCCCCTCGCTCGCGCTCTTCGCCCTCCTGGTGCCCTACACCGGGCTGACCTTCGTCACGGCCGAGATCGGGCTGGTCTCGTACACGCTCCTGATCCTGGTCCGCAACATCGTCGTCGGGCTGGACGGGGTGCCCGCCGAGGTGCGCGACGCCGCCCGGGGTATGGGCTTTCGGACCGGCGCCCAGCTGCTCCGGGTAGAGCTGCCGCTGGCGCTGCCGGTGATCATGGCCGGGGTTCGGATCGCGACCGTGACGACCATCGGGCTGGTCACCATCACCGCCCTGATCGGCGAGGGCGGTCTCGGCCAGCTGATCCTGGACGGCCTGGTCCGCGACTTCCGCACCCCGCTCGTGGTGGGCGGCGTGCTGTCCATCGCGCTGGCCATCCTTTGCGATGTCGGGCTTGGCTTCCTCCAGCGCGCGATCACCCCCTGGAGCCACGCATGAACTTCCTCGGCGAGGTGGCCCGATGGTTCGCCGACCCGGCCCACTGGCAGGGCGCCAACGGGATCCCCACCCGGCTCGAGGAGCACGTTTTGATGTCGCTGATCGCCACGGCCGTCGCGGCGCTGGTCGCGCTCCCCATCGGCCTCCTCCTCGGGCACTACGGCGTCGGGGGCGCCATCGCCATCAACATCTCCAACATCGGCCGGGCGCTGCCATCTTTCGCGATCCTCGTGCTGCTGGTCCAGCTGGTGGGCATCGGCGCCATCCCCGCCTTCATAGCACTGGTGGCGCTGGCCATCCCGCCGATCGTGACCAACAGCTTCGTCGGCATGCGCGACGTCGACCCGGAGCTGCGTGACGCCGCCCGCGGCCTGGGCTTCCGGGAAAGCCGGACGCTGCTCCGGGTCGAGCTTCCCAACGCCATGCCGGTGGTGATGGCCGGCATCCGCACGGCCGGGGTGCAGGTCGTCGCCACCGCAACCCTGGCCGCGCTGGTTGGATGGGGCGGCCTCGGCCGCTACATCGTGGACGGCATCGCCAACCGGAACTTCGTGGAGGTCTTCGCGGGCGCGGTGCTCGTCGCCCTGCTCGCCGCCGCGGCCGAGATCGGGCTGGCGGTGCTGCAATACGTCCTCACGCCCGCCGGACTGCGCAGCCGGATCAAGCAAGAACGGCAGGCGGCGGTTAGCATCCAGGCCCAGGCAGAGCCGGCGCGCTGATCTCAGGCCTGCGACTGCTCCAGAGCGGAGGTAGGGTAACTTTCGTCGAGCAAAGCGCGTGGCGCGAACGCCGTCGCGCATGACAGCGGGCCGGCACTCGGCAGCCGGACCACATACCTCAAGGAGGAATGAGCACATGGCATCGTGGGCGTACCGCGCCCTGCTGTCCTCGGTACTGGGGCTGAGCCTCATCGCCAGCGCCTGTGGGTCGTCTGGCGGCGGCTCTCCTTCCACGAGCAGCAAGGGGACCATCAACGTGGCGGGATTCAACTTCGCTGAGTCGTCGATCCTGGCCAACGTCTATGGCGGCGCTCTGAAGGGCGCCGGCTACACCGTGAACTACAAGCTCAACCTTGGCAGCCGCGAGGTCGTCGAGCCGGCTCTCGAAAAGGGCGACATCGACCTCTATCCCGGCTATGCCGCGACTGAGCTGGAGTTCCTCAACAAGGGCAAGGGCGAGGCGACCCCCGACGCGGCGGCCACAGTCGCCAAGCTCAACACCTATCTCGAGCCCAAGGGACTGAAGGCGCTCAACCCGTCACCCGCCACCGACGAGAACGCCTTCGCGGTGCTCAAGAGCGGCAAGTACGGGACCAATAAGACGCTCTCCGAGCTGGTGCCGGTGGCTCCCCAGATGACGCTGGGCGGTCCGCCCGAGTGCCCCAACCGCCCCTTCTGCCAGGCTGGACTGCAGAGGGTCTACGGGCTGAACTTCAAGGCTTTCAAGCCGCTCGACGCGGGCGGCCCGCTGACCAAGGCGGCCCTGGACAAGGGCGACATCGACATCGGCCTCGTCTTCTCCAGCGACAGCGCCTACTCGACCGGCAAGTACGTCCAGCTACAGGACGACAAGCATCTGCAGAACGCCGACAACATCGTTCCGCTCGGGCGCTCCAAGGTCCTGACGGGTGACGCCACCACCACCCTCAACAACGTCTCAACCAAGCTCACCACAGACGACCTGATCCAGATGAACAAGAAGGCGGACGTGGACAAGGCCGACCCCGACCAGATCGCGGCAACCTGGCTCAAGGACCACGGCTTCAAGACCTGATCCCGATTTGACCTGGGGGCGGCCCGAGCGGCCGCCCCATTTCTCCGCCGAGCGAGCAGACGCCGGCCGGCGCGAGGACCACCTGGCCGAGCTGGGCTGGGAGATCGTCATGCCTTTCCCGATGAGGACGCACGCCCAGCTGGCGCTGGAGGAGGTGCTCCTCGACCGGCTCATCGACGGCCTTCGCGGGCCCACCCTTCGCTTCTGGGAGTGGGCCGAGCCGTCCCTGGTGCTGGGCAGCCACCAGGTGCTCGCCAACGAGGTCGACCTGGAGGCCGCCCGCAAGCAGCGCTTCAAGGTCGGGCGGCGGATGAGCGGCGGGGGCACCATGCTGGTGGAGCCCGGCCGCAGCATCACCTACTCGCTCTATGCGCCGGAGTCGGTGGTGCGAGGGCTCAGCTTCGTGGAGTCGTTCGCCGCTCTCGACGGCTGGGTCGTGGAATGCCTGCGCGAGCTGGGGGCGCCCGCCGCGCACCGCCCCATCAACGACATCGTCTCGCCGGAGGGCAAGATGGGCGGCGCCGCCCAGGCCCGCAGGCGCAGGTTCCTGGTCCACCACACGGTGATCGCGCACGAGATCGATCCCGAGCTCGTCCCGCGGCTGATCCGGATCGGCCGCGAGCGGGTCTCGCCGCGGGGAGTGCGCAGCGCCGAGAAGACCGTCTCGCCGCTCAGCCGCTGGCTGAACCTGGGCCGCGACCAGGTCGTGGAGGCGCTGGCGGCCTGCTTCCTGGGCAGGTATCCGGCGCACTTCGACACTCTGAGCGCCGAGGAGCTCGCTTCGGCCCACCGGCTGGCGGCCACCAAGTACTCCCGTCGCGAATGGATCGACCGTTTCCCGTGAGCCGAAACCGCGGGCGGCGGTGGCCGGGGGCCGAACACCGGGTGCTGCGTGGTCCTGCGGAGCAGGCGCGAACCCCTGACATCGCTTAAAAAGTGAGGTGACCTTCATGCAGAGACAGCGCTTCGTGATCGTGGGTGCCGGCCTCGCCGGCGGCACCGCCGCCCTCACTCTTCGCCAGGAGGGCTTCGAGGGCGAGGTGACCCTGCTGGGCGCGGAGTCGCACCCGCCCTACAGCCGGCCGCCGCTGTCGAAGGGATACATGAGGGGAGAGGAGCGGTTCGAGGACCAGTTGGTGGCCGCCGAGGAGGCCTATGCGAGCCAGGAGATCGACCTCCAACGGGGCGCGCGAGCGGTTCGGATCGACACCGGCGGCAAGCTCGTCGAGCTGGAAGGCGGCGAGCGCCGGCCCTACGACCGGCTGCTGGTCACGCCGGGCGGCCGCAACCGAAGGCCCGCGGTTCAGGGGATCGAACTGGAGGGCGTCCTCCAGCTGCGGACGGTGGAGGAGGCAGACCGAATCCGCGCCGCGGCGCGGCCGGGCCGGAGGGCGGTGGTGGTGGGCATGGGCTTCATCGGCTCCGAGGTGACCGCGTCTTTGCGCCAGCTCGGCGTTGAGGTCACGGCCATCGACGGCAATCGGGCACCGCTGGCGCGCGTGCTGGGCCTGGAGGTGGGTGAGGTGCTGGCCGGGGTCCACCGCGACCACGGCGTGGAGCTTCTCCGCGAAGACTCGGTGGCCGCGTTCGAAGGAAGCGGACGGGTGGAGCGGGTCCGCACCGCGGCCGGCCGGGTGATCGACTGCCACTTCGTGGTCGTAGGGGTCGGGATCGTGCCCAACGTGGAGCTCCTCTCGGCGGCGGGGGCCGCTATGGAGAACGGCGTGCTGGTTGACGAGATGTGCCGGACCTCCCTGCCCGGCGTCTATGCGGCAGGAGACATCGCCAACCACTGGCATCCAGTGTTCGGCCGCCTCCGGGTGGAGCACTGGAACAATGCCTCCAACCAGGGGAGGTCCGCCGCGCTCTCGATGCTCGAGAAGGGTGGGCCCTACGACTACGTGCATTCCTTCTGGTCGGACCAGTACGACCAGTCGCTGGAGTACCTGGGCTTCGCCGCCAGCTGGGACCGTCTCGTCTTCAGAGGCTCGCTCGAGAGCCGGCGATTCCTTGCCTTCTACCTGCATGAGAATGTCCTGCAGGCGGTCTTCGGGCTGAACCGGGGAGGCGATCCCGAGGATCCCGAGAAGGATGGAGAGCTGAAAGCCTGCCTGCCGCTGATCCGCGATCGGATCCGCCTCGATCCCTCTCTCCTCGCGGACGAAGACCACGATCTCAGCGCCTTCACCGTCTCCTGATCCGGCTCAATCTTCGCCTCGGCCGGGTCTGCGAACGGATGTTCCACGTTTTACAAGGTCGCTGCTGTCAGCCGTACGCCGAGCTCGTCCCTCGAGACGGGCATGGCGAAGTCGAACCGGTCGGCGGCGAGTGCCAGCTCCAGGTCGGAGGCCGGAAATCCGGGCCAGCCGCCGGCCATGAGCTCGGCGTGACGCGGGCTCTTACGCAGGGGGCGGAGCAGCTGCTCGAGGTCGCAGCGCCGGCCGGAGAGCATCGCCTCCAGGTAGTCCGCGCAGGCTCGGTCCTCGGAGTGGCCGCGGTCGGCGCCCGAGGCTACCAGCGTCACCACCTCCGGGGCGGCCTCCCTGATGGTTGTGGCCGTGGCCCTGGCCACAACCAGGCCGGCAGCGTAGAGCCGCTCGGCGCGTCCCGCCGCCACCACGCATTGTGTCCCCGAGCTGCTGCGCTGGACCAGCACCCTGCCGCGCAGGTCCAGGTCGCGAATCATCGTCGGTGAGTTGCTGATAGCGATCCCCGGCACCGGCAGTCCCTCCACCTCTGCGGAGACAATCGCTCCCGGCAGCCGGGCCGCCAGCGCCCGGGCCTCATCCACCTCGGCTACCAGCCGGCACTCGGCCGCCCCGCCGGCCAGAGCATAGGCGCTGACCGTGAAGGCGCGCAGCACGTCGATGACGACTACGGTGCCCCCAGCGGATCGCGCGCCCTCCAGTCCGCCGGCGTGCACCACCCGCATGCGCTACAACGCTACGGCCTGTCCGCCTCCCTCGCGCAGCGCCCGGCGGTAGACCAGGCCGGCGGCGGCGGCATCCTCCACCGCGTGGCCCATCGACTTGTAGACGGTGATCTCGCTGGCGTCCCGCCGGCCGGGGGAGCTGGCCGCCACCACCTCGCCCAGCTCGGTTGCCTCGGCCGGGTCGACGCCGGCCAGGTCGGCCGCGCCCGCAGGAGGCGGCTGGAAGGCCACGCGGGACTCCACGAACAGCCGGCCCCGGCGGACGGTCTCGGCGTCCAGCTCGGGCCCCGTCTGGTTGGATCCCACCGAGGTGACGTGGGCGCCGGCGGAGAGCCAGGAGAACTGGAGGACCGGTTGCGACGAGTCGGTGCAGCAGCAGACCACGTCGGCTCCCAGCACCGCCTCCTCGAAGGACTGCATTGCCCGTGCCCGAGGATTGCTAGAAGCCAGCGCCTGCGCGTGGTCCAGGCTGCGGGAGGCGATCCGGACCTCGTGGAAGTCCGCCACCCGCTGCATCGCCTCGAGGTGCGACCGGCCCTGCACGCCGGCCCCCAGGATGGAGAGGACGGCGGCTTCCGGGCGGCCCAGGAGACGGGCGGAGAGCGCCGAGGCGGCCGCCGTCCGAACCGCCGTGATGTAGGTCCCATCCATGAGCGCGAGCGGCCGTCCGGTCTCCTCGTCGAACAGCGCGATCAGCGCCTGGTGGGAAGGCAGGCCGCGCGCGTGGTTGCCTGGAAAGACGGTGACCAGCTTGGTCTCCAGGGCCACGCCGGCAACGTAGCCGGGCATCGCCGCCAGCAGACCTGACCCGCTCCGCGCCCCCACGCGGGGCGGCACCGAGGTGTTTCCGGCGCTCAGCTCCACAAAGACGGCGGCAAGCGCGTCCACCAGCTCGTCGAGGTCCAGCAGTCGCTCCACCTCGGCTCGGCTGAGCACCAGCAGCTCTGAGGGCGCCTGCAGATCGCTCATAGGTGGCTCACCCCAAAGCCTTGTTAGGAGCCTCCGGGCGCACGATGCTCAGGGAGGCGGTCGTCACGCGGCGATGATAATGCCGGGAGCCATGGACCCTCGCCCGCTCGGCTGGGAGCAGATCGCCGACTGCGGCGCCATGCGCGTGGTCGGCCTCCGGCTGGCGGCGGGCCAGCGAGTGCCCGAGCACCGCAACGCGCTTCCCGTGGCGGTCATCGTCACCGAGGGAGTGCTCCAGTACGGGGACGCGGGAGGCGTCGGCGCCGTCCGGGCCGGCGAGCTGGTGCTGATCAACCCCGGAGAGCGCCACAGCTACTGGGCTGAGCAGGAGACCGCGGCCTACCTGGTCTTCGCCGGCCTGCCGGGCGTCCGGGCGCGGCCCTGGAGCCTGAAGCGCCGGGACGAGCCCGAGGCGCCCGGAGGGCCTAGGTGAGGTTCCAGCGCTGCAGCAGCCGGCCCCTGTCGCCCTCGATCAGGATGCTGACGGAACCTGTGTCCAGCGCCAGCCGGTCCGCCGCCACGACCGCCACCTCCACCCAGGCCACGGCCAGAGTCCGGATGAAATGGCCGTGCGAAAAGGCCGCCACCGCGCCTTCGCTGCCCGCGAGCAGCTGGAAGTAGGCCTGGGCGCGGGCGTAAACCTGGTCCGGCGTCTCGCCCCCCGGGCAGCCATCCCGGAACAGCTGCCAGTCGGGATTGCGACGGCGGATCTCGGCCGTCGTCAGCCCTTCGAAGTCGCCATAGTCGAATTCGCGGAGCAGCGGCGTCACGATCTGGTCGGGAAAGCCGGCCAGCTCGGCAGTGCGACGGGCCCGCCGCATGTCGCTCGAGTAGACCGCGGTGAACTGAACGCCTTGCAGCCGCTGGCGGAGCCGGCGCGCCTCCTCTTCTCCCTCAGGCAGCAGCGGCAGATCGGTGCGGCCGGTGTGCTGGCCGCTCTTGCTCCACTCGGTGGCTCCGTGGCGCAGCAGGTAGAGGTCTAGCGTCCGAGTAGCTCCGGCCGCCCTGAGCGAAGCGATCGGCCGGCTGCCTCGATCACCGCGCCGGCCCGCAGGCGCTGGCCATGGTGGACGCAGACGATTCCCAGCGCGGCCCGGCGGCCGCTGGCGCCGAGCGCACCGTTCACGGCCTGCAGGACACGGTTGGCGGCGTGGGCGGTACCGGCGATGTCCGTGTCAGGCAGCACAGCCAGCATCGAGGGCGGTCTGTGCGCGAGCACTCCCGGCGTGTCCACGTCGCGCAGCGTCCCGGCGACCGCCGCCGCCATCATCTTGAGGGTCTCCTCGTGCTGGTCCACGTTCGGCTCCGGGGTCCCGTTGTCGTGCAGCGGCTCGATCAGCACGATGCCGAGAGGCCGTCCGTATCTGTGAGCCCGGGCCAGCTCGTCCTCCAGCACCGGCCGGATGAAGCGATCGTTGAAGAGGCCGGTCGCCCGGTCCACGATGTAGAGCGGCTGGGCCTCGGGCTCATCGACGCGGACTCCGCAGCTGGAGCAGAACACGGCAGAGGCCGGGATCTCCGCTCCACACGCTGCGCAGGTCCGGCTGTCCGATTGACGGCGCCGGAAGAGGTCACCGAGGCGCATCGGCCAGTAAGAGTATCAGCGGTCTTCCGGGCGGCATGCCGACTATGGCTGACTGTCCAGATCGACAGTCTAGTGTCCGGTCAAGGGGATGGGTCGAACTCGTGGCGGCCGCCAGGCGCGACCCGGCCGGCGAGTGTGGCCGCCATAGCCGGGACCCAGGTTGCAGCCGCTTCTCGGTGGCGAGCAGGGCACGCGCAGGCCATGCTCCGGCGTGGGGGTCGGCGTCAGTGACGACGGGACTAGCTGGCGACGACGGAGGTGCTGGCGGCCTGGCCCAGCCAGTCGGCTGCCCAGGCGTCCACGGACGCGATCACCTGCTGGAGGGCGCGTCCCCTCGGGGTCAAGCGGTAACTGACGCGAACCGGAGGTCCGGGATCGACCAGCCGCTCGACCAGGCCCTCATATTCGAGCTCCCGCAGGCGCTCAGTCAGCACCCGGTCGGATATCCCTGGAATGCCCATCAAAAGCTGGTTGAAACGCGCCGGAGCAGGCATCAAAGCCCGCACCACCGCTCCCGTCCAGCGCTTCCCGATGAGCTCTATCGCTCTCTGAAAAGGCGCGCTGTAGTCAACGCCGGGAGCAGTCATGGCGGGTAATTCTATGTGCTGTGTGGTGGTTCTTCCACCACTTGGTTTTTCAAATTGACGAGGTTTTCACCGCGTGTAACGACTGCCTGGCGGGGCCGCGCCGCGCTGGGCGCCAGACGAGAAGGGTCGTAGGGTTGCACCTGCCTTATCGCCTCCATTGAACGCTGACGAGGACGTTTCCACCCCACCAGCTCTCTCACGGACCCGGGCAGCTTCCCGAGCTGACCGTCACGCACAACCACCTGGCGCAGGCCCGCCTGGGTCCGCAGAGCGCCGGGCCGCACGAGGTCTAAAGGTACACGCCGGGGCCCCCGGATGGCTGCACAATCATTTGCCGTACTGCGACAGTTGTACACCGCACTTACATGAATGGATGCCTGTCGTTCGACAATTGTGCAGCGCGCGGGCCCTCTGACGTCGAGGCTTCCCCCCAAAGTCCTGAGAGCGCGTCGCTCTGGACAGCGCCAGCCCGTGGCTGGCCGCGCCCTCACGTCTTGCGCTTCAGCTGATCCAGGAGCCAGAGGGCCGAATGGCGCAGCGCGTCGCGATCCTCGGGGTCGCCAAGGCCGGCCTCGGTGAGCGCCCCCAGCAGGAGGCGGGCGAGCGGCTCAGGCGAGCGCCGCTCGATTATCCCCACCCGCATCGCCCCGGCCAGCACGGCCCGCAGCGGGCGCAGGTGATGGGCGGCGTCGATCCGCCGCCACTCCTCCCAGCCCAGCACGCTCGGCCCGTCGACCAGGAGCAGCCGGCGCGCGGGCGCCTCGGCGCAGACCGCGAGGTACTCGGCGACGCCCAGCTGAAGGCGCTCCCAGGGACCGTCTCCCGCCCCGGCCGCGGCCGCCACCCGATCGGCGAGGCGAACCTCTGCGGCCTCGAATGCAGCTCGGAAGAGGTCGCGCTTGTCCCGGAAGTGGTGGTAGAGCGCGCCAGAGGTGACACCGGCCTGGCGCACCACCGCCTGAGCGGGGACCTGATGAAAACCACTCTCGCCGAAGAGCTCGCCGGCCGCGACCACCAGAGCGGCCCGCGTCGATTCGGCACGCTCACGCTGGCTTCTTCTCGGTCGCCGCACCGCGATCACAAACGTACACTACCTATGTATGTCGCTGGTCTCGATCGCTGAGTTGAACGTGCTGCTTGCGGCTCACGAGTTCACGCGACGTCCCGGCTTTCAGGTCACATCGATCGGCGACGGCGAATGCGAGCTGAGCGTTCCGTACTCGGCCGAGTACGAACGACCCGGCGGCGTGACGAGCGGCCAGCTCTACATGCACGCGGCGGATGTTGCCTTCTGGCTGGCGCTCAAGACCCGGTTGGGGCTGCAGGACGGCTCCCTGACCAGCGGGATGA
>CATPBP010000024.1 GCA_955652675.1 Candidatus Dormiibacterota bacterium
GTACTGGACGAGCACGGGCAGATCGCGGAGGGGACCCCGGGCGGTCACGGGGCCGGCTTCCGCCTCCAGCCAGAGCCCCCGCCGGCGGGCCCGGAAAGCCTCCTTTCCAGCCTTGCTTCGGGAGGCGTGCGAACGCTGCTGCTGGACGGCGGAGAGGCGCTGGTCGAACCGTTCCTGGCCCGAGGTCTGGTCGATCGGGCGGTGGCCTACTCACGGGGGCTGGACCCATCCTGGAGACCGGGCGCGTCTGCGCCGGGAGCGACCCTGGCGTTCCCGCCATCCGGGTTCGAGCTGACGGGGGTGCAGCGTGCCGGCAGCTGGTTCCGGGCGACTTCCAGGTTCCGATAACACGTACTTATCGGAAGTTGGAAACCGGATGCTTAGGCAACATTTCCACCGCGCTGAGCTCCCTCCAGCCCGGCGCGACCCGCTCGACAATCGCTCGCTGCTCTTCACGGCGCGCAACCCATGCTGGCCCAGCCCCTGTATCTGAGGGCCCAGGTCCGAGGCGAAAGGCGACATGCTTTGCTGGATGTCGTGCAGCCGGCCCTCGACGCAGAGCAGGCGGCTCTTCCAGACTGCTCCACCTTCAGCTCTGCGGCGGCGCCTCACCCCAGCCCCAGCGCGGTACCGGGGCTTCGGAAGGGGGTGTCATCCCCGGCTGAGAGTTCGCCATGCCGATGCGAGATCCCCACTCGACATAGGCGACGAAGGCCGACCGAAACTCTGGATCCGAGGGGAGCCCGGCATCATCCGCCGTCTCGGTGATCAGCTTTACCCAGCGCCGCCGCTGCTCTTCGGTAATGCCGAGACCGAGATGGTGCCGCATCATGGCGGGGTATCCGCCGAGCTCGTCGGTGTAGTGGGAGGGGCCGCCAAAGACCTCCGCCAGCCACATCGCGACATGGTGAGCGTGATCGGTCCCGACATGAGCGAACACAGGCGCCAGAAGGGGGTCCGCGTGGACCTTCCGGTAAAAGAGCTCGGTCAGGCGGTCGAAGGCGTCGGCGCCTCCGGCCCACTGGTAAAGGGTAGGGACGTGGTCCTTGGAGATTCCTGTAATCATGTAATCATACTGGCCGAGCAGGCCTCCCGGCCTGTCGCTGACCTCTACGCGCCCACCGAGGAGGGACGTGTGGAAGGCCTGCAGCCGATCCACTTCTCACCCAGCGGCTCCACCGACCGAACGTGGTCAAACCCCGAGTGGCGAGCGGGAATCGAGGCGGCGAAGACTGGCAGAGACGTGGAGAATGCCGACCACTGGCGAACGGGTGCAGCGCGCATCTTGCGCGGCTTGTGCGCGCTCGTCTGCGCGCAGCCGGGCGGTGATTGACGCGACCGGCCAGGTTGACGACTCTTTCAGGGAGGATCGGCGATGACGCGAACGGAGTGGGTGGAGCGCATCGAGCTAGGTTGGCGGGAGCTGGACGAGCTCGTGGCGGTCCTCGACGCGCCCGTGCTGGAGGCGCCGGTGGCGGACGGCTGGACCGTGAAGGACCACCTCGCTCACCTGGCCGCCTGGGAGGAGTCGCTGGTCGCGCTGCTCGAGGGCCGGGATCGGGCGGTCGCCGTAGGGGTGAGCGGCGTGGGCGAGGGAGACGTCGACCGCGTCAACGCGGCCATCTGGGCAAGGCATCGCGATGAGAGCCCCGAGCAAGCTGTGTCGAGCCTTCGAGACACCCACCGCCGGCTTCTCGCCAGGTTGGATCAGCTTGAAGAGGACGATCTCTCCCGCCCCTACACGCACTACCAGCCGGGCCCCTCCAGCGACCCCGACCACGAGAAGCCGGTCAGTGAATGGGTGGGGGTCAACACTTTCGAGCACTACGCCGAGCACCTGCCCCTGATCCGGTCGGCGGCAGGTCGAGGGGCCTAGCGATGGCCCGGCTGCTGGCGGACGGCCGCCCCCTCTCCTCGCTTCGCGTCCTGCTCCAGACGGAGCGGCCGGTACTGGCGCCAGGCTGCTATGACGCGCTCGGTGCCAGGCTGATAGAGGAAGCGGCCTTCTCTGCCGTCTACATGACAGGGTTCGGCACGGCCGCCGGCCGTCTCGGCCGTCCCGACGTGGGGCTACTCACGATGAGCGAGATGGTCGACAACGCGAGGCGCATCGTGGACGCTGTCCAGCTGCCGGTGATCGCCGACGCCGACACGGGCTACGGCAACGCAATCAACGTGATCCGGACCGTGCAGGAATTCGAGCGGGCGGGCGTCGCCGCCATTCACCTCGAGGACCAGGTGATGCCCAAGAAATGCGGGCACATGGAGGGCAAGCAGGTGATACCCGGGCGCGAAATGGTGGAGAAGGTGCGCGCCGCCGTGGATGCCCGGCGCTCTGCCGACTTCCTGGTGATCGCACGCACGGACGCCGCCGCCGTCGAGGGGCTGGATGCGGCCATCGCCCGCGGGCATGCCTACCGCGAGGCGGGGGCCGACGTCCTCTTCGTCGAGGCGCCCCGTTCGGACCAGGAGATCGCCGCGGTCGCCGCTGCCTTCCCCGACATTCCTCTGCTCTTCAACTACGCCGAGGGCGGCAAGACCCCTCCGATAGAGATGGACCGCCTCCGGGAGCTGGGATACGCGCTTGTCATCTTCCCGATCAGCACACTGCTCGCCGCCACTGCGGCGATGCGGCGCGTGCTGGCCAGGATCAGGGCGGACGGCACCCCCACCATGGCACTGGACGAGCTGCCACGTTTCCAGGAGTTCCTGGAGTTTATCGGGCTGGCGGAAATCCGCGAGCTGGAGCGACGATATGGCACTGAGGAGGCAGACAAATGACCGACACCGTCCAGAAGTCCAGCATCAGCAGCAAGCTCGCTCACCGCATGATCCACGCCGCCGAGGCGAAAGCAGCCGAGATGGGTCATCCGATGGTCATCGCGATCTGCGACGAGAGCGGGGTCCTGAAGGGTTTCAGCCGGATGGATGGAGCGCCGCTCCTGAGCGTCCAGGTGGCTCAGGACAAGGCCTACACGGCGGCCGGCTTCGGAATGGACACGGCCGCCTGGCACGACTTCATCAAGGACGATCCCCCTCTGGCGGCGGGCGCTGTGGGCGGGATCGAGCGCCTGGTCGTCTTCGGCGGGGGCCACGTGATCAAGATCGGCGACCAGGTGGTGGGCGCCATCGGCGTCAGCGGCGGCCATTACAGCCAGGACATGGAGGTGGCCCAAGCCGGCCTGGCAGTACTCGAGTAGTCGCAGTTCCCTCCCCCCTGCGGGGAGGGCTAGGGAGGGGGTCTCTTCGAGAAGCTGACCGGGCCGGTGCAGAGCGACGGGCCGTGCCGGAAGGGGTTACCCCCTCCCATTCCCTCCCCGCAACGGGGAGGGAATGGCTCCCTTTGCGACCTTCCACTTCTGGCCTTCTCGGGAGTCGGTGACCACGACTCCCATCTCGGCCAGCTCCGCCCGGAGGGCGTCTGAGGTGGCGTAGTCCTTTGCCGCCCGGGCCTTCTCGCGCCGGTCCAGCAGCTCGGCCGCGCCGGGCGGCAGCTCGCCGGCGTCGGCTGAGGGCGTCCGCCCCAGGTCCAGTCCCAGCACCCGGTCCCAGTCCAGCAGCAGCGCCGCCTTGGCGCCGGCCGCCAGGTCGGAGTGGACCAGCTCGGAGACCAGGGCCATGGCGGCCGGGAAGTCCAGGTCGTCGGCGATGGCCGCCCGGAACCTCTCGGCGTAGTCGCCTCGCGGGCCGTCCGGCGCGTCATGCCAGTCCGCCACCCGCTCGCGCATCTGCCGGAGCACCCGGTCCGCCCCCGCCAGCTGCTCGAGGCTGAAGTTGAGCTTGGTCCGGTATTTCGCCTGCAGAGCCAGATAGCGGTATGCGAGCGGGTCGTGGCCCTGCTCCTCCAGCTCGGTGACGCGGAAGAAGTTGCCCGCGGACTTGGCCATCCGGTGACCGGAGAGCATCAGCATGTCGCCGTGCATCCAGTAGCCGACCACCTGGTGCCCGAAGGCGGCCTCCGATTGGGCGATCTCCGCCTCGTGGTGCGGGAAGACGTTGTCGACACCCCCTGTGTGGATGTCGAAACGGTCGCCGAACAGCGCGGTGGACATGGCCGAGCACTCGATGTGCCAGCCGGGGAAGCCAGGCCCCCAGGGGCTGTTCCAGACCTGCACCCTCTTCTCACCGGCGTGCTTCCAGAGCGTGAAGTCCCCGGGGTGCCGCTTGCGAGGGTCGGGCTCGCCGCGGGCGCCCGCGATCAGCTGCTCGGTGCTGTTGTTGGAGAGCTTGCCGTAGTCACCGAAGGAGGCGATGTCGTAGTAGACGGTGCCCTCCACCACGTACGCGTGACCGAGGTCGATGAGGCGCGCGATCAGCTCCTGCATCCGCGGGATGTAGTGGGTCGCCCTCGGGTAGTGGGCGGCCGGCCGGATGTTGACCCGCGCGATGTCCTCCAGAAAGGCCGCCGTGTAGAAGTCGGCGATCTCTTCGGCGGAGCGGTTCTCCAGCCGCGCGCTGACCAGCATCTTGTCCTCGCCGCGGTCGAACTCGTCCTCGGTGAGGTGGCCGACGTCGGTGATGTTCATGGCCTGCTCGACCTGGTGACCCAGGTATTCAAGGGTCCGGCAGAGCAGGTCGGCGAAGATGTAGGTACGAAGGTTTCCGACGTGCGCGTACTTGTAGACGGTGGGACCGCAGGAGTAGATGGTCACGCGGCCCGGCTGGATGGGCCGGAGCTCCTCCTTGCGCCTGTTGAGCGTGTTGTAGACGCGCATACGGGCGAACATCGTACGGGGGCGCGATGAGAGCGCTGCGCCTCCGAGGGGCCGAGCTGACGGCCGGCGCCATCTCGGGGCGCGTGCTCACACACGATCTTGGGCCGGGTCTTCGCAAGGGCACCGTCCTGAGCCAGGAGCACCTGGAGCCGCTCCGAGCGGTCCCCGAGGTCCACGTGGTCGAGCTGGACGAGGGGGACGTGCACGAGGACGAGGCGGCCCGGCGCCTGGGCCGGGCCATTGCCGGGCCGGGCACCCGGCTGGAGGGGCCGGTTCAGAGCCAGGTGCGGCTTGTAGCCGAAGGCCGGGGCCTGGTCCGGGTCGAGAGGGAGGCGGTAGAGGCACTCAACCAGCTGCCCGCGGTGGGCGTCTTCACCCTGGTGGACGGGCAGGCGGTGAACGCCGGAGAAGAGGTGGCGGGAGCCAAGGTCACCCCGGTCGCCATCGCGGGCTCGGTGCTGGAGGAGGCGGAGCGGATGGCCGCCCAGGCGGCGCCGGTCCTGCGGCTGGACGTCTTTCGCCCGCTGAAGACCCTGGTGGTCGTCACAGAACGGCTCAAACCCAAGGCCCGCATCCTGTTTGCCCAGGCCGTCACCAGGAAGCTCGGTTGGTACGGAGCCGAGCTGATCGGCGTCCGGGAGGTGCCGCGCAGCGGGGACGCCGTTCGTGAGGCTTACGAAGGCGCGCGCAGAGAGGGCGCCGAGGTGGTGCTCTTCGCCGGCGCCTCCTCGATCGATCCGCTCGACGCTGCCTACTCCGAGCTGGAGGCCGCGGGCGGCGAGCTGCTCAGGCAGGGGGCGCCTGCCCACCCCGGGAGCATGCTCTGGCTGGGCCGCCTGGACGAGGCGGTCGTGCTGGGTGTGGCGTCCTGCGCCGGCTTCGGCAAGTCCACGGCGCTGGACCTGGTGCTGCCCTTCGTCTTCGCCTACGGCCAGGCCGCCGAGCTCGACTTCCGCAGGCTCGGGTACGGCGGTCTGGTCGAATCAGGAGCCGGCCGCCGCTTCCCCCCTTATCAGTGATGCGGGGGAAACACGTTTCCCTCCGGCCTATCTGGTTGCGCTTGGGACCTACGGGTCTGAGGGGGTTGCCTGGATAGTCGGCATGGTCAGCCCTTCCGGCCAGTCGGGTCCGTCGAAGGCGGCGAGGTAGCCGTCGACCTGCTGCACGAGTGGTGCCAGCTCTACGCCGCGGTGCCGGGGCAGGTAGGGGCGCAGGTAGCCAGCCCCGCTTTGCCACTTGTTGACGGCGCCCCGGCGGTTGTGCCGGCCGTAGTGGAGGCAGGCCGCGGCGACCTGTATGAGCCCTTTGTAGAAGCCCGAATCGGGACCTTTGCGGTCGGGCATCCAGGCCTCCTCCCAGGCCTCGTGCGACTCCCAGTAGCGGCCCGAGTTGAAGAGCTCGATCCCGCGCTCCAGGCTCATCCGGGGGCCTGCAAATACAATCGGAGCGGTCGATGACCGAGGCTGTCGCCGAGTACCGCCGCGTCAACCTCTCCAGCGACCCCATCTACCGCTACGTCAGGGTGACGAAGCCGGGCGGGGTCCCCGGAGCCGTGGCCGAGCAGGACCTGATCGACAATCCCTGGCTGCAGCGCCTGCGCCGTATCCACCAGCTCCAGAGCGCGTGGTGGGTCTTCGCCACCGCCGAGCATTCCCGCTTCCAGCACTCGCTCGGCGCCATGCACCTGGCCGGTGAGTGGGCCGGGCACCTGTATCCGACGCTGCGCCAGCTCCACCCGGAGGCACCGTCCCAGGCCGTGGTCACCGAGACCCTGCGGCTTGCCGGGCTCCTCCACGACATCGGTCACGGGCCCTTCGGCCACTTCTTCGACGAGAACTACCTGGCGCGCTGGGGGCTGGACCACGAGGTCATCGGTCGCCACCTGGTCCTCCACCAGCTGGGTGAGATGATCGGGGAGCTCCGGGCCTCGCCGGACGCGGATTTCGCTCCGGGGGAGCAGGTGGACCCAAGGTGGGTGGCCTACCTGATGTCGACCTCGGAGCTCGCCGGCTTCCAGGCCCCGGCCTGGCTCGTGGCGCTCC
This sequence comes from Candidatus Dormiibacterota bacterium, assembly GCA_955652675.1. Taxonomy (GTDB): domain Bacteria; phylum Chloroflexota; class Dormibacteria; order Dormibacterales; family Dormibacteraceae; genus Nephthysia. The sequence goes on from CATPBP010000024.1 coordinate 6,758, forward strand.
GCCCTCTGCTCGTCGGCCCCTTCTCGGCGGACAACATGGACTACGTGCCTCGGGATTCCTACGTCTGCGGCGTCGCGGCGGGTCCGGTCGACGTTCAGCGGATCATGCACTACTCGTTCATATCCGAGCACGGCCTCACCCTCCACATCCACGGCGCGGAAGCGCTCTTCATGTTCCTCAACGCCCGGCTCTACCTCTACCACCAGGTCTATTTCCACAGAACGGTCCGGCGTATCGACCTCCAGCTCCGCGAGATCTTCAACCCGACCATGGACGAGCTCCTCGGCGGCAACCCGCTGGAGTGCCTGGAGGACTTCCAGCGACTCAACGAGTGGTGGCTCATGAGCGAGGTCGACCGCTGGGCGCGCCAGGAGACAGACGACCGGCGCCGGCTCGGCCAGGCATGGGGAGAGCTGGTCGGCCGCCGCCTCAAGTGGCACCTGGTCTACTCCAGCTACGTCGAGGCGCGTGAAGTCCCCAACAGCGCCCTGACCATGACGCGCGCCGACTTCGCCGAGCGGATCCGCGACCGCCTGAGCCCGGAGCTGCGCGGCCTCGAGTTCGAGGTCGACGTGGCGGCCCAGGAGTCCAGAGCTTTCAACCCCATGATGGAGAGCCAGGACATCCTCTTCTACGATCCCCTGGAGGCCAGCTTTCAGCACTCGCGTGTCCTCGACCTCTTCAGGCGGCTGCCGGTGCGGATGGCCATCTTCCGGATCTTCGCGCGAGACGAGCGGGGTAGGGGCGAGCTGATCGAGGCGGCCCACCAGGTGCTCTCCGCCGCCTGAGACGGCCATCGTGCTGTTGGTGTTGGCACAATAGAAGGCAATCGCTTGCGCCGGAGAGTCTCCGGCCTGGCGGGGACTATCGAGTCGCGAGTCCGCTTCGGGAACTGGCCGGGAGCGGCTCCGTGGGAGGGGATACCGGCGGTTCAGCGATCTGTAAGTGAGATCCAGGCCCGGTGGGCCCGATTGACGCTGCCGGCGGCGAGCCTCCAGGGCGGTGGCCAGCCGTGAACGAGGGCGAGAGCTGCCAGGCGACCTCCTTCTGCCCCGGTGTCATCGAGGACGGCTACTGCGACGTCTGCGGGAAGATCGCGATGTCGAGGGAAGCCGCCGAGGCTGCCAACGCAAGGGTGGTCGACCTGAACCTGGCCGGGCAGGTAGGCGAGGAAGGAGGCCAGACCGATGGGGGCGTGCTGACGGCGTCGCCGCCCACCGATGGCGACATGCCGCCCAACGGCTCGGCGAGCGCTCTCTCCGCGGGCTCGGGCCGCGTCACCACCTCTCGCCGGACCGGGACCTTCAGCACCAGGACGGCGACGCGGACCAGGATCGGAGCCGGGCTGGTCAGCGTCCCTCCGATGCCCACCCTGGACCCGACTGCGGCGATGATGGCCGATCCGCAGGTATCCGAGGCGCGACGTTTCTGCTCGACCTGTGGGGCGGAGGTCGGCCGCGGCAGGAATGGCCGCGCGGGGAGGGTGACCGGGTTCTGCAGCAAGTGCCGGCAGCCCTACTCCTTCATGCCCACCCTCGCCAAGGGAGACCTGGTGGCGGGCCAGTACCGGATCGCCGGCTGCCTGGCCTACGGAGGCCTGGGCTGGATCTATCTCGCCCAGGACGAGCAGGTCTCAAACCGCTGGGTGGTCCTGAAGGGCCTGCTCAACACCGGCGACCCGGACGCGATGGCGGCGGCCGTCGCCGAGCGGCAGTTCCTGGCCAGCGTCGAGCACCCCAACGTGGTTCGGATCTACAACTTCGTCCAGCACGCCGGCGCCGGCTACATCGTCATGGAGTACGTCGGTGGCAAGACGCTCAAGAACATCCTCCTCGAGCGGCGCCGGCGGGGCCTGCCGGCGGCCGGCGCGCTCGCCGTCGAGCACGCCATCGCCTACATCCTCGGCATCCTGCCCGCCTTCTCTTACCTGCACCGGCTCGGCCTCGTCTACAACGACTTCAAGCCCGACAACGTGATGGTCTACGGGGACGACGTCCGGCTGATCGACCTGGGCGCGGTGACCCGGGTCGACCACCCCAACGTGGCGCTCTTCGGGACCGACGGCTACCAGGCCCCGGAGGTGCCGAGCATCGGCCCCTCCATCGTCTCGGACCTCTACACCGTCGCCCGCTGCCTGGCGGTGCTCATCCTCGATTTCCGTGGCTACCAGAACAAGCACCGCTACAGCCTCCCGACGCCGGAGGAGCAGCCGCTCCTGGCGGAACAGGAATCGCTCTATCGCTTCCTCCTCAAGGGCACAGCAGAGAACCCGGACGACCGCTTTCAGAGCGCCGACGAGATGGGCGAGCAGCTGCTGGGGGTGCTCAGGGAAGTGGTGGCCAGGAGGGAGCGGAGTCCGAGGCCGGTCGTCAGCAGCCTGTTCGACGCCGACCTGCAGGCACTGCACGCACACGCCGGATCGGCGCCGGAGGCACCTGACTGGCGCTACCTGCCGCCGCTGAAGGTAAATCCGGCGGATCCGGCGGCCAGCTTCGTGGTCAACGTCTCGGCCATGAGCGAGCCGACACAGCAGTTGAGGCTGCTGGGGGAGGCGATCGGCCAGGGCCAGGTCCCGGACACGGCCGAGGTCGAGCTGGCGGTGGCCCGGGCGCTGATCGCGATGGGCCGGTATGACGAGGCCGGGCGTCGCCTCGACCTGGTCGGACGGCAGGATCCCTGGGAATGGCGCGTGACCTGGTATCGCGGCGTCCTGTTCCTGAGCCGTGACCGGTACCAGGAGGCGCGGGAAGCCTTCCGCCGGGTCTCCTTCGACCTTCCCGGCGAGCTGGCCCCGAAGCTGGCCGAGGCACTGGCGGCCGAGCTCGCGGGAGACCTGGAGCGGGCAGCCCAGCTCTATGAGGTGGTCTCCAGCACCGACCCCAGCCTCACCTCCGCCTGCTTCGGCCTGGCCCGCATCCGTGACCTCACCGGCGACCGGGCGGCCGCCGTGGAGGCCTACCGGCGGATATCCGAGAGCTCGAGCCTCTACACCGCCGCCCAGCTGGCCCTGGCCCGCACGCTGGTTCGGAGCCGGCCCCAGTCGGGCCCCGGTATCACGGAGCTGGTGCAGGCGTCGGCCACCATCAAGCGGCTCCGGCTCGACGCCCAGGAGCGGGCGCAGGTCGCGGTCGAGCTCCTGACGGCTGCGCTCGAGCTGCTGGAGAGCAGGGCGGTGCTGCCTGACGCGGGAGTCGAGGTGATGGGCCATCCGCTGCACTGGGACCGGCTCCGCGAGGGCCTCGAGCGGGCCTACCGCGAGCTTGCTCGCTTCGCGTCGGGTGAAGAGAGGATCCGGCTGATCGATCGCGCCAATCAGGTGCGGCCGATGACCCGGGTCTAGCCATGGCAGGCGAAGTGCGACTGCACTGCCCCAACCCGGATTGTGGTGAGCCGGTGAGCCCCGAGGATCGCTATTGCGAGGCGTGCGGCGGGCTGGTTCCCGCCTACACCTCGCGCGCCACGGGCTCGGCCCGACCGGCTGCCGCCGGGCGCGAGGAGGGCGGCTCGCTCGCGGCCCGGGACCAGGCACGGGAACGGGTCGAGATCGGGCTGCAGGGCCTGGCCGGGATCAGCGACCGGGGACTCCGGCGGGAGCGCAACGAGGACGCCGTGGCCCTGGCCGCGATCGAGGCGCTGGGCGCCAGGGCGCTCGTCGTCTGCGACGGAGTCTCGGCCTCGGCGGAGCCGGCTCTTGCCTCGCAGGCGGCGGCGGATGCGGCCCTGGCTTCGCTGGTCGCCGCCCTGGAGAAGGGGCAGCCGGATCCGTCGCGTGCCATGAGAGAGGCCGTGGCGGCCGCTCAGCTGGCGGTCTGCGCCGTGCCCTACGGCCGGGACGGGATGGAGGGGCCGCCGGCGACCACCCTGGTGGCGGCTCTGATCTGGGAGGGCAAGGCCACCATCGGCTGGGTCGGCGACAGCCGCGCCTACTTCGTCGGTGACGCCGAAGCGTGGCAGCTGACCCACGACGACACCTGGCTGGAGGAGGCCACGGCGACCGAATCGGTGGGGAATGGCGGCTCCGTCCTCGCCCTCCGGACCCACGTCCTCACCAGGTGGCTGGGACGTGATCAGGAGGCCGGCCCCGACCCCTCCGTGACCACCTTTCTGCTGCCGGCCGAGGGCTTCCTGCTCCTGTGCTCAGACGGGCTCTGGAACTACGCACCCACACCGGACTCGGTGCGCCAGCTGGTCGCCCGGTTCTCGAACGATGCCGCACCTCTGCCGCTGGCGCACGCGCTGGTCGAATTCGCCAGGTCCCTGGGCGGCGTTGACAACGTCACCGTCGCTGTGGCGACCGTGTAAGGAGGAAGAGGCCGGAAGAGACCCAACGACGACCAGGGAAAGGGGATATCGAAGAAAGGAGGGAGACAGAAACACGTGGCCACGTTCAGTGCCACGGTGCATCAGAACGTGTACCTGCCGCGAGGCGAGTCTGTGGTGCACGCCATCGTGGCGTTTGCGGCTGAAGAGATGGAGCGAGGCGCCGGAGCGGGCGGCGGCCCGATCAGCGATGCCGTCGAAGTCATCGTGCTCGACTGCTCGGCGTCGATGGCGAGTCCTCCAGCCAAGCTGGAGGGTGCGCAGACGGCGACCTGCAAGGCCATCGACCGTCTTCGCGCCGGTACCTGGTTTGCCATCGTGGCGGGCACCTCCTACGCGCGCCTGGTCTATCCCGCGCAGAGGTTCGACCAGGATTCCAGCGCTTTCGGGCCGAGCCTGGCGCGCGCCTCGGCCACCACCCGCGCCGCGGCCAAAGAGGCGGTCATGAGGATCGGGGCGAACGGAGGTACCGCCATCTCCAGCTGGCTGGCACTGACGCGGCGGCTCTTCGAGGCCGGCCCGGCGAGTCTCCACCACGCAATCCTGGTGGCCGACGGAAAGAACGAGAGCGAGGAGGCCGACGAGCTCCGGGAGGAGCTGCTGCGCTGCCGCGGCAAGTTCCAGTGCGACTGCCTCGGGATCGGCACCGACTGGGAGCCGAGCGAGCTCTACTCCATCTCTGACGCGCTGCTGGGCAGCACCGACATAATCCCCCACCCCGACCAGATGGACGCCATGTTCGAGGCCATCACCGAGCGGGCGATGAGCAAGCAGCTCGGCGCTGTCGAGCTCCACCTGCTCACTCCGGTTGGCGGCGCGGTCAATTTCGTCAAGCAGGTCAGTCCGGAGGTCGCCAACCTCACCCAGATGGTGGTCATGCACCAACCTTACGGACCCGACGGGGAGTGGCGGACGGTGCAGGAACCGCTTCCGGGGCGGCCGCTGCTCAGCGTCTACCCGACGGGCGCCTGGGCGGAAGGCGAGGAGCGGGAATACCACGTCTGCCTCTCCGTCCAGCCACAGGAGGTGGGGCCGCACAACGAGGTGCGGGCGGCGCGAGCGAGCCTGGTGGTGGAGGGAACAGTGCTCTCGCAGGCGCCGGTGCGGGCGCTCTGGACCGACGACACGGAGAGATCGACGCGGATCAACCGGGCCGTCGCCCACTTCACCGGTCAGGAGGAACTTGCCAGCAGCATCGAGCAGGGGCTGGAGGCGCGGCGAGCGGGCGACCACCGGACCGCGACCGAGAGGCTCGGACGCGCGGCTCACCTGGCCTTTCGAACCGGCAACGAACCGAGCACAAGGCTGCTGGAGCGCGTGGTCCAGATCGACGACCCGGAGAGGGGCATCGTCAGGCTCAGGGAGGACGTCTCAACGGAAGACGAGATGACGCTCGACACCCGCTCTCGAAGGACCGTGCGTCTTAGGAAACCGCCTGCATGATGACCGACGCGTGCCCCACCTGCGCCACGGCCCGGGAGGGCAGCGATCGCTACTGCCCGAACTGCGGCTACGACTTCGAGACCGGCGAGTCCCTCGTCCCCGTCGAGAGCCCGGCGCCGGGACCCGGGTCGGAGCTGGTCGTGGTGCTCAGCCTGGACGGCCGCCGGCCGAACGACCCGGGCTGTGAGCCTCCTCCGGAGGACCAGTCCCAGCGCATCTTCGCGCTCGACGGCCGCTCGCTGGTGATTGGCCGCGCCGACTCGGGCGATCTTCAGATACCGATTAGAGGCGACCCCTACGTGTCGCGCCGCCACGCGGAGATGATCGAGCTTGGCGCCGGCTGGGGCATCAGGGACCTGGGCTCCACCAACGGCACCAAGGTGAATGGTGTTCCAATCGAGGGGGCGGAGATCAAGGTGCTGAGACCCGATGACGTGGTGGAGGTGGGCTGCTTCGCGCGGCTCACGGTCCAGCACCGCTCTGGTCTGGAGCCGGGAATCTCGGTGCTGTCGAGCGCGGGGCGCTTAGCTGGCGCCGGCGATACCGGCGAGGGGCCGGCTTGAGCCAGGCGGTGGCCGGGCCGGCGACGCTGCGCGAGAACGCACGCCGGATCAGGATGCGAGCCTCTACCACGCCGGGAAGGCTCTGGACCATGTCGCTGCTGCTGGTGGCCGGCTGCGTCCTGCTCTGGCTGGCCGGCAGCAGCACCGTGGTCACCGCCCAGAGCAAGGTCGAGAGCATAGGCCACCGCTCCGGGCCGGCGGTCATCGACGCCCAGAAGATCCACGGGGCTCTGGCCGATGCAGACCGCTCGGCGGCGAACGCCTTCCTCTCCGGGAATGTGGAGAACCCGGAGCCTCGACAGCGCTATGAGCGCGACATCGCGGTCGCCACGCACGACCTGGAGCAGGCGGCGGAGCACAACACCGCCGGCAGCCAGGCTAGCCTGAACCTTCAGGCCGTGGTCGCAGGAGTGGCCCAGTACACCGGCCTGGTGGAGACCGCCCGTGCCAACAACCGGCAGGGCTTTCCGGTGGGCGCCGCCTACCTGCGGGCGGCCTCCCGGCTGATGCACAGACCGGGCGAGGGGATCCTGGCCCGCGTGGACGCCCTTGCCGGGATCAACTCGGCCAACGCCAGCGCCGAGTATTCGTCGCTTGGATTCGTGGGCGCGCTGCTCGCCGTCTTCTTCCTCTTCGGCGCGCTGCTCTTCGCGCTGCTTCTCTCCACCCAGGCCTTCCTGCGCCGGCGCTTTCGGAGGCGGCGCAACACGCGCCTGCTGATGGCCACCGTGGTGCTCGTCCTGCTGTCCGCCGGCATGGCGGCGCAGGCCGTCTACAGCTACCGGAACCTGCAGCTCGCTGAACAGGAGGCCTTTCCGCGGCTTCACGACCTCTGGCAGGCACGCGCCCTGGCAGCCGACGCCAACGGCAACGAGAGCCTCTCGCTGATCGCGCGCGGCAACGGCACCGCCTTCGACCAGGCCTTTAAGGCGGAGACCGCGCTGCTCGTGGACCGTCCGCTCAACGACCAGCTGGTGGAGGACGCGTCGCGCGGCAACGTCCGCTTCAAAGGCCTCCTGGCCGACGAGATCAACCAGGCTGCCTTCCCCGGCGAGCGCGATGCGGCGCTCAAAGCGCTCCGCGCCTATCAGAGGTTTCTGGACGTCGACGCCGCCGTCCGGGCCCGGGCCGCCGGCGACCATGAGGGTGCCGTCGCGCTGGCGCTCGGAACCGGGCCGGGGGCCCTGGGAGCAGCTTTCGGGGACCTTGACGCGGCTCTCGCGGAGGCCATCGGGGTCGACCAGCGGCAGTTCGACGAGGCGATCCAGAGGGCGGAGCCGAGCCTCGCGCTCAACCTGGGCGTGCCGCTCGGCGCCCTGGCGATCGCCCTGCTCGCCCTCTGGGGCCTTCAGCCGCGCATAGCGGAGTACGGGGGGTGAGGGTGCCTGCGGTCTGCCCTACGCCGCGGTGGCGCAATGCCGCTATTCCCTCCCCTTCTGGGGGAGGGCCGGGAGGGGGTCGGCTGAGAGGGCGAAGCATCGGCCTGGCTCTGTCGCTGCTCCTGCTTGCCGCCTGCAGCGGGCCGGGCCAGCCCGCTACCCGTGCCCAGAGCACGCCGCAGGCAACCGCTTCGCCCGCGGCACCGGCGGCGCCAGCCGCTGCGCCGGCGCCCTCGTGTGGCGATCCGACAGCCAGCCTGCGGCCCCAGGGCTCGCAGCCGCAGCCGGGGTCGATGCCGCAGGGCAGCTACATGCGGACCATCCAGGAACGCGGCAAGCTGGTGGCCGGGGTCTCCCAGGACATCCTGCTCTTCGGCTACCAGAACCCGATCGACAACCAGCTCGAGGGCTTCGACATCGACATGGTGAAGCAGGTTTCGAAGGCGATCTTCGGAGATGAGAACCACGTCGAGTACCGCGCCATCACCAACGCCCAGCGAATACCTCTGGTCCAGAACGGCAGCGTGGACATGGTCGCGCTGACCATGACCATCAACTGCGAGCGCTGGCAGCAGGTGAACTTCTCGAGCGTGTACTACGACGCGGGCCAGCGGGTGCTGGTGCCCCGGAACTCGCACGTGCAGAGCCTCCAGGACCTGGGCGGCAAGAAGGTCTGCGCCGCGGCGGGCACGACCTCGATCGACAACATCACCCACGCTCCCAACCACCCGGTTCCGATCGCTGTGTCCGAGTTCACCGACTGCATGGTTCTGCTCCAGCAGGGGCAGGTGGACGCCATCTCCACCGACGACACCATCCTTCTCGGGCTCGCGGCCCAGGATCCTTCGCTCGAAGTGGTGGGATCGAAGTTCACCGCCGAGCCCTACGGCATGGCCATCGGCCAGTCCCATCCGGAGTTCGTGCGCTTCGTCAACGCGGTGCTCGAGAAGATGCGCCAGGACGGAACCTGGGCGACTCTCTACAACCGATGGCTCGGCCGCGCCAGCGGCGGCCAGCCACCCAACCCCCCAGGCCCGAAGTACAAAGACTGAGAGTCAGAAACTTGGCCTAGCAGGCCGATGAAAAAGGGTTACGGGCCTTCGGCCCCGTCGGCGCCTTGACCCCCAGGCGGCACATCTTCGGGCTTATTTCCTGCGCTCCTCGTTAGCGCATCATTCAGATGCGCTCACTCCGGTGCGCGGAAATGCGCCCGAATCTGGACCACCTGGATGGCCAACTCGCTCGACGACCCTTTTTCATCAACCTGCTAGACGGCCGCGCCGTCTGAAGCAGCCGCGGCCACCATGCGCGCGACGCTCCTGGCGAAGGCGTCGTCGAGCGGGAGATGCCCGTTCAAGTAGCGGTGGTAGAGGGGGCCGTAGAGCAGGTCCATGATCAGCTCGGGGTCGCTGGTCTTGGGAATCTCACCGCGGGCTATCGCCCGCTCGACGATCGGGCGCCGCTGCTGCCGGATAGGTATGACGAAGCGCTCTCGCCAGGCGCCGGCCAGGCTGGGGTCGCTCTGCACCTCGGCAATGAGTTCCTTCAGAGTCCGGCCCCAGGGTGAGCGGTTGACCGCGCGGATCCAGTCCAGGGCCGTGGCCTCCAGATCTCCTTCCAGGCTCCCCGTGTCTTCAGTGGGCTGACCTGCCAGGTACTCGTCGAAGGTCGCGTCGAAGGCGAGGGCGCCTCTGCTCGGCCAGCGCCGGTAGATCGAGGCCTTGCCCACCCCCGCGCGCTCGGCCACACCTTCAATCGTCATGGCGGCGAGGCCGGACTCGGCCAGCAGCTGATTGGTCGCGGCCAGGATGGCTTTCTCGGTCCGTTCGCTGCGCGGCCTGCCAGTCCTCTTCTGCACCGGAATAGCTGAGGCGCTCACTGCGGTTGCAGTTTATAAGAAACGAGACGTACCGTCCGCAGCTCGGCGATTCAGGAGCGAACCATGAGGCACACAAAACTCCGTGAGCTCGATGTTTCGAGGATGGGTCTTGGGACGATGGGGATGTCGGCCTATTACACGGGCGCAGGCTCGGACGACGCGGAGTCGATGCGCACGATCCAGCGAGCGCTCGACCTCGGGGTCACGTTCATCGATACGGCTGAGGCCTACGGCCCCTACGCCAACGAGGAGCTTGTTGGACGGGCGCTCGCAGGCAGGCGGGAGGGAATGGTCCTGGCCACGAAGTTCGGCCTGATTTCGCATCGGAACGGGGGTGTCCGCCAGACCGACGGCAGCCCGGAGAACATCCGAGGGGCTGTCGAGGGGTCCTTGAAGCGGCTCGGCACCGACTACATCGACCTCTACTACCAGCATCGTGTCGACCCCTCAACGCCCATCGAGGAGACGGTCGCAACGCTGAGCGAGCTCGTCAAGGAAGGCAAGGTGCGGTACATCGGCCTCTCCGAAGCGGCGCCCGAGACCATCCGCCGAGCGAACGCCGTGCACCCGATCACGGCTCTGCAGACCGAGTACTCGCTGTGGACGCGTGACCCCGAGGCGGAGATCCTGCCGGTCGTCCGCGAGCTCGGCATCGGCTTTGTCGCCTACTCGCCGCTTGGCCGGGGCTTTCTGACCGGACAGATCCGGTCGCTTGACCAGCTCGACGCCGCTGACTTCCGCGGCAGCAATCCCCGGTTCGCCGGCGGTGCCCTCCAGGAGAACCTGCGAATCGCGGACGAGGTCGCGGCGGTGGCCAAGGAGGTCGGTGCCACCCCCGCCCAGGTCGCGCTGGCCTGGCTGCTTGCGCAGGGCGAGCACATCGCACCTATCCCGGGGACGAGGCACGTCTCGCGCGTGGAGGAGAACGCCGGGGCTGACGACCTGGTGTTGACGAGCGACCAGTTGAACCGGCTCAGCGCGATCCGGGCGCCCGTCGGTGACCGGTACGCGGACATGGCACCGGTCAACCGCTGATCGCTGCCGTTCCGTGCCGCCTCATGTGCGGGCGAGGCGCTCCAGGCCTGTGCGGCTGATCGCCTCCATCCGCTCTAGGCGCGCGCGAAGCAGCTCCACTCCCGCGCCGGTGATTCGATAGGGCCGCCGCCGGTCGTCTGCCGGCAATCCCTCTATCAGTCCGCGCGCTTCCAGCCGAGACAGCGTCGCGTAGAGGGTGCCGGGCCCGAGCCGAACCCGCGAGACCGCCTCGACGTCCTTCACGATGGCGTAGCCATGACGGGGTTCCTCGACGAGGCTCGTCAGGATCAAGACAGCAGGTTCCTCGAAGCGGCCGAGTGAGGCCAGTCCACTTCCTTGCTGCATCGCTCCATGATATATCACGAACGGGTCTAGGGGCCAATTCGGCGAGGTGTCGAAATCGGCTCTCCGGTGTTCGTCGTACTGGATGAGGGGTGGTTTAGAAGCGATCGCAAGCCCCCCTCGCCAGGCCGAGCCATTCAGCTCGAGCCATGTTTGAAGGAGAACGAGATGCCGAAGTTCATGTTTCTTCAGTACGTCGACGAGTCAAAGTCCCCCAGGCCCGGAACCCCGGAGATGGAAAAGGAGATTGCCGATTACGCCAAGCTGTTCCAGGACGTCGAAGCTGCGGGCATCCTCCGCGGCGGAGACCCGGTGCAGCCGTCCGCGGCCACCTTCTCCGTCCAGGTCGGGGCCGATGAGAAAACGACGACGACCAACGGCCCGAAGCAGAACGGCGGCCTGGGGCTCAACGGCTACTGGGTGCTGGAGTGCAAGGATCGGGATGAGGCTGTCGCGTGGGCCGCGAAGATCCCGGCCGCCCATGGCGCAGGCGCGGTCGAGGTGCATCCCATCCTCTCGATGTAATCCGGCGCGGACGGGAGGCGACAACCTCCCGTCCGCAGCGTTCGCCATTCCGATTTCCTAAAGGCGGTGAACCGGTCGCCGCGCCGGTCATGTGACCGGAGCACTGCCTCCGGCGAGAGCAGGCCTGGCGTACGTCTCCCAGGCTGCCACCGCGCCGATGACCAGGACCGCTGCGAGCTCGAGCACCAACACAGGCACGAGCGCCGCCGCCGGCACCAGGCAGGCGAGGGCAACGATGGCGATGATCCTCGGCCACGAAAGCAGGCCCCAGACGGCTCGCTTGAACAGGGCGTGTCCGGCCAGGAAGAGCCCGGGACCGCCGAGAATCGCCAGTGTCGTTGCCGCGGCGCCGTGCTGAAACGGTTCGGCGATGGTCACCTCGGCGGCGACCGCGGTGACGATGATCCCGCCGACCATCGGTAGGTGGAAGTAGGTGTACGCGGACCTCCCCAGGCGGCCTGGATCGGGGGCGGCGGCGATCGCCTGGCCGGCCCTCTCGGCGTTTCGATCGAAGTAGGTCCACCAGAGGGCCACGCTGCCGATGAA
>CATPBP010000025.1 GCA_955652675.1 Candidatus Dormiibacterota bacterium
CGCCTGCAGGCGCCTGGCTCCTCCCAGGTAGAAGTCGCGGATCTCGGGAAAGACGGTCGGCCGGTTGGAGCTGTTTCCGAAAACGACGAGCGTGCCGTCCAGGTCCAGCAGCGTCGCCAGCCGCGCCAGCGACTCGCCGCCGACGCTGTCGAGGACCAGGTCGAAGGGCGCCCTCAGTGTGGCCAGGTCAGTCACCACCTCATCGGCGCCCAGCTCGGACAGGCCGAGGGCGCGCTCTGGGCGTCCCACGATGCCGGTGACGTGAGCTCCGCCGAGGTGCGCGAGCTGGACAGCGAAGCGCCCGACCCCACCGGCCGCGCCCGTGATGGCGACGCGTCGCCCCAGCGTCCCCGGGCTGATGCGGAGCGTCCGCAGCGCTGTGATGCCGGCGGTGGGCAGGGCGGCCGCAACCACGAAGGAGACACCTTCCAGCTCGGCCAGCCACTTGGCCGGAACGGCCACGCGCTCGGCCCACGCCTCCCCGTGCAGGATGCCGACAACCCTGGCGCCGGCGGGCGGACCGCCCTCGGCCGGCTGCACGACGACGCCCGCGAAGTCCCAACCCGGTCGCCAGCCCGCCGCCGCCCGCTTCAATCGCCACAGCTCGCCGCGGTTCAGTGAGGTGGCGTACACCTCCACCACAGCCTCGCCGGCGGCCGGCTTCGGCTCTGGAAAATCCTCGATCCGGGCGCCGCCCGCACCGTCGGCGACCAGTGCGCGCAAGGCCTAGTCGCCCCTCAGGAGTCTGGCGTGTGCCGATCGACGCGGCTTTTCGACATTGAACATCGTGCTAGTTGAGACCCGCTCCCTGGCCCTCCCGGCAAGGGGGAGAAACTTTCTCTACGTCTTTATAGCTTGCCGGCCAGGGCTATCTGGCGTCGGAGGGCGTAGCGGCTGGCCAGGTTGACGACGAGGGTGAGCAGGATGAGCATCAGCGCCGCCCCCCAGGCCTGCTCCACCAGCGATGGATATGGCGTGAGGGCGTCGTGATAGACGATCAGCGGCAGTGCCGACATCGGCTGTGCCGGGTTGGTCGTGAAGAAGCGGTTGCCGAAGCCGGTAAACAGCAGCGGCGCGGTCTCACCCGCCGCCCGAGCTACTGCCAGCATGGCGCCGGTCAGCACGCCCGGTGCCGCGGCAGGCAGCACCAGCTGAAGGGCGACCCTCCAGCGAGCAAGCCCCAGGGCCAGTCCCGCCTCGCGAAGGCCGCCGGGCACCAGTGCAACCGCCGCTTCCGTGGCCCGAATCACCACAGGCAGCATCAGAACGGCCAGAGCGACCGAACCCGCGAAGCCGGAGAAGTGCTTGAAGGGGGCGACCAGGAGGGCGTACACGAAGAGCCCGATCGCGATGGAGGGTGTCCCGACCAGGACGTCAGCCGCGAGCCGGATCCAGCTCGCAACGCGAGCCCGTCCGTACTCCACCAGGTTGACCCCGCCGATGATCCCGACCGGAATCGACATCAGGGAAGCCAGCCCGACCATGACAGCGGTGCCCACGATGGCGTGAGCGACTCCGGCGCCCGGGATCCCGACGGGCCGTTCCACGTGGATGAAGAAGTCCAGGTGGGTCAGCGCCGGCAGACCGTTGGCGACCGTGTATAGCAAGACCAGGGAGAGGGGGACCAAGGCCAGCAGTGCCATCGCGTACACGATCGCGCGGGCGATTCCGTCGGCCAGCAGCCGGCGGTTGTTACGGCTCACCGCGTGGCGCCCTCTCCCGCAACGCTGCGCACCAGCAGGAGCGCGATCAGGTTCACGACCAGCGCGACCAGCATGAGGATCAGCCCCAGCTCGATGAGCGCGGCCGGATAGAGCGTGCCGGTCGCCTCCGTGAACTCGTTGGCGATCACGCTGGCCAGGGTGTAGGCCGGTCCGAAGAGCGAGGTCTGTATCTGTGGCCGGTTTCCGATCAGCATGGTCACCGCGATGGTCTCGCCCAGGGCGCGGCCGAAGGCCAGCACGGTGGCGCCGAAGATGCCGGGCCGGGCGGCCGGGAGGATGACCTTCCAGATCGTCTCCCACCAGGTGGCGCCGAGGGCGAAGCTGTTCTCCTTGAGTCCCGAGGGGACGGCTCGGACGACCTCCCGGGAGATGGCGGCGAGCGTGGGCAGGATCATCACCGCGAGAACGATCGACGCCGTCAGGACGCTGGTCTGGCGGGCAGGTCCGGCGAGAACCGGCACCGAGCCGAAGCGCTCGCTGATCGGGCGCGAGAGGTGCATCAGCAACCAGGGGGCAAAGACGTAGAGACCCCAGATTCCGTACACCACGCTGGGGATGGCGGCCAGGAGTTCGACCCCGATACCGATGGTGCCCCGGATCCGGGGCAGGCTGGGTTCCGCTAGGAAGACCGCGGTGCCGACGCCGACAGGGAGCGCCATGGCCAGTGCGAGGATGCTGGTGACCAGCGTGCCGTAGATGAAGGGCTCGGCGCCGAACTGCTGCTTGACCGGGTTCCAGGCGCTCGAGACCAGGAACTGGGCGCCGAACTGCCGTATGGCGGGCTGGGCGCCGCCGGCCAGGAGCAACACGATGACGATGACCAGGAGCGGCGCGAGCAGTGCGACCGCGGTCGTGATCACCATGAAGTTCTCCCGCGGGGGGCGAGGCGGGGCCGCCCCCAGAGGCCTTTCGGCGACCGCCACTATCCCGCAGCCGCGGACGCGGCGGGCGGCTGCCGGTCGAGCCGGTATCCGGAGCCCCGGACGGTGACGATCTCGAAGGGCACACGGCCGCCGAACTTCTCTCGGAGCCAGCGGACGTGGACGTCGACGGTTTTCCGCTCGCCCACGAAGTCGACACCCCAGACGTCCTGGAGCAGGACTTCTCGAGACTGCACGCGTCCAGAGTGGAGGAGAAGGTGGGAGATGAGGTCGAACTCCCGCCCGGTGACGTGGACCTCGACACCGTCGATCAGGACCCGGCGAGCCGGCCGGTCGATCACGAAGTTGCCGATCTCTTCTCGCTCGGGAGCGGCCGAGGCGATCGGCTGGGTGCGACTCCGGCGCACGACCGCGTTGACCCGGGCCAGGACCTCTCTCACTGAGAATGGCTTGGTTATGTAGTCATCCGCGCCGAGCTCCAGACCGACGACCTTGTCGACCTCGGAATCCTTGGCCGTGACCATGATGATGGGCACGCGGTTGGACTGCCGGAGGACCCGGCAGAAGTCCATCCCGCTCATGCCGGGGAGCATCAGGTCGAGCAGGACCAGGTCCGGCCGGGCGGTCCGCGCCACGCGCAGGCCGCTGGCACCGTCCCGGGCCTCGGTGACCCAGTAGCCGGCCGCCTCCAGGTTGTACTTGAGGGTCTCGCGGATGCCGTCGTCGTCCTCGACGATCAGGATTCTGTCGTTCATGAACGTGTCTCAGTGGTCCGGCGGCTGGTCCGTTGGAGACACGCGCACAGGCGTCGCCGTACGGGGCCGCAAACTGCTGGCGAACCTGTCTGCCAGAACATCAGCCGAGCTCGATCACCTGGCCGGACTCCAGGAAGACGATGTCCTCCGCCACGTTGGTCACCCGGTCCCCGATCCTCTCCAGGTCGTGGGCGACCTGTATCAGGGTGACGGAGCGGAGCGCGTCCTCGGCGCAGGTGGTCTCGCTTCCCATGTCCTCGATCAGATCGTCGAAGACGCGGTTGTAGAGGCGGTCGATCTCGTCGTCCTTGGCCGCCACCTCCTGAGCGACGGCCGGATTCTGCTCGATCAAGGCATCCAGGATGTCTCTCACCTGCTGGCTCGCGAGCTCGCCCATGATGCCGAACTCCGGCCGCAAGGGCTCGCCGGGCAGGCCGGCCAGGACCGCCGTCCGGCGGGCGATGCGCACCGCATAGTCGCCGATCCGCTCCAACTCGGTGGCGATGTACTGGATGCCCATGAGCGTGCGCAGATCGCGCGCCACGGGCTGCTGGGTGGCCACGACCATGAGCACCTGCTCGCGGAGCAGCCGGAAAGCCTCGTTTATCGCCTGGTCGTTGCGGCGTACCTTGTCGGCCGCCTCCCTGTCCAGGGTGCGGAGCGCCGTCAGGGCGTCCTCGATCTGGCTCTCGACCTGGGTCGCCATGCCGAGCAGCGACTCCCGGAGGAATCCGAGCTCCCGCTGGAAAGCCTGCCTGGCCATCGCGCTAGCCAAAGCGACCGGTGATGTAGTCCTCGGTGCGGCGGTCTCGTGGCCGTTGGAAGAGTTCGACTGTGGGCGCAAACTCGACGAGCTCGCCGGCGCGGTTCTCCGGGTTCATCAGCATGAAAGCCGTGTAGTCGGCGACACGCGAAGCCTGTTGCATGTTGTGGGTCACGATCACGATGGTGTAGTCGTTGACCAGCCTGGCCATCAGGTCCTCGATCTTCAGCGTGGAGATCGGGTCCAGCGCAGAGGCCGGCTCGTCCATCAGGATGACCTTGGGCTGGACGGCGAGGCAGCGAGCGATCGAAAGCCTCTGCTGCTGGCCTCCGGAGAGCGAGACGCCCGGCGCATCCAGGCGGTCCTTCACCTCCTCCCAGAGGTTGGCGTCCTTCAGGCTCCGCTCGACGGCTTCCGCGACGCGCGACTTCTTCCAGCCGTGAAGGCGGAGCGCAAACCCGACGTTGTCACGAATCGACATCGGAAACAGGCTCGGCTTCTGGAACACCATGCCGATGTTCTGCCTGAGCTCGAGCAGGTTCCTGGCCGTCAGGATGTTCTCGCCCTCGAACATCACCCGGCCCTCGGCCCGGCTTCCCGGAACCAGGTCGTACATGCGGTTGAGAATCCGCAGCAGTGTGCTCTTGCCACAGCCGGAGGGTCCGATGAGCGCGGTGATCCGCTTGTCCTGGATCTTGAGGTCTATGTCGTTGAGGGCCTGGAAGCGGCCGTAGTAGAAGTCGACCCCTTCGATCGAGATCCTGGTCTCCGTGCCGCCCGGCAGCGTGCGCAACTGAGCGCTTGCGGTCGGAGCGGCGAGGGTGGAGCCCCTCTCTTTCTCCTGCACACAACGACCATACCCAGTACAGGTTAAGACCGAGTTATGGGACCGTTAAGCCGACGGAAGGGCTATTCCAAACACCTGACCGCCTTCCGGCGCCGCCTCGGTCCAGACGCGGCCCCCGAGCGCCATCACCAGGTGCTTGGTGATGGCCAGCCCGAGCCCTGACCCCGTGGTTGCCCTGGATCGGGCCGGATCCACCTTGTAGAAGCGCTCGAACACTCTTCCCCAGTGCTCAGGAGAGATCCCCGGGCCGTGGTCGCGCACCGTCAGCCGCAGCTCGCCGTGGTCCTGCACCGCCTGGATCTCTATCGGCGAGCCTGGTGGCGAGAAGTGGGCGGCGTTGTCCAGCAAGTTTGACAGGGCCTGTGCCAGCTTGACGCGATCGGTGGTCAGCTGTAGGTGCTCGGGTGTCTGCACCTGCAGCGGACGGTCGAGTCCCAGCCTCTCGACCGTCTCGGCTATCAGCTCGTTCAGATCGAAGCGGCTGGTCTGCACGGCCATCACTCCGCCCTCGATCTCCACCAGCTGGCGCAGGTTGGCGACGATCCCGGCCAGGTGATCCGCCTCCTTTACGACGCGCTGCGCGAACCTCTCGCGGGTCGGAGGGGGAGGATCGCCGAGCAGGCTCTCCGCGGCCAGCCGGAGAGAGGTGAGCGGCGTCTTGAGCTCGTGTGACAGGTTGGCCACGAACTCCCGACGCACAGTCTCGAGACGCCGGACCTCGGTGACGTCGACCAGAAAGATCAGGGTGTCGCCGGGCATCGGCCCCGGCACAAGCCTGGCCTGGACGGTCTTTTTGTGGTGGCTCAGCCTGAACTCCGCCTCCGGGCTCCCGGCCCGCAGCGCCTCCAGCAGCCGGCCCTCACGGGTGATCTCGAGAAGCCCGCCCGGAAGCCGCGATGCATCTATGGAAAAGAAGTCTCGAGCCGCTCGATTGGCCGCCACCACGTGCCTCTCACCGTCGAGCAGCAGCGCCATCACTGGCGCCTCTTCGACAAGGTCCTGAAAAGGATCCTCGGCCCTCGGCGTCTGGCGCCCTGCACCCGTCGCCAGCGCAGCGGCCCTCTCCCGCCAGCGCTTCCAGATCACGGCCGCAGTATATGGACGTCGACAACGGCCACCCCGCTTCACGGCCCGAAGATTTAAGCGCTCAATAACCTGGGCTTAACTGTGAGCCGATTAGCTTGCAACCATGCGAGTAGGCAATCTTTCGAAATGCGTGACAGCCGCAGCCGCCCTGCTCATCGCAGTGGCGTGTGGCGGAACCGGATCGAGCAGCAGCACCCCGGCTCCCTCCGCCGATGTGGGACGCGGTCAGCTGCAGGGCGCCGGCGCGACCTTCCCGGAGCCCTTCTACACGAGGGCGTTCTACCAGTACAACCAGGATCACTCTCAGGTCTCCGTCAACTACCAGGCGATCGGCTCCGGCGGTGGCATACAGCAGTTCACCAAGGGCACCGTGGACTTCGGAGCCTCCGACGTGCCGATGAACGCGACCGAGGTCGCCGCGGCGGGGGGCGACGCAAGTGTGGTCCAGTTACCGACCATCCTGGGCGTCGAGGCCATGGCCTATAACGTCTCCGGCGTCGACAAGCTGCAGCTGGATGGGCCGACCATTGCGAGCATCTATCTCGGCAAGATCAAGACCTGGAATGACCCCGCCATCAAGTCGCTGAACAGCGGTGCCACGCTGCCCGGCACGGCGATCACTGTCGTGCACCGGTCCGACGGCTCCGGCACCACCTACGCCTTCACCGACTACCTCTCGAAGGTCAGCCCGGATTGGAAGAGCACAGTGGGCACCGGCAAGTCCGTGCAGTGGCCGGCCGGGGTCGGCGCCCAGGGCAACACGGGCGTGGGCCAGGGCGTCAAGACGACCGACGGGGCAATCGGGTACGTCGAGTACGCGTACGTGGTGCAGAGCAAGCTGCAGGCGGCCTCCCTCAAGAACCAGGCCGGCAAGTTCGTGCAGCCCTCCCTGGCCGGCGCGACCGCCGCGGCCGCCAGCCTCAAGAACGTCAGTCCCACCAACTTCTCGATCACCGACTCGCCGGGGGCCGCCGCCTACCCGATCGCGTCGTACAGCTGGGTGATCGTGCACAAGGACCAGACGGACGTCAACAAGGGCAAGGCCCTGGTCTACCTGTGGAAGTGGGTAGTGACCTCGGGTCAGCAATACGGCAAGGACCTCGAGTACGCGCCGCTGCCGACTGACACCCAGACCTACAGCCTGAACCAGCTCAAGACCGTCACCAACGCCGGCAAAGCGATCCTGAGCTCCTAGTTAAAAGGCCTTTCCTTCCTTCTCTCCCTCCCCCGGCAAGGGGGAGGGGGAGAGATCACCTGTACGGTTGGGTCAGGGTGGTGAGCCTCTCCAGTGCGCTGAGGGCGGCGTCCCGGCCGTCGCTGGGGAGGTAGTAGATGATCCGCTCGACGCTCGCCGCGATGCATCGCTCGATCAGCTGAGGGTCCGGCCGCACGTAGGCGGTCACCGGGATCGGCCCTCGACCGGCGTCACGGGCCAGTCGCTGCAGCTCTGGGATCCGTTCCAGGAAGTCGCCGCGGTTCGGCATCCAGCCGTCGGCAAACCTGACAACGCGCTTGAGCGTATTGGGACCGTTGCCTCCCAGCAGTATCGGCGGATGCGGCTTTTGAACCGGCTTGGGCCAGAGCCAGATGGGTTCGAAGTCGACGAAATCGCCGTGGTACTCCGGCTCCTCCTGGGTCCAGATGGTCCTCATCGCCTCCACCCGCTCCCGCATCACCTGCCAGCGCGTTTCGAAGGCCGTCCCGTGGTTCGCCATCTCCTCCCTGTTCCAGCCGCCGCCGATGCCGAATATGAAGCGGCCCCCGGAGAGGTGGTCGAGGCTGGCGACCTCTTTCGCCATGTCGATGGTGTCGTGCTCGATCACAAGGCATATGCCGGTGGCGATGCGCAGCGTTGTGGTCACCGCGGCGGCCGCCGTCAAGGCGACGAAGGGATCGAGCGTGTGCCAGTAATGCTTCGGCAGCTCACCGCCCGAGGGATATGGAGTCGACCTGCTGACCGGAATGTGCGTGTGCTCGGCCACCCAGAGCGACTCGAATCCCCGTTCTTCGACGGCAGGGCCGAGCTCCGTCATGGCGATGGCGTAGTCGGTCGGAAAGATCGCGATTCCGAATTTCATCACGATGGTTGACTCTAGAGGTGCGGCCGGAAACTCGGACGAGGGATTTGGTGGTCAGGTGGCCCAGATCCAAGGAGCCGCCGAGCACCGCAGTAGCGTATTCAACATACGCGCAGCGAGGAGCGCAGAAGCTTGCTTAGGGGGCCCCGCTTGCGGGGAATGGCGCGCGGGAGATGGGTCGCCTGGGCGCCAAAGCACCGGCTGGGTTTCCGGCCGCACCTCTAGGGACGCTACGCCGCCACGCTCCAAGCTGCGGCGAAAGTCGCGCCCGGCCCGATCCTCCGCTCAGTTGTTGGTTACCAGCTGCGCCTTCAACGCCACCGCGCTCTGAATGGTGTTGCCCACCGGAGAGGCGATGAGCACGTGCTCGTGCAGATCCTGGAGCGTCTCGGCCGGCGCATCGGCGTCGAGGTTGACCTTGACGCTCACCTCCGGATAGCCCGCGTAACCGGCCTTGATGCCCAGGAAGCAGCCCAGGTCGATATGCCCCTCCAGCTCGATCCGGAGGTCCCGGATGGTGATTCCGCGCAGGGAGGCGTTGGCTGTATAGCCGGTCGCAAGGCAGCTGCCGAGGGCGCCGAGAAGCTGCTCCACCGGGTTGGGCGCGGAGTTCCTGCCGCCCAGCGTCTCGGGTTCGTCGACGTACGTCGGCGAAAGGTCGCGCACCCTCACCTCATTTCGAAAACCGTCCACCCACGTGACCTCGGCGCGCCAGGTGGTATCGCCCGCCGAAGGCACCTCCGTCAGGTGCCCGACGAGAGTCGTGATCTGCGCGGTGTCGACTCCGTTGATAGTGGCGCTAGCGGTCATGATGTCCTCCACTCCTCCGACGCTTGATGGGGCTTGCCTTGGAGCTCGCAGCCAGCGAAACACCGAAGCGTCAGGTCGTCCCGATGCCCTTGAACTACTGGAACGGCTATCTACCGGTGCCCGTACGCAGGGGCATGAAGTCGAGCTTCAATCGCTAGACCAGTTGCAGCAGCGCGATCGCTGCGGCCCGCAACCCTTCTCTTACGACTCTATCCGAAAATGCCGGCCGAGGGGACCTCGTCGGCCTCCGCCGATCCGCCTTCCGCCGTGATCGATCTCCGGCGCTGGCTGGCGGACTCATTCGAGCGGGGGGCGTTGCCGTCCCCCCGTGTCGCGTTCTTAACCCAGGTTTCGGATGTGTCAGAAAGGTGACGTGGTTGGTCGTTCTCATGGCGTGATGATTTGAGCCGGCTGGTGGCAGCGAGGTAGTAGAGAACGACGCACGAGAGCAGGACGGCAACCGTCGCGGGATCTGCCAGCCTGCGCAAGCTGGCGGCGGCGGTCATCAGGGCGAAGAGCGCCAGCCCGGTAAGCACCAGCGGTTTGCCGTGCTCCGCCCCGCGGTACATACGTCGACCTCCGATCAGGGCCAGCAGGGAGGCCGCGACGCGTATGGCGTCGACCAGCTCTGTGCCGAGTGGCTTCCTGGGGGAGACGAGCAGGTCCGTAGCCAGCGCCACTCCGCCCCAGACCAGGGCTGCGAAGGCAACGGCAGACAGCACCAGACCGAGGCGCTCAGCGCTCACGGAGAGGCGAGGGCGGAAGTCGATGGACCAGGCTCGAGTTGAACCGGCAGCCCCCGGCCGGTAAGCATTCCCGCCGGAGGATCTCCCCTCGCCATTGAGGCCTGCCCTTCCACCGGCGAGGACAGCCGCCTGTGAAGGAGTTATGACCCCGATTTCGACCAGAGGCGCCAGCGCGATCGCGTCCGGCTCGTCCGCTCCCAGCAGGCGCGCCACCACCCGGGCCTGGACCTGGGTGACTACACCGGCCGCAAAGCGGCGCCTTGAGCCATCACCGGGAGCCGTCTCCGGGCGGTGGCCCTGGGTTTCCTCGAGATTCATGACTCCCTCTTTCTTCGGACCCGGACACAGCCAACAGAGGCTCCGGGCGTTTTCCTATCTCGTCGATCAGCTCGCGCACATGCTCCTGCGCTTGACGAAGGCCGGAGTCGTCCGCCCGGGTCTCCTCGATCCTCTCCCTGGCGATCCGGACGGCCGCCAGAAGGCCCTTGTCAGCCTTGGCGGCGGCCAGCCGAGCCTGGGCCCGTTCGATCCCCGAGTGGTCGGTCATCCTCGCCTGCAGCTCGGCCCGGATCGCGGCCAGCCTGGCGTCCAGCTTCGGTCTGCGGGCGAGCAGGCGATCCGACACCGTCTTCACCTCACGCGCGAAGTGGCGGGCGGCGTCCTCCTCCCCCGGGCTGCAGGGGACGATCGACCTGACCAGATCGGTGAGGACGAGAAGGAAGAGATCCGGGCGTCCGTTGCTCTCAGCTTGGTGGAAGGCGCGGGCACCGCCGGAATCGACCTCCAGCAGCCGCGAGAGGAGTGGCCGTTGGGCGCTCCAGAGGGCAGGCGCAGCGTCGACAAGGACGCGGGCGCCCTCCGCCGGTCCTCTTCCGTCCGGCGTCTCTAACCAGTATTCGCTGAGCTTCAGTTGGTCGAAGGAAGTGATCGGCGCACCAGCCTCCCCGATGCTCGCGGCCGCAAGCTGTTCGCGGGCGACGTCGATCGCCTCCCGTCGAGCTGAGCCGGCCCGTTCTATCTCCTCTTCGGCTTCGCGAATAGCCTGCAGGCGGGCATCCTCGGCACGCTGCAGGGCGGCCTCCGCCGCCGCCAGCCGATCGTCGTGATCATGCTTCGCGGCCATCACCGCGGCGATTGCCGACGACATCGCGATGGCCCGCCCACGCAGCCGGCCGGCGCTGGTTAGGATCTCATCGGCCTCCTTGGTGGTGGGCAGCTTGGCCCCTTCACCGACCTCGATCAAGACGCTCCGCAACTTCGCCTGCAGCTGGTCGCGTTCAGCCCGCAGCTGCTTGCGCTCGCCCGCAGCGCCCGAGAGCCAGCCGAAGACCGAGGGTCCTCCCGCACCAAGCTGGCCGTCGATCACACCCAGACGCGCTTCCACCGCGTCGAGCCTCTGCAGCATGAAATGCGCCTCGTCGACCGCGCCCGCGAGGTGCTCGTGGGTCCGCCACTCCCGGCGCCGCCTGGCCAGCACCGCCCCCGCCTGGAGATACCGCTCGTCGGCCATCAGGTCCAGTGAGCTCGAGAGCTGGGCCGGGTCCTCGTGGTCGAGCGGAACCGTCGTCCACCACTCGGCGCCGTCCCAGTGCCAGAGCCCGTCCGCCGACTCGGCATTTATCCATTGCTGCCCGTCCCACCACCAGCGGCCGTCCGCTGAGAGCTGGGCGGGGACCAAATCTTCACCCAGACCCTGAGCTGTCATCGCTTCCCAGACCCCGCGCTGTCACCGTTTGGCGACAACCCCGTTTCCCTATCGTAGCGGGCGATCCAGCTGCTACGGACGTCCTGGCCGCGCGGTTTCGAACCTGAAGGTGCGAGAGCTCGGGCCCTATGATCCTTGGGGACGTGCACGATGTGATCGTCGTCGGCGGCGGCCCCGCCGGTTCGGCCGCCGCGATCGGTCTTCGGCGTGCGGGAGCCTCGGTCCTGCTGCTCGAGCGCCAGGAGATGCCGCGCGACAAGCCCTGCGGCGACATCCTCGGGACTCAGGCTCTGAGCCTGGTCGCAGAGCTGGGCCTGGACAGGCGGGCACTCGACCCCTTTCCCCCGCTCAGGGGGTTTGCGCTCCACGTCGCCGGCCGGCGGCCCAAGGTTTCCCGCGAGAGGGACCTTGCCTCAGCTCCTCGAGTGGTGCCTCGCAAGATCCTGGACGCGGCCCTGATCGACCTCGCGGTCCGCGCCGGTGCCGAGCTGCGACATGCCAGGGTGGACCAGGTGCTCCAGCACGGCGAGACGATCGTCACCCGCAGCCGCTCCGGCGACCACGAATCGCGGCTGGTGATCGGCGCAGACGGCTGGGGCTCCGTCGTTGCCCGCTCGCTCTTCGAAGAACGCCACGCGGGACAGACCGGCCTCGCCGGTCGCGCCTACGTCCATGACCCTCGCGGCTTCGAGGGGCTGATGCGCGTCTTCTACTCTGAGGAGACACGGCCAGGCTACGGCTGGCTCTTCCCCATCGACAGGACGCACGCCAACGTCGGCGTCGGCGTGCTGAGAAGCGACGGCCATGCCCTGCCCGCGCTGTTCCGCCACTTCCTGGAGGATCCCGGCTCGCCCCTCCTGAACCTCCTCGGCGACGGCGCCAGCGTCGACTCGGAGCGAACCTGGCCGCTGGCCCTGGGCTGGACCGCACGCCGGCGGGCCGCCGGCCGTGCCCTGCTGGCCGGCGATGCGGCCTCGCTGGTCGGGCCGCTGACGGGGGCCGGGATCCACAGCGCCATTCGAAGCGGCCTCATGGCCGCCCGATCGGCGGCCGCGGCGCTGGCAGCGCCGGCCAGCACGGCCTTCCACCTGGCGGCCTACGAGCGTGACTGCGCCCGCTGGTTCCGACCTCGGCTCGGACTCGAGCGGTTGATCCAGAGAGGGCTCGCAGCACCGGCCGGCCTGGGCGCGCTGTCTGCCCTCTTCACCGCCTCGCCCCGGCTGGACGCGCTCTGGACGCACCTCCTATTCAGCCTCGGTTGAGAATGTCGAAGCCTGAAAACCAGGCTCTCTTACGTCGTCAACGGAAATTGGTCACCGACATTCAGGCATCGACCTCTTCTACTAGATCTATCTGACAGCCCTGACGGCGAAATGGGTCCGCTGAGCCGTCAAAGCGTGACTCAACTCGAAGGCATCTTTGCGGACCCGGCCTTCTGTACGCTTGTTGTCAGGGAGTCTTGAAGGGGATGCAAGCGCCACGAGCTGGTGAAGACGTGCTGCGGCGACAAATATGCGCCTGCGGACACTCTGAAGCCGCGCACTGGCAGTACGACGGCAACCAGGGATGCAGGCATCGTGACGCTCTGCTGAAACAGTGCGACTGCGGCGGCTACAGGCCGCGCTCTCAGCCGTTCGGACGTGCACTGCGACAGCTCTTCCAGTGTGTGTCTGAGTGCGAGAGAGACTGGTCTCTTCTGGACCGGATCGACTATTCGCTTGGAATGTCTGATCGCGCCGGGAAGCGGCCGGAGCGCTAGCGAAGTACTCGCTCCCTGACCCTCTCCGCAAGGATGAGCGAAACCTCTTTTAGATGGCGGCTACTGCTTCGCTGACCAGCTCGGCGAGGCTGGGGTGGAGGTGGTGGACCCGGGTCAGATCCCGGTAGTCCGCCTCCAGCTCCATGGCAACCGCCAGCTGGGCGATCACCTCGGTGGCTCCGTGACCCACCATGTGAGCGCCCAGGATCTCCCCGAACTCAGGGTCGACCACCAGCTTCAGCGCGCCCCGGTCCTGACCCAGCGTGATCGCCTTGAGGCTGGTGGCGAGCTCGCCCCAACCGATCGCCGGCTCCAGGCCTCGCGCGCGTGCCTGCTCCTCGCTGAGGCCGACTGCTGCCAGCTCGGGGTGCGTGTTGACCGAGCGGGGCAGGCGCTCGGGACGGACCTTCGCCGAGCCGCCCAGCGCGTTGGCGGCCGCCGCCGCTCCCTGGGCACGGGCCAGGTTGGAGAGCCAGGGGGGCCCCGTCACGTCTCCGGCCGCGAAGACGCCGGGGACCGAAGTCCTGCCCCCCTGGTCGGCCGCCAGGCTGCCCTCCGGACCCAGCTCCAGGCCCGCCCCTTCCAGGCCCCCCAGGTTGGGACGCCGGCTGTCCGCAAAGAGGACAGCATCAGCCTCCATCTCCTCCAGACTCGACGTTCCTAGCCGGAACGTCACCCCGCGCTCTTCGAGGAGCAGCTGCAGGAAGCCGGCGAGGTCGCCGTCTTCATCGGGGAGCACCCGATCTCCTGGCGCCGCCACGGTCACGCGCGAGCCCAGGTGGGCAAAGAAGTCGGCCCACTCGAGGCTGAAGCGGCCGGCGCCCGCCACGACCAGGTGATCCGGCGCGCGGTCGAGCGCCATTGCCTCGTCGTTCGTCAGCACAGGAGAGCTCAGGCTCGCCGCTGCCTCGGGCACGAACGAGGCCGCGCCGGTGGCAATGACCACCGGGACTCCCTCGAACACGCGACCGGCCGCCTCGACCCGGCCGGCGGGCGTGAAGCGGGCGGAGCCGCTGAGGACCTCCACGCCGGCCGCCTCCAGCGAGGCGCGGGTGAGGGAGGCCGCCCGGGTCACGACCGATCCGACCCAGCTGAGCATTCGCGTCCAGTCGACAGCCGCCGGGGACGCTGCCACGCCGACCGTCCCGGCGCCGGAGACCTGGTCGAGCACCTCGGCCGTGCGGTGGAGGGCACCGGCGGGGATGCAGCCCGCGTGTACGCAGACGCCGCCCAGGGCAGCCCGCTCCACCAGGCTCACGGTGGCGCCCATGGCGGCCGCGGTTCTGGCCGCCGCCACGCCGGCCGGCCCGCCCCCCAGCACCAGCAGCTCAGACATGTGGGACGACAGCACCCGCGAGCACCGCGCGCACGTCCACCAGCAGCGGACCTGCCTGCGTCACGCGTGCCGCGACCGGGCCGTTTGCCAGCAGCTCCCGCTCCCCATCAAGCGCCAGGGTGCCGCCGGTCGCATCCAGGCTCACCTCTTCACCCAACTCCAGGCGCCGCCATCTCTTGATGCCCACCCGGGTGGGGAGCCCCGGTGCCAGGACCGCCCTGACACCTACGGCTCCTGGGCTGGAGTCGAGCTCGATGTAGAGGCCACCCGGCTCGTCGGCCGCCACCGGCCTCAGCGCACCGCCGATGGACGAGAGTCCGACCGCCCAGGGCTCTGCTCGCGAGAGAACGACGGCGGTCACCCGCCCCGGATCCCAGATTGCGGCGGCGCCGCGGAAGGCGTCGCGGCATGCCGCGGCGTCGATGAGCGCGAAGTCCTCGGTCTCGCCGACCCTCACCTCCACCCGCTTGGCACGGCTCGTCACTGCCGCCACCTCCACCTGCCCGGTGGCGACCAGGCCGGCCGCCAGCCCGGCAACCGTGCCCTCCACCATGCTGGGGAAGACGTTGTTGGTACCGGTCGAGATTGCAACGATCGGCACGTCGCCGCTCCCGGCCGCAACCGCGCGGTTGGTGCCGTCTCCGCCCAGCGTCACGATCGCCCCAACCCTCGCCTCGACAAGCCTTCGGGCTGCCTCCGTCGAGTCGCCGGCTCGGCCCTCGAGGGGGATGCGCAGCGGTTCCAGCCGCAGCCCGGGCGGGCAGCCGTCGGTCGCCGCACCGATTATCCCGACACCATCCGGCAGAAAAAGGACCTCCTCCACGCCGGCGGCTTCAAGTCCCCGAAGCAGCCGGCGCACGATCGCCGCCTTCTCGTGATGCGGCATCACTGACGCGAACCCGACCAGGCGCCGGATATCGCGGCCCGCTGCCGGGTTGACGATCAGGCCGATGCTCGGGGTCATCCGGCCAGGCGGGCGGACAGCGCCTGGAGGAAGCGGGCGGCGGGTGCGCCGTCGACCAGCCGGTGGTCGAAGGTCAGCGACAGCCACATGGTGGGCTGGACGACTACCTCTCCCGCCACGACCACCGGTTTCTCGACGATCCGGCCGACGCCGAGGATGGCGCACTGCGGCGGATTGACGATCGGGGTGAAGGAGTCGGCCCCGAAGGCGCCCAGGTTGGAGATCGTGAACGTCCCGCCCTCGATCTCGTCCAGTCCCAGGCCCCCCGCCTGCGCCTTCGCCGCCAGCTCGGTGCGATCCCGCGCGATCTCTACGAGTGACTTGGTGTGCGCGTCGCGAATCACCGGCACGATCAGGCCGTCCTCCAGCGCCACGGCCACGCCCATGTGCACGGCGTCCGCGACCCGGATGCATTCATCCTCCAGCGTCGAGTTGAGCATCCTGTGCTCGAGCAGCAGTCGGGCGACCGTGTCCACCAGCAGGTCCGTGTAGCTCAACCGGAGTCCGGTCGCAGCCTCGAATCCCGGTGCCAGCTGACCGCGGCGGGCTACCAGCCCAGCGACGTCGGCCTCGCGCGAGACGGTGACCTGGGCCATCGTCTGCAGGCTTTCGTGCAGGCGCTCGGCAACCACCCTCCGAATTCCTTCGAAGGGGATCGCCTCCCCCGCTGGAACCTCCACGAGTGCTTGCTGCGCAGCCGCCGCGGACGGCGGAGCGGAAGCCGCGAAGGCCTCGACGTCATCGGTGGTGAGCCGCTTGCCAGGTGCCGAGGGAGGCACTCGGGAGATCTCGATGCCGAGGTCGCGGGCCAGCCGGCGCGCAGCCGGCGAAGCAAGCACCTCGGGTTGAGACCCCGCAGCGGTTCCCACCGGCGCCGTTTCCTTCGCGGCCGGAGAGGCCACCGGGGCTGCGGAAGCAGCGCTCGTCTCGCTCGCGGCAGCCGGCGTGGGCCCTTCGGGCACGTTCATGGCCTCGCCCGGCTCTCCGATCAGTCCCAGCAGAGCTCCCACCGGCAGCTCGGAGTTCGCCGCGGCCAGCACCTTCCCGAGCACCCCCGACGCGGGCGCCTCCACGACGGCGTTGATCTTGTCCGTCATGATCTCCAGCAGCGGGGCTCCCTTCTCCACCGGGCCGCCCTCGGCGACCAGCCAGCTCTTGACCTTGCCCTTCTTCATCGCCATGCCGAGCTTCGGCATCCGGACTTCGGTAGGCATGGACGTCAGAGCGTGGCCCGAACGGCTTCCGCCACCTTCTCGGGCGTGGGGACGTAGAAGTCCTCCATGATTGGGGAGAACGGCACCGGCGTGTGCGGAGCTGTGACCATCTGGGGCGGCGCGTCCAGGTCGTCGAAGGCGCGCGAAGCCACCAGCGCCACCAGGTCGGTGGCCATGGAGCAGCGGGGGTTGTCCTCGTCCACCACGACCAGCCGGCGCGTCTTGCGCACGGAGGAGAGAATCGTGTCCTCGTCCAGCGGGGACAGCGTCCGTGGGTCCACGACCTCGACGGAGACGCCCTCGGAGGAAAGCGATTCCGCCGCGTCGAGTGCCATCTGGACCATGCGCCCGATCGCCACCACCGTTACCCGGTCTCCCTCCCGCTTGATGTCCGCCTTGCCCAGCTCGATCAGGTGCTCCCCGGCAGGCACCTCGCCCTGGACGTCATAGAGAAGCTTGTGCTCGAAGAAGAGCACCGGGTCGTCGTCGCGGATGGCGGCGGCCAGCAGGCCCTTGGCGTCCGCGGGCGTGGAAGGCACCACTGTCTTCAGCCCCGGCATGTGGGTGAACACGGAGTAGTGGCAGCCCGAATGCTGGCCGGCGGCCCGAAAGCCGGCCCCGATCATGGTGCGGATCACGACCGGCACCTTGGCCTTGCCGCCGAACATGTATCGGAGCTTCGCCCCCTGGTTGAAGATCTGGTCCATGCAAACGCCGAAGAAGTCGACGAACATGAGCTCGGCCACGGGGCGCAGGCCGGTCGCCGCGGCGCCCACCGCGGCACCGATGTAGCCGGACTCCGAGATCGGGGTGTCAAGCACCCGGTCCCGGCCGAACTTCTGGACGAGCCCCTTGGTCACGCCGAGCACACCACCCCAGGCGTCCTCCTGATCGAACCCCGGAACGGTGGCGCCGCCGGCGACGTCTTCGCCCATCAGCAGCACTGATGGATCCCGCTCCATCTCCTGGCTCAAGGCCTCGTTGATCGCCTCTCGAAAGCTGAGCGTACGTACGGCTACGGCCATCAGTCCTCTCTCCTACAGGTCCGCGCTGTCAGCGGTAGGCGACGTAGACGTCGGTCAGGGCGTCTTCGGGCGCCGGCTGGGGGCTCGCCTCGGCGAATTCGATCGCGTCCTCCACCTTCTTTTTGACGTCGGCGTCGATTCGGTCGACGTCCTCCTTCTGCAGGAGTTCCCGGTCCTGGGCCTGCCTGGCGAAGGTGGTCAGGGGGTCGTGCTCCCGGTAGGCCGCCGACTGCTCAGCGGTCCGGTAGGTGATCTGGTCGCCCTCGAAGTGGCCGAAGTAACGCCACGTCTTCGCCTCCAGCAGGCTCGGGCCGTCGCCCCGACGGGCACGAGCGATGGCTTCTCCGGCGGCCTCGTAGACGGCAACCACATCGTAGCCATCGACCGTCACGCCCGGGATGTTGTAGGAAGCCGCCCGATCGGCGATGCTGGTGGCCGCGCAGTGGTAGCTGACGGGGGTTGACTCGGCGAACTGGTTGTTCTCGCAGACGAAGACGACGGGCAGCTTCCAGATCGCAGCCAGGTTCATCGCCTCGTGCGTGGTGCCCTGCTCGGCGGCACCGTCGCCGAAGAAGCACACAGCCACCGCTCCGCTGCCCTGCACCTTGGCTGTCAGAGCCGCTCCGGCCGCAAGCGGCGGGCCGCCGCCCACGATGCCGTTGGCTCCCAGCATGCCCTTGGACACGTCGGCGATGTGCATTGAGCCACCCTTGCCCTTGCAGCTTCCGCCCAGGCGGCCGAAGAGCTCAGCCATCATCTCGCCCGGATCGACCCCTTTGGCGATGCAGTGGCCGTGTCCGCGGTGGGTGGACGTGATGAAGTCGCCGTCGTTCAGGTGGGTGCAGATGCCGACCGCGACGGCCTCCTCGCCGGCGTAGAGGTGAACGAAGCCGGCGATCCGGCCGTCTGCGAAGAGCTGGGCGACCCTCTCCTCGAAGACCCTGATCAAGGCCATGCGTTCGTAGATCCAGACCGCCCTGTCTCGCGTAATTTCCACTGCCGAACCCCCAGTTCTCTGAACCGCCCTCCGCCAATGGCTGACTAGAGGGATACACCTCGCGCGGCCTTCGGTCAACCGTTTGCAGCAGTGCTCGCGACTGCCGACGGCAGTGCAATTCGAGGTGTACGCTTCCGCAGGATGAGCGTGACCCGGCGAGCCCTTCTCTGGCTCGGCGGCCGCCCCGGTGCCCAGCGGATCGTCCAGCGGACTCCTCTGTCGCGGTCGATGGTCCGCCGATTTGTCGCCGGCGACACCCTTCAGGACGCCCTGCATGTGATCGCTCGTGAGAACCGCTCAGGAATCGGAGGGATCCTGGACGAGCTCGGGGAGGGAGTGCACGAGACCGCCATGGCCGAGCGAGCCGCCGCGGACTACGCCGCCGCGCTGCAAGCCTCCCGGCAGCAGGCGGTCGACACGACGGTGGCGGTCAAGCTCACCCAGCTCGGCTTGCTCATCGACCAGGAGGGCTGCTTGAGCCGCATTGCGTCTTTATGCGACCAGGCGGAGGGCGCAGGAATGCGTCTCGAGATCGACATGGAGCATTCCGATGTGGTCGACGCCACGCTGCAGGTCTACCGCCGGCTCGCCGCCTCTCACGCTCCGCCGCGGCTGGCCGTCCAGGCCTATCTCCACCGAACGCCGGGAGACCTGCGCTCCCTGGCGGAGCTGGGGACGCCCATCCGCCTGGTCAAGGGCGCCTACTCCGAGCCCGAGGACCGGGCTCTGCAGTCCCAGGAGGAGCTCTCGGCGCGCTACAGGGAGCTGACCGACTGGCTCTTCGACCACCATCCGGACCCCGCCTTCGGGACGCACGACGGCGCCATGATCGGCTACGCGCAGACCGCCGCCCGGCGGCGCGGGCTGGGCCGGCAGAGCTTCGAAGTGCAGATGCTGTACGGCGTCCGTCGCGACCTGCAGCAGGAACTGGCCCGAGCGGGCTACCGGGTGCGGGTCTACGTACCCTTCGGCTCGGCCTGGTACCCCTACCTGCTCCGGCGCCTGGCCGAACGCCCCGCCAACCTACGCTTCTTCCTCCGCTCCCTGGGCCCCGGCTAAAAGATCGTTCCCTCCCCCTAGACGAAGATTGGCTCGAGGCGGGACCGTTCGACCACCGCTTTCATCTCCGCGTCCTCGGCTGGACGTTCGAAGCGGCTGGCGGCGTCCAGCATCTTGGGCAGCACATCGACGTCGCCGAGCGAGTTGACGAAGATGCCCGGCCGGCCGAGCGCCCACCAGACGGCGATGTCTATGTCCCCCTGCGCGTCCAGCGGCTCATACCAGGTGGACCGGGTGTGCGGGCGTCCCAGCCAGGGCCGCAGCGCCATCGACTTGATCGTTTGCACGGCGACCCGACGCTCGCCGCAGGTCTCGACCAGCGCGTTGAAGTTCTCGGCGTAGTAGGGGAGCTGCATGGTCGGGTAGTTGTAGGGGAGCAGCACCGAGTCGAAGTCGAAGCGCTCCAGACTGCGCCGGTGCCCGGCTGCGATCTGCACGCCGTGCCCGGTGACACCGATCCAACGCAGCAGTCCCTGCTCCCTCGCCTCCGCGGCAGCTTCCAGGGCACCCCCTGGGCTCAGAGCGGTGTCCCACTCGATCGGGTCAGCGAGGCTGTGCAGCTGCCAGAGGTCAACATGGTCGACGCCCATTCGGTCAAGGGACCTGTGCAGCTGCTCACGAGCCGCCTCGGCGGTGCGGCCGTCGGTTTTGGTGGCCAGAAAAAACCTGCCTGGGTGCTCTCGAAGCCAGGGCCGGATCCGCACCTCGGCCTCCCCGTAGCCGGCCGCGACATCGATGTGGTTCACGCCGTAGCGGAGCAGGACCTCCAGCGTACGGTCGGCGGTGTCCTGGCTGACACTGCCCAGCGCCGCGCCGCCAAAGACGACGCGCGTGCTCTTGTGGCCGGTTCTTCCGAAATCGAGTGTCGGTATAGGCATCACTCCCTCCAAACCAGATCTCGTACCCGTCCGGCATCGCGAACTCGCATCCTCACCTGAAAGATAGAGCCCGAAGACCTCCGTGGGTAACCTTGCCAAGTGCGCCGGCTGGTGGTGGGCTCGATAACGGGGATCATGGTCTTGCTGCAGCTCGCCTGCGTCCAGGCGGGCGGGGCCGGGACGCCGCCGGGCAAGGCCGTCACGGCCAGTCCCTCCAGGACAGTCACAGAACTCGGCGGTGCTCATATCCGACTCTCCGAGGTGGCCACGGCCAGCTCTCCGACTGGGATGGCGGTTCGGAACGGTGACTCGGCGATCTACTTCATCGAGCAGGGTGGCCGGGTCCGCCGTTTCCACGACGGGCAGCTCGATGGCCAGCCGGTGCTGGACATCAGCCACATGCTCCACAGCGGGGGCGAGCAGGGCCTGCTGGGCATAGCCTTCTCGCCGGACGGCGGCTACATGTACCTGGACTACACCGACACCGCAGGGGACACGCGGATCGTGGAGTACGCCGTGCGGGGCGGCGTGGATCAGTCGAGCCGCCGCGAGCTGCTCTTCGTCAAGCAGCCTTATCCCAACCACAACGGCG
Organism: Candidatus Dormiibacterota bacterium; assembly: GCA_955652675.1. Classification (GTDB taxonomy): domain Bacteria; phylum Chloroflexota; class Dormibacteria; order Dormibacterales; family Dormibacteraceae; genus Nephthysia. The sequence continues at coordinate 21,220 of CATPBP010000025.1, forward strand.
GTCAGCTTGCCTTCGGGCCCGATGGCGATCTCTACATCGGGCTGGGCGACGGGGGCAGCGAGGGCGATCCCCACGACAACGGCCAGTCACTGCGCACGCTGCTGGGCAAGATCCTTCGGATCTCATCCCGGCCGGCGGGGGGCAAGCCGTACGGCATTCCGCCCGGCAATCCCTTCGCCGGTCGCAGCGACGCCCTGCCCGAGATCTGGGCCTATGGGCTGCGAAATCCCTGGCGGTTCTCCTTCGACCCCGCGACGGGCGACCTCTGGATAGCTGACGTGGGCCAGGATTCCTGGGAGGAGATCGACCGCCAGCCCGCGGGCAGCAGCGGAGGGCAGAACTACGGCTGGAACCGCCTGGAGGGCACCCATCCCTACCACGGCCAGGCTCCCTCAGGGGCGGTGCCACCCGTCGTCGAGTACTCGCACGACGGCGGCGCCTGCTCTGTGACCGGCGGCTACGTCTACAGGGCCTCGGCCCTGCCGCAGCTCCGCGGCTCCTACCTATACGGCGACTACTGCGCCGGCTGGCTGGCCGCGGTGGCCACCAGCGGCGACAGCGTGAGCCAGCCGAGACAGCTTGGAGTCCGGGTACCGCAGCTGTCCTCCTTCGGAGTCGACCAGGCCGGCGCCATCTATGCCTTGTCCCTCGACGGTCCGATCTACCGATTCGTCCCCGCCTGATCGCTGTCTGAACAGCCCTCCGCCGGTACAGATCCGAACGCAAGTGCTTGAATCACCATATGCGGACTTCCCGACCGGAGACCAACTGGGCGGGCAGCTACGAATATCAGAGCACCGAGCTGCACCGGCCCTCCACCGTGGAGCAGCTGCAGGAGATCATCGCCGGCGCGCCCAACGTGCACGTGCTCGGCTCACGGCACTCGTTCAACGGCATCGCGGATTCTGCCGAGATGATCACCCTCCGCGAGCTGCCCTCCGACGTGACCGTCGACCACGCGCAGGGCACAGTCGGGTTCGGGGCTGGCCTCACCTATGGTGAGCTCGCCGCGGCGCTGAGGGCGGAGGGCCTCGCTCTGCACAACCTCGCCTCGCTGCCGCACATCTCCGTCGCAGGTGCCGTCATGACCGCGACACACGGCTCGGGCGACAAGAACGGAAACCTGGCGACTGCCGTCGCGGGCCTGGAGATGGTGACCTCGACGGGCGAGGTCGTCACCGCATCCCGAGGGGACGCCGACTTCGACGGCCTGGTCGTCGGCCTCGGTGCGGTGGGCGCGGTGACCCGCCTCATCCTTGACGTGGAGACCGCCTACGAGGTGCGGACACGAGCGTTCGAGGGCCTCGGCTGGAAGGCCCTGTTCGACCATTTCGACGAGATCAGCGCCTCTGGCTACAGCGTGAGCGTCTTCACCCGCTGGGGCGACGACGTAGACCAGGTCTGGGTCAAGAGCCGGGTGACGGACGCGCCTGAGGTTGAGCGCGGCGACCTTTTCGGCGCGGTCGCGTCGACAGTGGAGCGGCACCCGGTTCTCGGTCTCGACCCGACCAACTGCTCGCCGCAGCTGGGGCGCCCCGGTCTCTGGTCCGAGCGCCTGCCACACTTCCGCATGGAGTTCACACCGAGCACTGGAGAGGAGCTCCAGTCCGAGTACGTTGTGGCGCGCCGGCACACGCTGGCCGCGATCGAGAGCCTGCGCGGCCTGGGAGACAGGATGCGAGGGGTCCTTCAGGTCTGCGAAATGCGCACCGTGGCCGCGGACAGGTTGTGGATGAGCATGCAGTACGGGCAGGACACCACCTGCTTCCACTTCACCTGGATGCCCGACCAGGACAAGGTCGAGCAGGTGCTGCTCGACCTCGAGGCAGCTCTCGCCCCCTTCGAGGCGCGCCCGCACTGGGGCAAGGTCTTCCTGGCCGATGCCGCCGCGATCGCTCCCCTCTACGAGCGCCGGCCGGACTTCATCCGCCTGCTCGAGCGGCTAGATCCCCGCGGTGCCTTCCGCAACCCCTGGCTGAAGAAGCACGTGTTCGGCGAGTGATGAGCCGCTGAGCGGTGCCAGTCCGACCCGTCAGGCTTAACAAGCAAGTCCATGGCAAGAACCGCAGAGGAGATCCTGGAAGGTGTGCGGCGGATGCGCTCTTGGCCAGGTCAGGCAGAAGGACTTGAGAACGGACCGCCCCGGGCGCGGCTTACACGGGACACAAGGGGCTGTTGCCGCTTCGGCGCTGGTCTGGCTCCCTCGATCCGGGAGCTGAGGATGGACCTGCGGGTCGAAGAGATCATCGACCAGCCCTACGCGTCAGTCCAGAAGGCGCTGCTTGCTGATCCGGGAAAGTGGCTTCCGAGCCTCGCCAATGATGCCGGAAAGCGGCTGATCACGGAACTCGCAGTGCATATTGGGAGCGCTCGGGTGGCGCGTACGGTCGAGGTGGAGGTCGCGCCCCCAACCATCTATCCCGATCGATCAGAGATCTTCATTTCCTGGAAGTCGGCTGGCATGCCTTCCCTCTTTCCCGAGCTGCGAGGCCAGTTCGAGCTGGCCGCTGTTGAGGCTGGACGTTCTCGTCTGTCCTTTGAAGCCAGCTATGAGCCACCTGGGCGGCTCGCTGGCCAGCTGGTCGATCAAGCGCTGATGCACCGCGTCGCCGAGGCCTCCGTCCGAGAGTTCGTGCTACGGACCGCAGAGGCCCTCGGCCGTCGAGCCAAGGCCGTCAAGCCGGACTGACAGCCTCAATCGACCAGCTTCGGCCCAGGCTTACCGGTGCCCATATGTGTCGAGGCTTGCCCGCGAGCCAGCAGCGCGGAGGCCACCGACGTGGGAATTAACGTAAGGCAGCCGCCGAAGACCAGCGCCGCCGCCAGGGCCGGGCTGAGAGCATGACTCGAGAGACCAAGCGCTGCAGCTGCGGCCGGCAATCCGAGCTGCGCCGAGGCCAGCAGACCGATTGTGAATCGCCGGTCCTGGCCCGCTACGGCGGCGCCGAGGAGATGGACGGTGACAGACCCCACCGCCAGCAAGACGCCGAGCGCAATTGCGACCGGGTCGGTAACCAACTGGCGAAGGTCCAAAGTGGCTCCCAGGAGCACGAAGAACGCCGGCACGAAGAAGCCATTGGCCACGCCGCTCAGCTGTACGACCAGACGCTCGGGCTGACCCAGCTGCGCCAGGACCACCCCGGCCACGAACCCGGCCACCAGTACGCTGGCCCCCGTGCCTTCGGCGATCGCCGCCAGCACCAGCAGGATCAGGATCGACAAGCGGAGCTGCAGGGCCCACCCGCGTTGGCGCGACTGTCGAAATCCTTCGCGCAACGCCGAACTCACTGCCTCGTGCCTGATGGCTCGGTGCGACAGCCAGAGGATGCCAGCGCCGGCCGCAATGATCAGCGCATCGCCGGCCAGGGCCAGAAGCAGATGGCCCGGTCCGATCAACGTCAGCGGCATCAACAGGACGGTGAACCCGTCAGCCAGTACCACCCAGGCGGTCAGAAACGCGATCGCCGATCCGCTCAGGGCGCGTTCCTCGATACAAGGGAAGACCACGGCCGCCGAAATGCCGGCAAGCAAAATCCCGAACAGCAACGCGTGGTCGATGCCAAGCGTGAGTGAGATGGCCTGGCCCACAAGAAGGCTCGCCGCCAGGGAGACCAAGAGCGCCAGGCCACCGCGGGAAAGACTCTGTCGAAGCTGTGCGGAGGACAGGTCCACCTGAGTTCCGACACTCAGCATTAGCATCGCGAAACCGATCGCATACAACGCCGGCATGGGGGCGGCTGCGGGGTCCAAAATGCGGAATCCCGTCCGGCCGATGAGAGCACCCGCCGCCAACTCACCAACCAGGACTGGCAACAGCGGTCGTCTGCCGGCCGCGAGGGCCGGCCCCAGCAGAGCGGCGATGACCACCATCACCAGTTGGCCGAACACGGCTAGTTGAGGGGTGACAAGCGGATCGGCTTCAAGGGCAACTTAGCTGCCCGCCAGTCAAATTTGCTCGGATTCACTTTGGCACTGGAGCCGGAAGTCACTAGGTAGCCTCCAGCCTACCTCTTGCTTCATCGAGCGTCGCCGCCCGGAGCCGTTGAAGCTTTGACCTTAAACGTCAGCCCGACTTAAAGAGAAGGCGACATATGTCGGCTCTTCGACCAGCTGCCGGGTGGGTGCGTGCTACTCAGCCCCGCCGCCTGCGCGAGCTTTCGTGTCTCCCGCAGGCGGTCGGCTGATGAATGAGGCTCAGGCCGAGATGATCGGCTGCCTGTGGTCGTTCTGACTCAGCCTTGGACCCCCCGTCAGTCCACGTAGGGTCCGTTATAGATGGGTGTCTCTCCGTACGGCTTCCCGGCCATGAGCATGAACCGCGTCCCTGGTTGCGCCTCCTCGACGGCCAGCGCATCACCCGGTCCCAGAACCGCGATCTGGGAACGGCTAGCCCGCCGTCGGTTGGAACCGAAGCCCGCCTCCCCTTCCAGTAGGTAGACGAACCCGTTGAACTCGGTCCGGACGTGACTGCTGAAGCCTCCGCCCCTCGGCAACTCGACGTCCAGGATGAGCCCGGGCGTCCCGAGCTCCACCGGGGAGCCTTCGCCGACCAGCACCCGGACGATCGCGTCGCCCTCCTGCCGGACGGGCACCTCGTGCGGTGGCAACAGCTGGGCGCTTGGCTCGGCGGCCTTGTCCTTGCGCGCGAGATTCACCCAAAAAAGCACCCCGCGCATCTCGGTCCCGGCCTTGCCCTCCTCGAGCTCGTCCTTTCCGATTCCTTCCGCATGCAAGATGCCGCGCCCCGTTCGGAGCTTGAGGAGCGATCCGGCCTCCAGCCGGGCCCGCTCCATGGCGCCACCGGGTCCGGTGCTGTGGCCCGTGCTCGAAGCGCCCGACACCGCGTACCAGAGATTGTCGAACCCACGATGCGGGTGTGTGGTATCCAGACCCGCCATCTCCGGGCTGATCCGGACGGCGGCCTCGTGGACCAGGATGTAGGGGTCCACCAACGAGTACGGGATGTGCCTTGACGGCAAGGGTTCGAGGACGCTCTGGCCCATCATTGGACGAACGTGGGCGTCCTCGACCAGGACGATTTCGCGCTGCGCTGTGTCAATTTGAGTGGCCATGGCCTGTTCCTCCACTTGTCGGCCTAAAACCCGAGGGCCTCGTCGACCAAGACGACGGTGATGCGGCCAGGCGTGATTTCTCGGTTGATGATGAGCACCTTGCTCACCGCGCTGTGTATGCCGTAGGCGGCCTGGGCGCGAGCATCCTCGAGCGGGAAGGCATACTCATCGATGCGGCGAAGGGCCTCCTCCAGGTCGGACACGATCTTCTGCGTCCCCACGACCAGGATGACGCGCCCGGCGCCGGTGGCGTAGGGACCGAGCTGGCTGCCACTCATCGAGGCGGCAACCAGCGCTCCTGTCTCGGTGACCGCGTGGACGCTGCCGAGCATCACGTCCGGGGACGCGGACAGGCGGCGGATCTCGTCGGCCTGGGTCTGGCGGTCCATGCTCCAGATCCGCGGGCGCAGGGGCTCGTAGCGACCCGACTTTTCGATCTCCTCGGTGATGCCCGAGACTTCGAGCGTTTGCGACGCGCCGTGATACACATGCGATCCGTCCGGGATGAGACCCAGAACGATCCGTCTCGCGTCTGCGGCGTCGGCGGCCAGCAGCACGCTCATTCCGTTGGCCTCGAGGGCTGCGGCAGTCCGCCTCACCTGGGCGTCGTCCGCAACGGTCCCGTACCGACGACTTATCGACCGGTCGAGGTCGGGCTGAAGCTCGTTGATCATGGGCACTCCTTGCGGGCTGCTCCGCTGAGGGCTGCTCCGCTGTTATATTGCAAGCGCAAACACCGTACTCTTAGTTGATTGCAAATGCAAGTACTTTCGGAACCTGACGTCGCTGGTCTCCTCGACCGGCTCGTGGCGGAGGAGTTGCCGGGCCGGCGCGGATTGGGGGCCTGGACCTCGTTGCTGCGAGCGCACGCAACCCTGATGCGCCAGCTCGAGACGGATCTCGAAAGGGAGACCGGCCTGGCCCTGGCCGACTTCGACGTGCTCGCTCAGCTGGCGGTCGCCGGTGGTGAGCTGCGCATGACAGAGCTGGCGGCGCGGGCGCTCATCTCACGGTCGGGCATGACCCGCCGTGTCGGGCGGCTGGTTGCTGAGGGCCTCGTTCGTAGAGCCAATGCCGATGCCGACGCGCGCGGCGTCGTGGTCGCACTGACCGACGCCGGCGTGGCCCGCCTGGCCGAGACGGCGCCGGTCCATGCGCGCGAGGTCTTCGATCTATTCGTGGCCCGGCTGGACGATCAGGAGCTCGCCGTTCTCGAGAGCGCGCTGGACAAGGTCACCCTGGACTGCACGTTCGGCTGAGAGCCCGGTCGGAGGCGGAGGGATTCGCTGCGGGCCTATCGAGTGCTTTGCTGCTGCGTCGCCTCCCGTGCGGCCCCTGGGCTGCCGGCCCCGTTCGGGATCAGGACTCCGCGGCCCTTGATGCGTCTCCGCTCCAGGTCGGAGACAGCCGTGCCGACCTCGTCCAGCGAGTACCGCTGAGTGTGGAGCTGCCTTATCTTTCTCTATCTGGGGAGGCGGGATTCGCCTTCGCGGCGGAGGATGGCGTACACGGTCGACCGGGGAATTCCCAGCGCGGGCCCGATTCTATGTGGGCCCCAGCAACGGCGCCTGAGCTCGAGCACGGCGGCGACCTGATCGGCGGGGGTTCTTCGCGGCGAGTTGACTGGTCGTGAGGAGCGGTCGGCCAATCCCGCCGGACCCTCCGCGTCAAATCGGTGCAGCCACTTATAGACGGTCATCCGTGAGACGCCGGCGGACTCGGCTGCCCTTTTGACGCTCCAGTTCATCTGGCGCACTCGCTTGACCAGGAGCAGCCGATCTGATGTGGCCAGCATCGGCCTACGGCTTGCCATCGACAGCCTCCCTCAGCAATGGATCGAGCACCTCAACCCAACCAGGAACGCGCTCTGTTGTCAATACTGTGAATGGGACACAGCCGAGTGGTTTGCCAGACCAGGACAGTCGTCGGCTGCCGTGCTAAAACGCGTTTAAGGGATTGTTACGGACTGCGCTCGCCCGGCTGCTCGCTGTCCAGTCGCGACTTGAGTTGGCCGAGCGCTTCGCTGATGCGCCCCCGGACCATCTGAGAAACCTCTTCGGGCATGGCCGGGAACTGCTCCTCCAGGATCAGGTCGATGTCGACCGTCACGACCGATCCGGTTGCTGTCGGGGCGACCGACCATTGAAACGTCGAGCCCACCATGACCGTGTTCAGCAAACGCTCCGAATACATCCGGCGCGCAGCGTCGAACTCGACGATCTCTGATGAGACCTGCACCTTCCCGAAGGGGCTCGCTCGCATGCTGTGCAGCCTCAAGTTCTGATGGGACGCGTCGCGGTGCACCTCCAGCGTCTCGTCCTGCCAGGAAGGTACTTCTTCGAAGTTGGAGAGCTGCGCGAATACTGCATCCGGGCTCTGCGAGAACTGACCTGAGATGGCAAACCGCAAATCGCGCAGATCCTAACCGGGCGCCCGGAGGCTGGCGAGTCACGAACTGACGCATCAGCACGACGTGGCTCGTCTCGGTCGGGTTCCCCTGAGGTCCGCGCCGCCGGCGCTCAGCGAGAGTAGAACTCGATGACCTGCGTCTCGTCGAAAGGCGCGTGTACCTCGGATCGCTGCGGCCGCCGCGTCACCCTGCCGGCACTCCGTTCCCGATCCAGCTCCAGCCACGGCGGGACTTCGGCGGCAAGGTCCAGGGCCTCCTCGACCAGCGGCTGGATGCGGCTGCCAGGACGGATTCTCAGCTCCTGGCCCACATCCAGACTGTAGGAAGGGATATCGACGCGCTCACCGTCGACCAGGACGTGCCCGTGGGCGATGAACTGGCGCGCCTGGGCACGAGTCGCGGCCAACCCGAGACGGGCAAGCACGTTGTCCAAGCGTGACTCCAGCAATCGTACGAGCGCCTCCCCGGTAGGTTCCTGCGAGCGTGAGGCCTGGTCGAAGTACCGGCGAAGCTGGCCCTCGCGGATGCCGTAGAAGAACCGGGCCTTCTGCTTCTCCTGCAGTTGGCGCAGGTACTCCGACCGGGTCCGCCGGGACCTCCGGCCGTGCTGGCCTGGCGGAAAGGGACGGCGGGCGAGAGCGCCCTTGCCCCGCGCCGCGCGCAGGCCTTTGAAGCCCAGGTCCACACCCAGCCGGCGGGATATCTTCTCGCGCCCCCGGCCGCGAGCCACCCGCTAGACCGGTCCTGACCGGAGTGTCGAGCACTGCTGGAGAATCGCTCTGCCGAGGAAGCCTGTCTGCCGCATCGGCTTGACTCTACCCGGATGGCATGGCAACGGACCGTAGTTCAAGGCGGTTGCCAACACGGATGCTGCGGATCACCACACAGGCGGTAAGCTCTATCTGCCAGGCGTTCGACACCACGGATTGCTTTCGTTGCGGCGGTGTCTGCCAGCGAGAGCACCGTCAGATGAGGAGAGAGCGAGTGACAGCGACCAGCTTGAATCACGTGAGCATCAGCGCTTCGCATCTTCAGGAGTCGGTTGATTTCTACGTCGAGCTCTTCGGCCTGCAACCCGTGCCCACTCCCAACTTCGGCCTTCCGGTTCAGTGGATGCGGATAGGCGATCTACAGGTGCACCTCTTCGAACGTCCCGGTGCGGCACCCAGTCATCATCATCTGGCTTTCACCGTAGACGAGATCGATGAGCTGTACGAGAAAGCCAAGGCGAAGCAGATCCTGGACGATGAGGCCTTCGGTTACCACCTCTATAAGCTGCCCGGCAACATCGTTCAGATGTACGTCCGCGACCCGGGAGGCAATCTGCTCGAGCTCGACTGGCCAGACGCGAACAGAGCGGGACCCGCGGTCAGACGAGACCTCAGGCCACTGCCCAACGCTCAGAACGAGGAGAACATGCGCTCGACACTGTTCCTCGACAAAGAGAGAGTTTCCTCCCCCTAGCCGTAACGACAGCAAGGGGGAGGAAAAGGGATTGAGGGCTGGGGATTACTCCGTGAGTTCTGGCTGGCGGGACCTGCCTTCCTCGATCCAGTTGACGATCCGTTCGGGGGTGGCGGGCAGCTCGTTGCAGCGCACGCCGAAGGGTGCCAAAGCGTCGTCGATCGCGGCTGAAAGGGCGGCAGGCGTCATCATGCGACCACCCTCGCCGCCCCCTTTTATGCCGTGGACGGTGAAGGGCGAGGGCGTCTCCTCATGGCCGATCTCGAGATCCGGGACTTCCATCGCACTCGGGATCAGATAGTCCATGTAGCTGGAGGTCAGCAGCTGGCCGTCCTTGTCGTACACGTACCGCTCATAAAGAGCGGTGCCGATCCCCTGCGCGGTCCCCCCGATTATCTGGCCGCCGAGCGAACGCGGATTCACAAGCGTTCCCGCGTCGTGGACCGCCACGTACTGGAGAAACGTGACATGCCCGGTCGTGATGTCAACCTCGATGACCGGGATGTGACAGGCGTTGCCCATGAACGGGTAGAAGACGCCGAGGTTGGTACGGTCGTCGGACGGCATCGTTGTGTACGGATGGTCGTACACCTTGCTCGCCTCCAGGCCGCTCTCTATGTCGTCCGGGAGGCTGTGCTTGAAGAGGTGCAGCCACGCCGCGATCTCGGCCATGGGTTTGGAGCGCTCAGGCACGCCCTTGACCCGGACCGCACCATCAGTCCACTCGAGGTCGCCAACGTCGGCCTCCAGCAGGTGCCCGGCGACCTTGAACATCTTTTCCTTGATCCTGGTCGAGGCGCCCTGGACAGCGCCGGCCACCATGACAGTGAAGCGGCTGCCTCCCGGACCAGTCGCCGGTAGGCTTCGGTTGGATCCGGAATAGACGATGTTCACGTTCTGCGGCTCGACGTCGAACTCCTCGGCGACCAGCTGCGCCACCATCGTCTCGGCGCTGTTGCCCCAGAAGGCACAGGAGTAAAGAGTCGCCGTGATGTTTCCGGCGCCGTCCACGGTCAGCGTCACGCTCTCCGGAGAGCTGGTCACTTTCGCCGCGGGCTCGTCGAACCAGAACCAGAACTCTGTGGCCGAGAAGACGCTTCGCTCCTGGGCGCTGATGACCCCGATGCCGATGTAGCGGCCCTCCTCGCGCAGCCGTTTCTGCTCTGCACGCCAGTGCTCGAGGTCGATCATGCTGAGCGCTTTGTCCAGCACTGCCTCGTAATTGCCACTGTCATACATGTTTCCGGTCGGTATGAAATATGGAAACTGGTCGGGCTGGATGAAGTTGCGCCGGCGGATGTCGACAGCGTCCATGCCGATCTCTTGCGCCACCAGATCAACCATGCGCTCGACCATCCAGTTGGTCACCTCCGAGCCGAAGCCGCGATAGGCTCCCTGCTGGCACTTGTTGGTCAGCACGGCCTGTACCTGGTACTGCGCGGTCTTGATGCGGTAGGGTCCCACCAGCTGCGCCAGAGAGTTGCCATGCGTACCGGTTCCGAACTGGATGTAGGCGCCGTAGTCGTCGATGGTCCTCAGCCGCAAACTGCGCAGCGTTCCGTCCTTCATCGCCGCCATCTCGACGTAATAGACACGGTCGGAGCCGTGGTGATCGCAGTTGCTGATGTTGTCGATTCGGTCTTCGACCAGCTTTACCGGGCGGCCCACCCGCTTGGAGAGCATCCCCGAGAGCACCGCCACCTTCACCGCCCAGAACTTGGATCCGAAACTGCCGCCTGCGTTCACGGGCTTGACATCGAGCTTGTTGCTGGGGACCTTCAGCGTGTTGGCCATCATGAACAGGAAGTGCGAGAAGGTGAGCGAGTTGCAGTGGATGGTCATCATCCCGGTGCCCAGGTCGTAGTGGGCTACCGCGCCCACAGTCTCCAGGGGCTGACCGCCCGATCGGTTCCAGCGGAGCCGGTCGGACACCACCACCTCGGCCTCGGCGAAGTCCTTGTCGACGTCGCCAAAGGTGAAGGTGCGCTCGTAGGCCACATTGGAGCCCAGAGCGTCATGTACCAGGGGCGCCCCCGCCTCCAGCGCCTGCTCCGGATCGACGATGGGCGGAAGCGGGTCGTAATCGACCTGGATCAGGTCGCGCGCATCCTCAGCCAGGTAGCGGCTCTTGGCGACCACGGCGGCGACTCCTTCACCTACGTACCGGACCTTGTCGACGGCGAGGCATCGCCAGACGTGCTTGTCCGGTGCCGGTCCGAAGTCGGGCATGGGGGCGCACAGCTCCGCGGCCTCCGCCCCTGTCACAACCGCCACGACGCCTGGCAGGCTGCGGGCTGCTTCGACGTCGATGCTCTTGATGGTCGCGTGCGGGTACGGGCTCCGGAGGATGGCGGCGTGCAGCATACCTGGGAGGGTGATGTCGTCGACATATGCGCCGCGGCCGAGCAGGAAGCGGGGATCCTCGACGCGCCGGATCGACTTTCCGATCCACTTCCGCTCCACCTTCGGTTGCTGGGTGACTGCCATCCTCAAGACTCCTTTTGCCTGGACGCGTCCTCCGCTTCCTCTTCCAGCGCCGGTCCCGAACCCTGCGTCTGCGCTGCGGCCTCGGCGGACGAGGGACCCGCCCCTTGCTTCACCAGGACCTTGCCGTCCGTCTCGGCACCGGCGCTCATCGTCCGAGCCGCCTCCAGCACGGCGTCGATGATGTACTGGTAGCCCGTGCAGCGGCAGAGCTGGCTGGCGATACCCTCTCGGACCTGATCCCTTGTCGGGCTCGGGTTTTCGCGGAGGATCTCGACAGTGCGCAGCATCATGGCCGGGGTGCAGTAGCCGCACTGCAGGCCCTGCTTCTCCCAGAACGCCTCCTGTACCGGGTGGAACTTCCCGTTTGACGCTAGACCCTCCACGGTCGTGATCTCCTGGCCGTCCGCCTGCACGGCGAAGGTGATGCAGGAGCGGATCGTCTCGCCGTTCATGAGCACCGTGCAGGTGCCGCAGACGCCGTGCTCACAGCCGATGTGCGCCCCCAGCAGCCCAAGGTCTTCGCGGAGAAAGTCGACCAGCAACCGGCGTGGCTCGACCTCCTGAGTCTCCGTCTCGCCGTTGACGACAAGCTCGATCCTGTGGCGGTCGACCATCACGCACCTCCTCTCGCGCGGCTGAACGCCAGGTTGATTGCGCGCCGGACGCACACCCGAGCGATCCGGCGCCGGTAAGCCGAACCGCCGTGGAGGTCCGCGCTGGGGGTCAGGCCCTCCACGGCCGCGGCGGCCGCCGCCTCCAGCTCCTCCTCGCTTCCCCTCGCCCCCCGAAGCGACTGCTCGGCGCCCGCGGCCCGGACCGGCATGCCGGCCACCCCGCAGAGCGCCACGCTGGCTCGCTCGACCCGGCCGGCCTCTAGCTGGAGCAGCACCGCCGCACCCGAGACGGCGAAGTCCCCATGGCGCGGGCTGAACTCTGCGAAGGCATAGCCGGAGCCCGCGCCCGAGACAGGCACCCTGACCTCCCGGACCAGCTCGCCCGGCGCCAGCGTGGTCGTGAAGGGTCCGCTGATGAACTCGTGGATGGGGATGCGGCGCTCCCCCTGGCGGCTGCTCGCCACGACCTCTGCATCGAGGGCCAGCAGCGCCGCCGGCAGCTCGGCCGCCGGATCGGCGTGGGCCACGCTCCCGCAGACGGTGCCGCGGTGCCGGACCGGGGGATGGGCCACCTGGGCAACGGCCTCGACCAGCAGAGGAGCAGCGCCGCGGGCCTCCTGAGACCGCTCGAGGGCCGACTGCCTGGCGCGAGCGCCGATCGCCAGGACACCATCGTCTCGCCTGATGTAGTCCAGTTCGTCAAGCCGGTTGATGTCGACCAGATGAGTGGGCTGGGCGAGACGGAAGTTCATGAGAGGAACGAGGCTCTGGCCACCGGCCAGGACCCTGCCCTCCTCGCCCAGCTCGTCCAGGACAGCCAGCGCCTCGGTCAGAGCGCTCGGAACGTGATAAGCGAACGGCGCCGGCTTCATAGCACCACCCCCCATGAGGTCCTTGACTTGCTCCGCCGGATTCCCGCCGGCAGGGAGCGCGGCGGCCCAACCTGCCTCTCTCTCTTTATGCTCCAACTGGACACGGATTTCAAGTCGGTCAGCAGCCGGCGCCTGCCAGGCCCGGTCTTCGATCGGCTGATCCGGTCTCCACCGTCGGCGGCGGCGCAGCCTGGACCGGTTTTGAAACAGGAGCGGAGGTGAAGACAGTGGCCACCAGAGCGGAACCCCGACGCTACACGGACCTTGCGGAGATCAACTTCTTCGGCAAGCGCTTGAAGGTCCTCGACCTCTCGCGCGAGCTCTCACCGGAGATCCCCGTCTATCCCGGACACATGAAGGTCGCGATCTGGACACACATGACGCACCAGGAGTCCCTGCTCCGACTCCCGGACACGCCGTTCCGCGGCTACACAGTCAACGGCATCTCGCTGTGTGACCACGACTCCACGCATCTGGACGCGGTCTACCACTACAACCCCGACCGGCCCGACCTCACGATCGACACCTTTCCGATCGAGAAGTGTTTCACCGAAGCGGTCTGGATCGACGTTTCGGACGTTCAGCCGCGCACGCACATAACGTTGGAACGGGTGCGGCGGGGCATGGACGAAGCCGGCCTGGAGCGGCTTCCCGAAGGGGGCGCATTCCTCTACTACACGGGGGTGTCGACCTTGTGGTCGGAAGGCACTGCGTTCTTGACCCAGTATCCAGGGCTCGACGCCGAGGCTTCTCGATGGATCCTGGATCAGGGTGTGATCAATATCCTCACCGACGCCCCTTCGACTGACAATCCTGCCGACTTGAGCTACCCCAACCACACCGCCTGCGCCGAGTACCTGGTGAACCACACCGAGATCGTGGCCAACATCGACCGAATCCCCGTCCACCAGGGCTTCAGCATCATGGTCATCCCACTCCGACTCATGCGCTGCTCAGCCTCACCGGTCCGAGTCTTCGCGCTCTGGGAAGAAGGAGGGCAATAAGCCCTTCCTCCCGCTTAAGGGGAGCGATTGACCGAGTTGTTACCAGGCGGCTTGATAGATCTTGATCAGGTCTTCGACGGGGTGGTTCTGGCCGACGCCCTGCGCGGCGCGGGTGATATCGGGCTCGGTCAGGGCGAACTCGGCGAGGTGATGCGGCAGGCCCAGCCGTTCGATGAGGCTCTCGATCGCGGCGGCGGCTTCTTCGCCGTTCTGCCCCAGGCCGCTGGCATGGGCCAGAGCGTCAGCCCGGTCTCCCTCCTTACGGGCCCGATAGCGGAGGACGTGGGGTAGCAGCAGACACGAGGTCACCCCGTGGGGGATCCCGTGGCGCGCGCCGATCTGCTTCCCCATGACGTGGCTCAGGGCCGCCGCCGTAGGGCCCGGGAGCGTGTAGCCGAACCAGGCGCCGAGCTGGTTCTCGGTGCGTATACCGGCGTCCATCGGAGCCTCCTTGGCACGCGGCAGCGAGTCGAACAGGCGGCGGATCGCGTCGGCGGCCAGCACGTCCGAGAACGGGTGCTCACCAGGAGCCAGAAAGCCCTCGACCGCGTGATCCAGCGCGCGGATGCCGCTCGACAGCCAGAGCGGCATCGGCGTGTGCAGGACCAGCTCGCCGTCGTAGATGACGGCGTCGGGAAGCATCCCGGCCTCGCGCCGCCCGACCTTGTCACCCGCCGCGTCCGTCATGCCGGCGCCGGGGGCGAGCTCGGCGACGGAGAGCGTGGTCGGGATGGCCAGGTGGGCCACGCGCCGGCCCTCTTCGCCACTGCGCGCGAGCTCGAAGGCGACGATCTTTGCGGCGTCGATGGGGCTGCCGCCGCCCACGCTCACCAGCACGTCCGGCCGCCGCGCCCCCAGCCGGTCGACCGCGGCATCGATCTCGGCCGCCGGGGCGTGCTGGCCGATCAGCGCGACCGGGGGATCCTTCACTCCGCCGATGGCGGCACGGACCGCGTCCATGACCTCGGCGTTGGATGCGACGGACCGGGTCGTCACTATGGCTGGGCGCTTGCTATGAAGTCCGGCGAGCTCGTCCTCGAGGAATCGCAGGGAGCCGGGTCCCCAACGGATGACGGGCGGATTGCCGTATGTGAAGACGCCGCCGCTCAATCAGCTCACCTCGAACCGCCCGTCCACGGGCAGCTCGTGCCGGGTCTCGTGAGGCACCGGCGGAATCGTAATCGACTCCAGAATATGGCACCGTGATGGGCCGGCTGCGACTCGGATACCTCTCGCTGGTCATGTCCGCTCTCCTCTTCGGCGGCGCAACACCACTCGCCGTGTACGCGCTGCGCGGACTCACCGCCTTCGACCTGCTGGCGGTCGAGATCGGCAGCGCGACTGTGGTCCTCTGGCTCGCGCTGGCCATCGCCGGCCAGCGGACGACGCGGCGCTGGTACACGTACGCACTGCTCGGCCTTCTGGAGCCGGCCCTCAGCTACGTTCTCTACAACCTCGGCCTCTCCCAGACCAGCGCCATCCACGGGGCGCTGCTGGAGTCACTGGACGGGCTCTTCGTCGTGATGCTGGGAGCACTTCTGCTTGGGGAGCGTCTGCGAGCCGCGATCGTGGTCTCGCTGGTCCTCGGGCTGATGGGCGCGGCTCTGGTGGCCGTGTCGCAAGGCGCGGACGGCCCCGATCGCGCTTCACGGGCCGGCGACGGGCTGGTCGTGCTCGGCATTCTCGCCGCCGCCTTGTATTCGATCGCCATCCGGCGCTTCGGGGGCCGAGAGCCAGCACTCACCATCACGGCCTACCAGTTCTTGGCGGCTTCAGTCCTGGTGGCGCCGGTGGTTGCCGCCAGCTGGCTGCTCCGCGGCAGCGGCCTGCCGAGCGCCACGACCGCCCAGCTTGGCGCGGCGCTCGGCTCGGGCATCCTCGGCACGGCCGGCGCCTACCTGCTTTTCAACATCGGCATCGCGCGAATACCCGCCGGCAGGGCGGCGCTGGTCTTCAACCTGGTCCCCGTCTTCGGCACGGTGGCGGCCGTGATCGGCCTCGGAGAGCGGCTGCGGACGATGGAGGTGATGGGCGGCGGCCTGATCGTGCTCAGCCTCTTCGCGCTGACCTTCGCCGGTGAGGCGGAGGACCAGGACCCACCGGTTCTGGTCAGATGGATCGCGCGGGTACGAGGACGAGGCTGAGCCTAGCTGATCAGTCAGCGATTGGTCTCCTGCCTCACGAACATCATGGTGCCCACGAGCAGGAATCCGCCGAACATCGCCGCCATGACCAGCAGGTTGGTCAACGGATTGAAGAGCACCACCTTGTCGTACTCGGGCCGGCCCGTATAGGCGACGCCGCGAAGCAGGTCCACCGCGTAGCGCAGCGGAGACATGAGAGAGAAAGGCAGCAGGTACCAGGGAAGGACCTTGATTGGGTTGAAGATGCCCGCCAGGAAGAACTGCGGGAAGATGAGAAAGGGAAAGATCTGCTGAGCGGCGCGCTGGTTCTGCAGCAGCGACATCACGGCCACCCCGAAGGCGCCGCCCAAAAGACAGGCGCCCAGGCTGGCCGGGACCAGCAAGAGGACCTGGAAGGGAGAGAGCGGAACCCGCAGCGCGAGCGCCAGGGCGATGGTCGGAATGGCCTGGATGAACGACACCATCGTCTCACCGAGGATCTTTCCGAACACTATCGAGTAGCGCGAGATCGGTGAGACGAACATCTCCTGGCTGAAGTCTGTCTCGCGGTCCTCTATGAGTGAGATCAGTCCCTGCGCGGCGCTCTGGAAAAGGGTCATCCCGAGGACGCCGGTGAAGATGAACCCGATGAAGTTGAAGCCGGCTGCGCGGCCGAGATTGCCCTGGAGGGTTCCTCCCATCAGCACGATGAAGATGAAGGGGAAGACCAGCGTGAATACGAGCCGGGTGCGGTCTCGGAGGAGCTTCAAGAGGTCTCTGGAGGCGATGGTCAGAATTGGGCTCAGCTCCGTCATTCCATCGCTGTCCCGACGATCTTCAGGTAAGCGTCCTCCAGCGAGGGCGAGTGCGTCTTGAGCACGGTCAGGGGAGTGTCCAGCGAGCGGATCACCTCCTGCGCCGAGTGTCCATTGAGCTGCACCTGGAACTGCCCCTGCTCAGTGAAGCCAAGCTGCAGGGATTGCAGCTCCGAGCGCAGAGCGGGCCGGTCCTCGGAGTCGAGGATCAGGTACTCCTCGACCAGGTCCGCCTTGATCTCGGCCGGCGTGCCCAGGGACACCACCTTGCCCTGGTCGAGGATGCAGATGCGATCGGCTTCCTCGGCCTCCTCCAGGTAGTGGGTGGTCAGGAAGATCGTCGTCTCGTACTTCTCACGAACCTCGCGCAGATAGTTCCAGAGGTTGCGCCGGCTGGCGGCGTCCAGCCCCGCCGTGGGCTCGTCGAGGAAGAGCACACGCGGCCGGTGCATCAGGCCGCGGATGATCTCCAGCTTGCGCTTCATCCCTCCCGAGAGCGTCTTCACGGGCTTGAAGATCTCCTTCTCCAGGCCGAGCACGCCGGCGAGCTCTCTGACCTGCTCGCGGTAGAGGCGCGGCATCAAACGGAAGAACGGCCGGTAGGGGTAGAGCCCGTAGAGCATGGCGTGAAAGCGGACGTTCTCTTCACCCGAGAGGTTCATGTCGAGGCTTGGCTTCTGGAAGATGATGCCGACCTGGCGGCGGACGCCGGCGGCGTCCGCGACCGCGTCGCGACCGTCGATCAGTACCGACCCTGACGTCGGGGTGAGCGTCGTGGTGAGGATCGAGATGGTCGTCGTCTTGCCGGCGCCGTTGGGGCCGAGCAGCGCGAAGAACTCGCCCGAGCGCACCTCGAAGGAGACCCCGTCGACGGCGTTCTTCTCCGCCTTCCTGTATCGCTTGACGAGGTCACGGACCTCGATGACGTTGGCCACGTAGCTGAAACCATGCGCCTGCCTGGCCATCTTCCGCCACGCTTGCGTACCTGAGCTCGAGGGGAGGGCGGCTTGCGGCACGGCTGACCAGCGGTCGGTGGTCAGGCAAGCCGGACATCGACCGGCGTGCGGAGAAAGCGCCCGACGTCCTCGGCCTCGGCGAGGGCGCCGCGCGCCACCGAGAGGGCCAGCGTGTCGAAGGGACGGATCTCGAGTTGGAGGGCGGCTGCAGTTCGAGCCGTGGCCCAGGTCGCCACGGCCCGCCCGTCGTGGAGCACAACCGGATGGAGCCAGCCCCCACCGCGGTTGATGCGGGATGCGTGCTCGGCCGGCACCGCGAAGCGCCTGTCCCTCCAGCCCAGGAGGTATTCGTCGAAAGCAGGCAGCAGCCGGACGGGGCCGGCGGCGTCCGCGTCCGCCTGCCCTGGGAGCGCCCACCGCGTGCCTGAGCGCGTCTCCAGACTCACCAACCGGTGCTGCACGGCCTGCCAGGCGAGCCTGGCGTCCGACTGCCGCAGGCCAGACCAGAAAGCGAGGTCGGCCGGCTCCGCAGGCCCATGCGCCCGCAGGTAGCGCAGGGCGAGCTCGGCGAGTGCCGCCTCGCCCTCCCTCGGCCGCGCGGGCGCCAGCCAGTCGCGAACGAGCACGAAGCACCGCTCCCCGCCTCGGTCCGGCCCGTGGCAGATGATTCCCTCGGCGGCGGCCAGCCAGACCAGGTGGGCGATGGCCTGGCCACCAGTCACGATCCCCTGGCGGCCAAGCCGCTCGGCAATCTCCCGCCTGGTGAGGGCGCCCTCGCGGTCGAGCATGGCTTCGATCAGGAGCATCGCCTTCGACGGCTGGTCCGCCGGCACACCCTCCTGTGCCAGCCGCCCGTAGGCGTTTGCCAGGCGCGGCTGGATCACCAGCGGCACCAACCACCCGTAATCCTCGGCCGCGACCAGGTGCAGGGTTCCGCGCATGGCCCAGGTCAGGACGATGGAACGCTCTTCGAGGCGCGCTCGCCGGACCTGGTCGGCTTCGACGTCCCGGGCGCGTGCCCGAAGCGCGAGCCCGGCCGCGGACAGCACCTGGGCCTGCACTCCGGTCAGGTGCCGGACCAGGTCGACGGCGGAGAGACGCCCTGCCTCATGGAGGTACTGGGCGGCGGCGCGCGATCGACGCAAGCGCTGGTCGCTCAGGGGCCTGCCGGGCGCCATTCGAGGCGGGGCCGAGCCTAGACCCGAGCTGCGCGCCGGCCCAGCAGGGCGCCCGCAGTGCCGACCAGGACGCCTCCCACCACACCGAGCAGGATCCCGGCCGCCACGTTAAGTGCCGATTTGCCGAAGACCACGAAGGCGACGCCTCCAACACCGCCGCTGATCGCACCAGCGAGAGCGCCCGCCAGGGCGCCGCTCGCCAGGCGACCGGAGCGCAGGGCCGCCCGGTGGCCGATCAGCCCGAAGGCGACGACAGGAAGAACGAGCGCGACCGTGACGAGCGGTAGCTCCGGGAGCCACGAGAGAGACGGCGTGAGCCCCAGGACCGCGAGAACGATGACGCAGGCACCCAACGCGACTCCACCGCGCGCCCCCTCGATGAGGACTGCACGGGAGGCGCTGTTGGAGCTTTCCAACTCAGCGCCTCGAGGAGACGAACTCGAGCGCCTCTGTCGCCAGAGGCAGCCACTCCTCTTCGTACCCGGGCTCAATGGTGAACCACTCTTTCATCGCCCGGCCATGGCCCGGATCGAAGCGCCTGCCCTTCCCGGCCAGGATTAGCGCATCCACACGCTGGCGGGGCAGCTTCACGACGAGCTGGCGTCTCACCAGCATCACAAAGATCTTGCCGCTGGTCCACAGTGCCGAGGAACCGAAGCCCCTCTTCTCCGACAGACCCACTTCAGGACTGGCCAGAAGGGTGTCGGCGAGCGTGGCGTAGCGCTCCTCCGGGCTGACTGCGCCGCCAGTCATGGGAATGACATCCTGGGCACGTTGGCGAGGCGATTCTACCGTCGGTGATGGACCGCTCTTTCGTCCAGTAGGGTTTGCTCGCCGATGAAGGTCGCGTCTCGAACCGAACGCCGCGCCAACCGTGCCTTTGCGCTCGGACTGATCAGCCTGCCCCTCGGCCTCCTTGGGCCCTTTGCCATCGTGTCGGGGTGGCGCTCGCTGCGCGCCATGGCCGCCTCCGGCGGGACCCTGACCGGGGAGGGCCGGGCCGCGTTCGGGCTGGTGGCCGGCTCCCTGTCGACCGGCTTTCTGATCCTGGGCGTGGCCCGCTTCCTGCTCTCCGGCGTGCTTTGAGCCGGCTGCTGCGCCCCGCCCTGATGGCGGCCCTCGCCGTGGGCCTGGCCGCCCTTACCTATCCCGGTGCCGACCTCGCGGCCCTGGCCGTGCGGCCAGCGCCGGTGAGCGTGGCGAAGGGCGGTGCTCCCGCCTGGCTGCACGTCGCCCATCCCTCCGCCGCCCTGCCCTACATCGCGGACCCGGAGGGCCGCCGGGTGATCCTCCGGGGCGCCGTCAGCGGCGGCCTGGTCGACTACTGGTCGGGAGTCGACAACCGGTTGCTCTATCCCCCGCCCTTCCACCCCATCGACGCGGCCGCCTACCTGGGCGGCCGCTGTCCTGCCAACTCCGCAATGGTCTGGCAGCCACCCCTCTGCCGCAACGATCTCTCTCAGATGGCGGCGCTCGGCTTCGACGTACTCCGGCTCGCGCTCTCCTGGAGCCTGCTGGAGCCCGAGCCCGGCCACTACAACCGCCAGTATCTCGACCGGATCGCGCAGGTGGTCGGCTGGGCGCGGGAGGAGGGGATCTACGTGATCCTCGACATGCACGAGAACGCCTACTCGCGTTACCTGCCCCGGCCGGTGCCGCCCCCGCTGCCGGGCGGTTCTCCGACCAGCCTCAACCAGCTCACCGGGGCCCCGGCCTGGGCTGTGCTGAGCGACGGCCTTCCTTCCGAGGTCTATCTCGGACAGCGGGAGTTCAACCCCGCGGTGGGAGCCGCCTTCACCAGCTTCTGGCTGAACGCGCGCGTCGACGCCCCCGCCGGCGAGGCGCCCGGTGTGGGGCTGCAGGACCACTACATCGGCGCGCTCACCACCCTGGCTCGACGCTTCGCCGCCGACAGCGCCGTTGTCGGCTACGGCCTCTTCAACGAGCCCTGGCCCGGTTTCGTGGCACCGCCGCTCTTCGAGGACCTCATGCTCTTTCCGTTCTACCGGCGCGTCGCGGACGCGCTCACGGGCGCCGGGGACGGCCTTGGCTGTCCGGCCTCGATGCCGGCCCTACCGCCCTGCGGCTATCCCGACCTCGGCGTCCACGACCGGCGCCACCTGCTCTTCTTTGAGCCCGACCACCTCCGGGAACAGACCGACCTGCTCACCCATCTCCCGATGATGATCAGCTCCTATGCGAACCTCGTCTACTCGATCCACGCCTACACGCACAAGTTCACCCTGGACGCGCTGGCAGGCCAGGATCCCCGTCAGGCCGGCTACCCGCCGGGGGGCTTCGAGCTCTCCTACGCCAGCGCCGAGAAGGAGGCCCGAGCCGCCAGCGCCGCGTTGTTCGTCACCGAGTTCGGCAACGAGCCGCAGCAGGACGGGCTGCTGCTCGCCGGCCAGTTGGGGGAGCAGGAGCGCCACCAGACGGGAGCCACGATCTGGCCCTGGAAGGAGAACTGCACGCTCACGACGAGCTGGGGCGTGTACGAGGGGGTGTATTCGGGCCGGTCCGATCAGCGCTGCGCCTACGACCAGCCGGTGGCCGATGTGTCGCCCAAACCAGAGAACGGCTGCCTGCGGGCAGGCCGCGAGCGGCTGCTGGCCAGGGTCTGGCCTCGGGCCACGGCCGGCCGTCTGGAGTCGTTTGCGTATGACGCGGGGACTGGCGGCTTCGATCTGCGGGCCTCAGCGCCGGCGAGGGCGGCCGAGACCATCGTGTTCATCCCCCGTCAGGTTGCGGGCGCGCCTTCCGTCTCCGGGGCGGCGGCGGTTCGCGCCACGGACCTGCAGGCTGACGGCAGCCGCGTGCTGCATGTCACTCCGCTCGGCGGCGAATACCGCGTGACAGTCACCCCGGCCCCGCTCGCCCTGACGCCCTGTCAGCCGGCTATCGCCGCCAGGTAGCGCGCTACCGAGCGCTCCACGCACGCTTTTCCGTCCGATTCCACGACCCGATTCCACCAGGCGCCGTAGATCCGGTCGAAGGGGAAGGGCTCCAGCATCTGCGCGATGTGCCGGATCGCAGCCGCCGGCAATGGGATCAGGTTGGGATAGCTGTACATGAAGCTGACATAGCGCCGGTCCGGCACGACCTGCAGGATGTCGCCGGCGAGCAGGGCGCCCCGGCCCTCCGCACCGCCCCGCCAGTGCAGCACCGTGGCGCCCTCGAAGTGGCCGCCGGCTCGCAGCAGGGTCATACCCCCACCGAGGTCCAGGCTCTCACCCTCCCAGAGATTGAGGCGGTCGTCTGGCCGCATCACCCACTCCCGGTCGGCGGCGTGAAGGTGCACCGGGACGTCGAAGGTCTGGGCCCACTCCACCATCGACGAGTAGTAGTGGGGATGGGAGATGGCAATCGCCCTGAGGCCGCCCAAGGATCTCACGATCTCGACGGTGGCATCGTCCAGGAGGCTGATGCAGTCCCAGAGGACGTTCCCCTCGGGGGTGCGGACGAGGAGCGCTCGCTGCCCGATTGCGAACGAGGGGTTCGTTCCGAAGCCGAAGACGCCCGACTCCAGCACGCGAAAGATGTTGTCGTGACTGCGGCGCAGCTCTTCCAGCGTGGTCCAGCGCTGCCCACCGAGCCCGACGTACTGCCGCTCGTCCTGGCAGATCGGGCATCCCGTCGGCGGCTCCTCACTCGCCGCGAACTGCGTCCCGCAGGTCACGCACATGTAGTTGATCATGCTCATCTTCACTAGACGGCGCGGGCGGAGAGGCTGAGGCGGCGGCGTTCGAGGTCGACCCCGAGGACCTTGACGGTCAGGCGGTCTCCCACCCTCACCACCTCAGCAGGATCACGAACGAACCGGTCTGCGAGCTGAGAGACGTGGACCAGGCCGTCCTGATGGACGCCCACGTCGACGAAGGCGCCGAAGGCTGTCACGTTGGTGACCACGCCCTCCAGCACCATGCCCTCGCCCACGTCCTCCAGGGTGCTCAGGTCCTCGCGGAAGGCCGGCGCGGAGAAGTCACCGCGAGGGTCCCGGCCCGGCTTCTCCAGCTCGGCCAGGATGTCTCGGAGGGTGGGCTCGCCTAGGTCAGGGCCTGTGTAGCGGCGCCAGTCGATCCGCCGCACCAGCTGCGGGCTGCCGGCCAGCGCCCGGACCTCCATGCCCAGGTCCTTTGCCATGCGCCCGACGACGCCGTAGCGCTCAGGGTGGACCGCGCTGTCGTCAAGCGGCTCCAACCCCCGAACCCGGAGGAACCCTGCAGCCTGCTCAAAGGCCCTGGCGCCAAGGCCGCCAACCTCGCGCAGCCCAGACCTGCTGGCGAAGGCCCCCTGCCGTTCGCGATGTTCGACGATCCGCCGCGCGAGGGCCGGCCCGATCCCGGACACGTGCTCCAGAAGGGTGGCCGAGGCGGTGTTGACGTCAACCCCGACAGCGTTGACACAGGAGTCCACCACCTCCGACAGCCTCTTGCGCAGGCCGGCCTGGTCGACGTCGTGCTGGTACTGACCCACTCCGATGCTCTTGGGGTCGATCTTCACCAGCTCTCCGAGCGGATCCTGGAGCCGGCGCCCGATGGAGACCGCGCCCCGTAGAGAGACGTCCAGCCCGGGTAGCTCTTCCCGGGCCGTCTCGGATGCCGAGTACACGGACGCACCCTGCTCGCTGACGGAGACCAGGGGCAGAGCCAGGCCGTTCTCTCTCATTGCGGCGCGAAGGAAGCCCTCGGCCTCGCGGCTTCCCGTGCCGTTGCCGACGGCGACGAGCTCGGGACGGTGCCGGGTGATGAGGCCATGCAGAAGCGCGGCCGCGCGGGTTCGCTCGGCGGCGCCGCGCTCGGTGAAGAGCGTGGCGGTGTCCATCAGACGACCGGTCCCGTCGAGAACCGCCAGCTTGAGTCCGGTCCGAAGCCCGGGGTCCAGCGCAAGCACGCTCCGGCTGCCCGCGGGCGGGGCCAGCAGCAGGTGCCGAAGGTTCTCGGCGAACACCTCGATCGCCTCGCGATCGGCACGCACCTTGAGCTCGGCGCGCAGCTCGCTCTCCAGGGACGGTCCCAGCAGGCGCTGCCACCCCTCGGCCACCGCCTGGCGCAGCTCTGCGGCGACCGAAGCCTGCGGCCGCGTCACCACCTTCCCGGTCAGCGAACCGGTGATCTCCTCACCGGGAAAGTCCAGGTGGACGCGCAGCACGCCCTCGGCCTCGCCGCGCAGCAGCGCCAGAACGCGGTGCGAGGGCGCGGACGACAGCGACTCTCGATGGCCGTAGTAGCCCTCGAACTTGGTCCGCTCGCCCCGGCGGGCAGGCACCACGTCGGAGCGGAGCTGTCCGTGGCGCACCACTAGACCCCTGGCCAGCCTCCTCAGGGCAGCGTCCTCGGCCACTCTCTCCGCGCAGATGTCGCGAGCTCCGGCCAGCGCCGCGGCTGCGTCGGGAACGTCGCGGGCGGGATCGACGAACCGGCGAGCCAGAGAGCCGGGGTCGCCGGCGGCCGGGTCCTGCCGCCAGAGCAGGTCGGCAAGCGGCTCCAGGCCGCGCTCGCGGGCGATCGTGGCGCGGGTGCGCCGCTTCGGCCGGTAGGGCAGGTAGAGATCCTCGAGCTCGGTTCGGGTCGCAGCGGTGGCCAGCGCCCGGGCCAGCTCGGGCGTCATCTTGCCCTGCTGCTCGATGGAGGCGATTACCGACTCTCGCCGGTCCGCAAGCTCTCTCAGCCGGCGGGCGCCGTCGATCACTGCCTGGATCTGGACCTCGTCCAGCCCGCCGGTGACCTCCTTCCGATAGCGCGCCATGAAGGGAACCGTGGCTCCTCCCGAACTGAGCTCGAGAGTCCTCTCGACCTGCTCGGGACGCAGGCTGAGCTCCTCCGCGATCTGTCCCCCGAGGCCCTCCATAGCGGAGCCAACCGTACCGCAGTCCCAACCGGGCAGCGCCCGCCGGCGGCCGTACGGCTACCCGGAGCTCAGCCGTCTCCGGCCAGGGCGGCGTCGACCACTGCCTGCGCGTCCGCCAGCAGCCGTTCCAGGTGCTCCTCGCCCTTGAAGCTTTCGGCGTAGATCTTGTAGACGTCCTCGGTCCCCGAGGGACGGGCGGCGAACCATCCGTTCTCGGTCACCACCTTGACTCCCCCGATCGGAGCTCCGTTCCCCGGCGCGGTCGTGAGGACCTGGACGACGCGCTCCCCGGCTAGCTCCGACGCGGCCACCTGCTCAGGCTTGAGCTGGGCCAGCACCTTCTTCTGGGCGGGCGTCGCCGGCGCGTCGATGCGCCGGTATACCGGGCGTCCGTAGCGCTCGGTCAGCCCCGCATAGATCCGGGAGGGGTCCTGGCCCGTGCGGGCCGTGATCTCCACGGCGAGCAGGCACATGATCAGCCCGTCCTTGTCGGTCGACCAGGGAGCGCCGTCCATCTGCAGGAAGGAGGCTCCGGCGCTCTCCTCTCCACCAAACCCCAGCGAGCCGTCGAGGAGACCTTCGACGAACCACTTGAAGCCGACCGGCACCTCCACCAGCCGGCGTCCAAGCCCAGCGGTGACCCGGTCGATGATGCTGCTCGAGACCAGCGTCTTCCCCACCCCGGTGCTTTCGGGCCACTGTCGCCCGCCTCCGAACAGGTGGGAGACGGTTACGGCGAGGAAGTGGTTCGGATTGAGCAGGCCCCCCTGGGGCGTGACGATGCCGTGCCGGTCCGCGTCGGGGTCGTTTCCAAAGGCCAGGTCGAAGCGGTCTTTCAACCCGATCAGCCGGGCCATGGCGTGAGGCGACGAACAGTCCATGCGAATCTTCCCGTCCCAGTCCACCGGCATGAACCGGAAGGTCGGGTCGACCGTCTCGTTCACCACCTCCAGGTTGAGCTGGAACCGTTCCCCTATCGACTGCCAGTAAGCGAGGCTGGCGCCGCCGAGGGGGTCCACCCCCAACCTGAGGCCGGACTGGCGTATCGCATCCATGTCTACAACGGAAGGAAGGGCGTCCACGTAGGCGGCCATGAAATCGTGGTCGCGGACGCTTCTCGAGGCCCGCGCCTGACCGTACTGGAGGCGGCGCACGCCATCCAGGTTCGCTGCCAGCAGCCGGTTGGCCTCGTCCTGGATCCAGCCGGTGGCGGCGGTGTCCGCCGGACCGCCACTCGGCGGGTTGTACTTGATGCCGCCGTCCTCAGGAGGGTTGTGTGAGGGGGTGATAACGATCCCGTCGGCCAGCGCTCCCGGATGGGTGCGGTTGTGGGTGAGGATGGCGTGCGAAACGGCCGGCGTGGGTGTGTAGCCACCTCCGGCGTCCACCCGGACCTCGAGCTCATGGGCGGCGAGCACCTCGAGGACGCTCTTGAAAGCCGGCTCCGAAAGCGCGTGGGTGTCACGGCCCACGAATACCGGCCCCTCGGTTCCCTCACGCTTCCGGTAGCGCGCCACCGCCTCGGCGATCGCAAGGACGTGGCTCTCTGTGAAGCTCGCGTCGAGTGAGGTGCCGCGATGGCCGGAGGTCCCGAAGGAGACCCGCTGCTCGGGAACCTCCGGATCCGGACGCTGGTCGTAGTAGGCGCCGATCAGGCGCTCAGGATCGATGAGCAGCTCGGCCGGCGCCGGCTGTCCCGCGCTAACGCTCACCTCTCAGTCACCTCCAACGCGCGTCTTCAACCGGTGCCGGCCGGTGACTCCGAGCCTACGCCTCGGCGACGGTTTGGCGATCGGCTTCCGGGCCGGCCGCGTCGATTCGGCGATCTCTACCTGGTCACGATTTGCAGAGTCTGGGTTGCGAATGGCCGAGCCTTCACAAGCACCTCCAGGCCTCGGTTGGTCTGGCGGGTGGTGTAGTCGACCGGGTGGCCGTTGAGCTTGACCGAGGAGACCGCGGCCCCGGCCGCAACCACCTGGCCGATCACCAGCGCACACCGCACGCGCGCCAGCACGGTGGTCTGGTAGCTGCCACCGGCGGCCGTCGCCGACACGTCGACCGAGCCCGTGCCGACCCGGATGTTGGCTCCGCTCATGGTCTTCCCCATCTCGGCCGGCGGGACCTGTGGCACCACCTCCAGAGCGCCGTTGCCGAGGTCCGGGCTGACCCCCAGCTGTTGGTGGACGACGGGCCACACGGTGCCGTACTGGCCCCACGCCTGCATCACCATCGCCCGTTCGTTGAAGGGCTTGTCGATCGAGCGCCCATAGTCGGGGGAGGGAACGATCTCCGGCATCGCGCCCGGCTGCTCGTCGGGGGTTGGAAGCTGGGTCTGCCGGTTCGCGGTGGTGAAACGCTGTTGCTCGTCCGGCCCGAGGCGGCCGTAGTTGCCCTCCCCGACCGCCATGATGGCCGTGTTCAGCGTGAAGATGGTCTCTTCGTCGGGGACGGTGGAGACCGCGGTGTCACAGGGCGGCCAGGTCTCCTCGACCGGATCGGACGGGGGATCGTCAGCCCCGGTTCCGGTGTGAAAGAAGCCATTCTGGTTGCCGAAGCAGGGCTGCTGGCGAAGGTCCAGGGCCGGCTTCGCGTGCTCCGGAACCGCCAGCCCGGGCAGCGCGTGGCCGCCGCTCCAGAGCTCAGCCTCCATCGGGGTGGCACCGATCCAGTAGCGCTGGTAAAGCTGGGTGTTCTCGGGGGCGGTCGCTGGGTCGGCCAGGGAGTCGGCGTACGACGGTGTCCCGGGGAGCCACCACGCCTGCTCGAAGGCCTTCTGCATCTGCGCCGCCTTCGCCGCCGCCCAGGTCACCTCTGCCTGGTCGCCCTCGGCACGAGCCATCTGCGCCAGGTCGAGGAGGCCGCGGATCGTGTACACGGCCACGTCGAGCTTCTCCTGGCCCATGCCCGTCCGCTCGACGTTTCCGGGGCCGTCGAGCCAGTTGTCCATGTCGGCTCCGTCGAGGCTGAAGGCGTAACTCATGTTGCGCTTGGTGAAGTCGTAGAGGTTGTCGAGGAACGCCTTGTCGCCGGTCCAGCGCCAGACCAGGGCGACCGCGCTCGGGAACTTGAC
>CATPBP010000026.1 GCA_955652675.1 Candidatus Dormiibacterota bacterium
AAGTCCTCCGGCGGATCGGCCATATAGGCACCTCCCCTGACTTCTGTCCGGTCCGACTCTGGAATACCAATGTGCTCCGTCCGGTCCGGTGTCGGCAGTGCCCGCCAGCACCTCGACCGTCTGAGTCTAACAGGTCCATTCGTAAAATTGCAGGGCTATCTCGGCGGCCAGACCGTAAAACAGGAAGTCGAGGAGAGGGCCCTTATGATGGGGAGTCCACCCTGCCAAGGGGCCGATCACTAGGGCCGGCTCAGGCGGGCTTGCCCAGATGCGCTTCGTCGCCACTGGCCCAAATGGCTCGTCGGAAGCGGAATCACCTATCCGGCCTGTTGCGCCGACCCGCTACAGAAAGGCCAAGGCGCTGCTGATGTCCGGCACCCGGATTAGCATGCGAACGAGATGGCCGCTCAAAGTGCCCCTCCAGACGGTCGTCTCCTACTTCGCCCGCCCTGACGGCTTCGCGAGTCTGGGATCTACAGAGGTGCCCCCAGGATTGCGGTTTTTTCGTCGTGAAACTACGGCTCTCCGTCGCCTTGGGGCACCCCCAGGATGCTGGTTTTTCAGCCATCCCTCCGCAGAATTACGGTTGTCGAATGCGGACCCCTGCTCACCTGCAGGCGGGCCGGACCGACGAGGGTCGTCCGCCGGCGCGGTGGGCGACGTGCGCTGACGTCGGGCCTCGTCGACGCCGCCAGCAATCGCCGGATATCTGGTTCGCCAATCAGGTCCGAACACGCTCTCGAAGCCACAAGACGGGTCAGCAGCCGCGACGTCTGGAGTGTCGACGGTGGTGGCGGCCTGGTCGACGTCCGAGACGGCACGTCGGGCTGGTGTGCGGTCGAAGTCGAGCTCGAGCTCGAGGTTCTCTCGCCGCCTCTCCGTCTGCCAGGCGCGCTCGCGTCGGTCCGCTTCCTCGAGATGCCGAGTGCTCTGCTCGTGGTCCCGCTTCATGAAACTCTCTGAACCGCGCTGATGAATTCCTTGCAGCTGATCGCCTGACCCCTCAAGCCTGGCGCCGCTCATCATTTCCTCCGCCTGTTGGGAATGGCCAGGACGGAGGAGGGCCGCCGTAGCCCGCCCCGGTCACCACCGTCCAGTGACTGGGCGGACTTCAGGTGGACGCGAAGTCATGACCCACTCTTGGCGGCGTCTCGCTTCTGAGGTGGCAACCTGTTCGCCGAAACAGACGCCGGGCCGCTCATGGGCACCGGCTCCGCCAGCAGCGGCCTGATCAGCTCGATCGGGATCGGGAAGACGATGGTCGAGTTCTGGTTCGATCCCATGTCGAGCAGCGTCTGCATGTAGCGCAAAGCCAGAGCCGCGGGCTGCGTCGAGATCACCTCGGCGGCGTTGGCGAGGGTTTGCGCGGCCTGGAACTCGCCCTCGGTGGCGATGATCTTGGCCCGCTTCTCGCGCTCTGCCTCAGCCTGCCTGGCCAGCGCCCGAACCATGGTGGGGGCCAGCTCGGCGTCCTTGACCTCGACAGCGCTCACCTTGATGCCCCAGGGCTCGGTCTGCCGGTCGATGATCGTCTGCAGCTTCTGGTTGATGATGTCGCGGCTGCTCAGCAGCTCATCCAGGCTGGACTGCCCGAGCACGGCCCGCAGGGTGGTCTGGGCGATCTGCGTGGTGGCTTGACCGAAGTTGAAGACGCGCGTGACGGCGGCACGAGCGTCGATGACCTGGTAGAAGATCACCGCGTTGACCTTGACGGTCACGTTGTCGGAGGTGATCACCTCCTGGGGCGGGACCTCCAGCGTGATCACGCGCAGGTCTATCTTGGTCAGCCGGTCGAACCCCAAGGGAAAGATGAGGAAGAGGCCTGGGCCCTTCAAGTCGATCAGGCGGCCGAGCCGGAAGACGACGCCTCTCTCGTACTCCCTGGCGATCCGGATGCTGGAGAGCGCCACCAGCACCACCAAGCCCAGGATCACGATCAGGACAATCGGTGCGGTCATCGAACTATCTCCTTGGCTCGGCTGAGCTGCGGGTCACCGAGAGCTCCGGCCAGGAGCTTCCCAACAATTGCCAGCATACGCCTCCCATCCGTTAACGCCCAACGAGGCTGGGCGGCCAGGGCCGTAAAAGCCACGTTCCGCCATGGGGGCAAAAAAAGGCGTATTGTGCGTACGGTGCAGCGCATCGAGCAGTGATCACCAAGGCCGGCTCAGGCCGACTTGCCCATGCCCGCTTCGTCGCCACGGAAGAGCCCACCATGGCTCGTCGGAAACGTGGTCGCGTATCCGGCGCGGTCCTGATCATCGAAGCCGATGAGGCCTACCGGGCCATCATCGAAACCTGCGTGCGCCTGGCTGACTGCCGAGCCGAAGCAGTCTCCGACCTTCAGCTGGCCTTGCCAAAGCTCGAGAGCGAGAGCTTCGACGCTTTGATTTGGGGCCTCCCCGCCGAGGAGGACCGGTGGTCGGAGTTGGTCGCCCAGCTCCGCGCCAGGACGGATGCCCGCGTGCTTCTGCTCGCCGACCACTTCGAGGCGGCCCAGGCTGCGGATGAGGGCGCCGCCGATCAGATCCTGCCCAAGCCGTTCATCCCCAGTGTCCTGGTGGTTGCGCTCAAGGCCGCTCTCAAGAGGTCGCCCTCGCTGATGATGCACCTGGCCTCCAGGGTCGAGATCAAAGGCATGACCTTCGACGGTGAGGGCCGAACCCTCCAGTTCAACGGTGAGCAAGTCTCGTTCACCGTCCAGGAGTGGGACCTGCTGGCGGTCTTCTTGAGCCATCCCAACCGCTTCCTCAGCGCCCGCGAGATCATTCGCTTGGGCTGGCGGGCGGGCGAACACGAGGCCGAACAGCTGCGCATCTACGTGCGCCGGCTCCGTCTGAAGCTGGAACCGTTGGACGTTG
>CATPBP010000027.1 GCA_955652675.1 Candidatus Dormiibacterota bacterium
GCAGACGCTCCTCGGGGGCCGGACGGCGGTCATCATCGCCCACCGCCTCTCCACTGTCGCGATTGCGGACCGGGTGCTTGTGATAGACGGAGGTCGACTGGTCGAAGACGGAGCGCCTTCCACGCTGATCGGTGGCGGGGGCCGCTACGACAGTCTCCACCGCGCCTGGCTGGAATCGCTCACGTAGATGTGACCGGCGGTTGAGCGGCCAGGACGGTCTGCCATCCCGGCGCTCTGCCACAATGACGCGCCGTGGAGCATTCATGCGCCGGCTCACAACCCTGAGCCCGACGAAGGTGGCCTCGACGGCCGCCGCGCTGGCCAGCCTGATCCTCGCCGTCGGGCTGGTGGTGGCGTTTATTGCCGGCCCGATCAGGCCCTCGGCCGCTGCCGCGGCCGTGACCTTCCTGCTCATCGTGGGGGTCGGACTGTATGCTTCACGGCTTGGAGCGCCCGGTCGCTCCGCCTGACCAGGATCTAGAACCGGGAACGGCCTGATCCGGAGCACTGTGGACGTCCTTCTCGCTATCGCCTTTTACTTCTGCGCGGGCCTCACCCTGCTGGGCGCCCTGCTGAGCGCGCTCCTACCCGGTGGCTCCCGGTGGCGGGCGCCCGCCCTCCTTGCCCTCGCCGCCGGTGGTTCGGGAGCGATCGCCTGCCTTTCGGCGGTCTTCGCCGCCCTGGTGACGCTGGTCTGCCTGGGCGGCGCAGCCGTGCTGCTGAGCGGCCGCAGCGTTATCGCCGCCGCCTCGCGTGAGAGAGCGTCCGCGGACGCCGCCTGGCTGGCCCAGGTGGGCGGTGTGGTGGCGGCCGGGCTCTTCGTCCTGCTCGCCTACTCGGCGGTGCGTGGAGATTTCGTGCACGGCTCCTACCCGGGCGGCTGGTTCGGGGCGGCGGCCCTGGGGAGGGTGCTCTTCACCAGGGACGCGATCGCGGTCCAGGCGGTGGCGTTCACGGTGCTGATCGGGCTGAGCGGCCTGGCCGGCATCGGCTGGAACCGGCGTCCGTGAACGTGTCGCTCGTGTCCTGCCTCGTCCTCGGCTCGGCTGTAACGGGGTGCGGCGTGTTCGCCCTGCTCTGGCGCCGCCCCCTGACGGAGGCGTTCGTGGGGCTGCCCGCCATTGCCGCCGGGCTCGGCATCTGCCTGGCGGGTGCCTCCCGCTTCGCGACGCTGCGGCAGGATCCCGACACGGGACAGGAGATGGCGGCCCTGGTCGCCCTCGTGGCCCTGGCCTGGACCATGCTCGCGGTCGGCTGGACCGTTCGGGGGAACAGCCGCTGAACCTGGCCGGTCTCGTCCACCCCATCGGCTTCCCGGGGCTGGCGCTCGCCACCAGCACGGCCTCGGCGGCCAGCTCGTCGAGGCCGGGTGGCTTCGACCCTGCGAGCACCCTGGGCTGGGCGGTGCCGCTGATCCTGCTCGCGCCGCTGTTCGGCTTCGTGGTCGTGCTGACCGGCGTCAGAGGGCGGCGGGCCGCCTCCAACGTGACGATTCTGACCGCGCTGGTGATGCTCGCCGCAGCCCTGCTGGTCGGCTGGGCACGCTTTCGCCAGAACACGCCCTACCGGATCGCCTACCAGTGGATAAACGAGCCCGTGAGCTTCACAGGCGACCAGCGCTTCCAGGGCTTCGGGGTGGACCTCTCGGTCCGGATCGATCGCTACGCGCTGGCCGCCCTCGCCGGCGCCCTGGTCATCTTCCTGGCTGCGCTGGCCTGGCATCGCGTCGCCGCCCCCAGGGAACCGGGCCAGGTTCGCTACCACGTGAACGTCCTGCTCCTGATGCTCTCGGTAGCCGGTGTAGTGGTGAGCACGGACCTGGCCGAGCTCTTCGCCTTCTGGGCCGTCTCGGGAATCGCCTCTTACCTGCTGCTCGGCCACCGCTGGGGGACCGAGTCGTCGGCGCGCGCCTCCCAGGTGGCCCTGGCGCTGCCCTTCCTGGGCGACATGGCGCTGCTCAGCGCGGTGGGGGTTCTGTACTCGAGGTTCGGCTCGATCGACCTGGACAAGCTGCCGCCGATGCTGCTGAGCACGCCCGGAGTGGGGCTCAAGTCGCTGACCGCGGTGGCCCTGCTGCTGCTCGTCGCCGTCTTTGTTCGGGCTTGCCTGTGGCCCTTGACGGCCTGGCAGACGGCTTCGGTTGAGGCGCCGCCCTCGCTGCTCGCGCTGGTCTCCGGGATCTGGCCCATCCTGGCCGGGTCGCTGCTCCTGCGGGTGCTTCCCTTCGTGGGGGCTGCCGGTCCCCAGGCGCCGAGGGCCGCCGGCTACGCCTTCGGGATCGCTGCCGTCGCCGGCCCGCTGCTCGGACTGGTCGGCACCGAGCTGCGGCGATCGCTGCTCCTGGCCAGCTCTGGTGGCGTGGCCCTGGCCCTGCTCACCGTGGTGTACCCGGCCTCGGCGGCGGCCGGATTGACCGGCCTCCTGGCCGTGGCGCTGGGCAGAGCCGGGGCGCTCATGAGCGGCTCCGCAGCCGTCGCGGCGATGCGAACTGCCGACCTTCGTCAGATGGGAGCCGCAGGCCGGATCATGCGAGGAACGGCGGTCGCTCTGATCATCGGGGTGGCGGCGTTCAGCCTTGGCCCTGCCGCGGCCGCGGCCTGGCGGCCTAGGGCGCTGGCCTCGATCGCTCTGGCGGCCGGGCTCTTCCTGGTCGCCCTGGCCGGGTTCCGGGTGGCCTTCGCCGTCGTGGTCGGTCCGCTACGGCGGCGCCGGGCCTTCGAACCGGGCCGGGTGCGGGAGGTCCAGTTCAGCCTGGTGATCGCGGCGCTGCTGGCCGGCGGGGTGGGGTTCGTGGCCGCGCTGCTCTCGTTCTTCACGGGCTGGGTCGTCTACCTCGGAGCTCGGTCGCAAGACGTCCCCTCGGTGGGAACGTACGTTCTGTACGTGGCGATGGTGCTTGTGGGCGCGGCAGCCGCGGCGGCCGCCTTCGGCCTCCGCAAGGACAGGTCCCTGGCCGTGGCCGGCCTGCTCGGCTCGCGCCTGGGGACAGGCTGGGCCACAGC
Source organism: Candidatus Dormiibacterota bacterium (assembly GCA_955652675.1). GTDB lineage: Bacteria > Chloroflexota > Dormibacteria > Dormibacterales > Dormibacteraceae > Nephthysia. The sequence continues at coordinate 3,003 of CATPBP010000027.1, forward strand.
CGAGGCGATCCTGGCTCGCTACGTCTGGCGGCCGGGCCTCGGGGTGGTCAACGGGGTCGAGGGGATCGGTCTGCCGGCCGCCGAAAGAGGGGCGGGCCGGGCCGCGTCCGCGGCCGGGAGGATCGCTGGGCGGCCCCTGCCCTGGATCACCGTGGCGGCGGTGGCGGCCGTGGTCCTGGCAGTCGTGGTCGGCGTGGTGACCGCTGGAGGCAGGCTGTGACCGGCGCCAACCTTCTGGCAGCCACTCCCCTGTGGGCGGCGGTGGTCAACCCATCGCCCTCGCCGAGCGCGACGCCGGCCACCTTCGGGGCCAATGTCATCGGATTCAGCTTCCTGCTCAGCCTCCTGGTCTGGGGCCCGGCCGTGATGGCGGTGGTCATTGCGCTGGTCCCCAACCCCCGTGGCCGCTACGAGCGCTGGTTCCTGGGAATCGCCTTCTGGACCAGCGCGTCGGTGCTGGCTCTGACACTGATCGCGTACCAGCAGTTCCAGGTCTTCACGACGGGTGTCCAGTTCGAAGAGAACCTCCCCTGGCTGCCCTCGATCGGGGTCAGTTACCACCTCGGCGTGGACGGCATCGGGATCTCCATGCTGCTCCTCAGCGCCCTGGTCGGGCTCTGCGCCGTCATCGCTTCCTGGGAGGTCCGGGAACGGCCCCGCTCCTACTTCGTTCTGCTGCTCCTGGCGGAGGCCGCCGTCAACGGCACCATCGCCGCCCGCGACTTCTTCGTCCTGCTTCTCTTCTGGTCTGCCGTGGCGGTGCCGCTGGCGCTGCTGGTCGCCGGCTGGGGGGAGCGGCCGCGGGCGGCGGGCGCAGCCTGGCGCCTGCTCGGGTACTGGGGCCTGAGCTCTGCCGCGCTGCTGGCCGCCGGCCTGCTCCTCTACCAGGCGGCCGGAGGCTCGGACTTCGCCATCGACACGCTCACCCATGCCACGCCCACGGGCCGGCTCCAGCTCGTGATCGCGGCCTTGCTGCTGGTCGCCGGCATCAGCCGGCTGCCGCTGGTGCCGCTGCACGGCTGGGCTCGCGCTGTCTGGTCGGAGGCCCCCACCGGAGTCGCGCTGCTGACGGCGGGCGTCGCCTCGCGGCTGGGGGGCTACCTGCTGATCAGGGTGATGGCGGCCGGCGAGCACGACGCCTCTCGCACCCTGGCGCCGATCCTCTCCGGCCTTGCCGTCCTCACTGTCGGGTACGCCGCCCTGGCGGCCATTCGAAGCCGCGACCTGAGAAGGCTGGGCGCCTACCTGGCGCTCATCCCCGGCGCCGTGACGGCGCTGGGAGTGGCCGGGCTGAGCCCGCTGTCGCTGGAGGGTGCGGTTCTCTCACTCTTCACCGGCGGCCTGGCGGCCGCGCTCGTGGTGGGGGCCACCGCGGCACTTGCGGAGCGGGCGCAGACCCGCAGCCTGGCCACCGCCGCGGGCCTGGCGGGGCGTGCACCCAAGCTGGCCTGGCTGCTCGTGGCGGCCTGCCTGGCCGTGCTCTGCGTGCCCTTCCTGGCGACCTTCCCGGCTGGCCTCATGATCTTCCTGGGCTCCTTCCGGACCCAGGCGCCGGCAGCCCTGCTGCTGGCCCTCGGCCTGGTGGCGGACGCCGGGGTGGTGGCCTGGATGCTGCACCGGGTGCTTTTCGGCGCGCCCAACCCGGATGCGCCGAACCCAGGCGACGCGACCCTGCCGCAGGCCTGGTTCCTGGGAATCCTGGTCGGCACGCTGCTCTGGGTCGGGCTCGTCCCGGGAGGGCCAAAGCTGTTCGGCGTCCCCCTCTTCGACCCCGGGCTGGTGAACGTGGTCAACACCTCGACTCCCGACCTGTCTTCGCCCTACGCGGTGCCCAGCCCCTCGGCTCCCGGGTCCTCACAATCGCCGTCGCCCTCGCCGGGGACGCCGACCAGCCCCTCGGCCGGCCCATGAAGACGACAGTCCTGGTTCCCGAACTGCTCGTCGCCGGCGCCGCGGTCGGCCTCTTCGTCGCGCACCGGCGGGGCGTGGTCGCCGGTCGCTGGCTTGCCTCGGGGGCCCTGGTGGCCACCCTGGTGGCCCTGGGTCTCGAGCTCTGGCTGGGCGGCCAGATCGGCACCCTGTTCGGGGGCGGCTGGCAGCAAGACCGCTTCTCGGTCTTTGCCAAGGCCGCCATGCTGCTCGGCCTGGCCGCGCTCATCGCAACCGGCGACTGGGACTCGGAGAGCCTGCACGAGGTGCTGCCCCTGGGCTTCCTGGCGGCGTTCGGCGGAATGGTGGTCGCCTCCGCGACCAACCTGGTGGCTCTCTGGGCGGGCGTCGAGCTGGCGGGCATCAGCGGCGTGGCGGTGGCCGGGATCCTGGCCACCGGTTCCGGTCTCAGACTCCTCCGGGTCTCGGTGCTGGCGACAGCCCTGGTCACCATCGGCTTCGCCTACCTCTATGCCGTGACGGGGGCCTCGACCCTGTCCGGCCTCCGCCAGACGCTGGTCAGCGAACAGCTGACGCTGCCCCTGGCTCTCATCTCGCTTCTCACGCTCAGCGGCTTGGCCGTTCGCTTGGGACTGACGCCGTTCGCGGCTCCGACGTTCGAGAGGGGGATAGGTCTCACGCCGGTGGGCTCCGGGATCCTCCACGGGTTGGTGGCCGGCACCGCCGCCCTCGCCCTGGCCAAGCTGCTGGGCGCCCTCTACGGCACCAGCCCGGCCTGGTCTCTGTGGCTGGGCGGGCTGGCCACCCTGGCCATGGTGGTCGGCGGTCTGCGCGCCACCGCGGTCACCGCGCCGCGCACCCTGATGGCCTGGTTGACGGTGCAGCAGGTCGGCTGGGTGGCGGCGGGGCTGGCCACGCACGACCGGCGCGGCGCGGCGGCCGCGCTCTTCCTGCTGGTGCCGCTCGTGCTCGCCGCGACGGCCGGCCCTCCCCTCTCCGGAGGGGCCGATTCGGAGCCGGCCGGTGTCGCCGGCCTGGGCCGGCGTGAGCCGGCGCGGGCGGTGGGGCTTGGGTTGGTGCTGCTCTCGCTGGCCGGGGTGCCACCCCTGGCAGGCTTCTTCGGTGAGTTCACCGTCGCCGCCGAGCTCCTGCGCGCCGGCCTGGGCTGGGTGCTGGCCTGCGGACTGCTGGGCTGGCTGCTCGGCGCCGCCGGAGTCGTGCGAGCACTCTGGCTCATGTACCTGGAGCCGGGGCCTGAGGAGATCCGCGGCCAGCGGGGGTCGCGGCGGCCGGCTGTCTGGGCGCCGGGCCCCTTGGTGCCGGCCGTGCTGGTCCTCGCGTACGGCTTCTTCGCCAACCCGATTCACGACCTGGCGGTACAGGGCGCGGCGGCGCTGGGCCTGCGCTGAGGTGAGCGGGCGGACGGCTGCTCTGCCCGCCATCACGCTCCCTTGAGGCGGCCCACCGGGTCCGGCGCCATCGCGGCCGGCTTGCTCCTGGCCGCTGACGCCGCCTGCATCCTCCTGACCCGGCCTCCAGGCGTGGTCTGGCTGGTCTGCTGGCTGCTGGCGGCGGCCGCCTTCGGCTGCTTCCTGCCCGGCTCGGCCAACCAGGTGACGTTGGTACGGGCGCACAGTGCCGGTTTCGGGTTCGTCTTCGCCCTCTCGCCGGCCACTTTCGGGCTGCTGGCCGGGGTGGTTGCTCTGGCTGGGCTCTCGGACCTGCTGGACGGGGCCGTCGCGCGCTGGTTCGAGGACGCCAGCCCTCTCGGCGGTGCCCTGGATCCGGTGGTGGACGGCCTGTTCTTCGGGGCTGTGGCGGTGGGGCTGGCCGCCGGCGCCGCCTATCCCGGCTGGCTGGCCGCCGTCGTTGTGGTCCGCTATCTGCTGCCGGCGCTGGCCGGTGGGCTGCTGCTGGTTGGCGGACGCCGCCCCCGGCTGCGGCACACCCCCCTGGGCCAGGCGTCGACCATGGTGATCGCCGTCCTCCTGGGGGGCGTGGCGCTGTTCCGCGCCGCCGGACGGGACACCAGCCTTCTCCTCACCGTGTCCGAGGTGCTGATCCCGCTGGCGGCTCTGGCCACGTTCGGAAACCTGGTCTGGGTCAACCGGCGGGCGATCACGGGTTCGGCGGGAGCCCTGCGCGGGTAGACTTTGCTGTGGCCGCGCTAGACGGGGAGCTGGCGGTTCCCTGCACCGGCAATCCGCCACAGCCGGGTCGAATTCCCCGCCGAGGCCCAGCCTGTCAGAACGGGCCGGGGTGGAAAGCGTTGAAGGTCGGGACCTGCGCAGCCCGGGTCTTCGAACCCCGTCAGGTCCGGAAGGAAGCAGCGGTAAGGAGGCAACCTGGGGGTGCCGCAGCAATTCTGGCCGGAGCTGGAAGCCCGGGTGCCGCTGGGAGCGCTGTGGTCGACGCGGGGTGCGCGGTCACCTACTGAATACCAGGTCGCTTGAGTTACCAGACCCTCTACCGGAAGTACCGCTCGCAGACCTTCGCCGACCTGGTCGGTCAGGAGGCGACGTCGCGTGCGCTCCAGGGCGCCATAGCGACCGACCACGTCGCCCACGCGTACATCTTCTCGGGCACCCGGGGGACGGGCAAGACCTCGACCGCCCGCCTCCTGGCCAAGGCCGTCAACTGCCTGCAGCGGGCGGCGGGCCAGGCGGAGCCCTGCAACCAGTGCGATTCCTGTCTCCAGGTGCAGGGCGGTTCGGCGCTGGACCTGATCGAGATCGACGCCGCCTCCAACCGGGGGATCGACGAGATCCGCGACCTCCGGGAGAAGGTGAACCTGGCGCCTGCCCTTGGGCGCCGGAAGGTCTACATCATCGACGAGGCGCACATGCTGACCACGGAGGCGTTCAACGCGCTCTTGAAGACGCTTGAAGAGCCCCCGGAGCACGTCGTCTTCATCCTCTGCACGACCGAGGCGAACAAGGTGCCGCTGACCGTGCTAGGCCGCTGCCAGCAGTTCGTCTTCAGGCGGCACAGCGAGGAGCAGATCACGTCTCGCCTTCGCCACATAGCGACCCGTGAGGAGATCGAGGTCGACGAGGACGCCCTCAGGCTCCTGGGCCGGGTCGCGCAGGGCTCGATGCGCGACGCCATCGGGCTGCTCGACCAGCTGGTGCCGCTGGCCCAGGGGCCCATCACGCTCGCGGGCGCCCGTGAGCTGCTCGGCATCGCCGATCCAGCCGAGCTGGAGCACCTCTTCGAGCTGGTCCTGACGGGCCACCCGGTGGAGGCCCTGCAGGGCCTGGGTCGCATCTACGAAGCCGGTGGCGAGCTCCGTCAGGTCGTCCGGGGATTGATGGAACGCTGCCGGGACCTGCTGATCAAGGCCATCGAGGACCGAGACGTCGCCCGGCGAGAGCGCCTCTCCCAGACGCTGGAGGCCCTCCTTCACCTGGACGGAGAGGTCCGCCGGCACGCCGAGCCCAGGTTCCTGGTGGAGGCCACGCTGGTCCGGCTGGCGGTTGAGTCAGCGCCCACGGCTCAAGCCTCGTACCCGACGCCCGCACCTGCGATGAGCGCCAGCTCCGCGGGCGTAGCCCCGGTCTCGAAGCCGGCTGGAGTTCCCATGGAGGCTCCGGCAGCCGCCGAGACCCGGACCACGCCGCCGTCCGTGCCCGAAGACCCGCGGCGGCCTGCTGACCTGCCCGTGGTGGCCGCCGTGGCCGCGCCCCCGATCGCCGCGCCGGAACCGGCCGGCGCTCAGGCCGACCTGACGGCAGGCTGGCAGCGGATCCTGGAGAAGATGCCGCCCAAGACGCGAGCCTACTTCCGCGAGGCCCGGCCCCTGGTCGACGGCGACCGGCTGCTGCTCTTCTTCCCCTACGGGTTCCACCACAAGATGGCCCAGGAATCCGAGGCTCAGGTGGTCCCGCAGGTGAAAGCCTGGCTCGGGGACTCGGCGAGCCTGGAACTGCGCTTGCAGGAGCCGGCGCCCACCACCGCCGTGGCCACGCCTGCGCCGAGACCGCTGGCCCCCGAGGAAGATCCACTGATCAAGGCGGCCGAGAGGAAGCTGGAAGGGAGGGTGGTCCGCGTACGCCCCTTGAAGGAGCTCGAGTGATGCAGAACCCGATGAAGATGATGCAGCAGGTGCAGAAGATGCAGAGCCGGATGGCCAAGGTGCAGGCCGAGCTCGAGAACGAGGAGCTCGAAGCCACCGCCGGCGGCGGCGCGGTCAAGGCCGTCGCGAACGGCCAGCAGCGGATCCTCTCGATCACCGTGGATCCCGAGGTCGCGGGCGACCTGGAGATGCTGCAGGACCTGGTGGTGGCTGCCGTCAATGAGGCCCTGGAGCGCTCCCGCGAGCTGGCCGCCAACCGGATGCAAGAGGTCACCGCCGGCCTCGGTCTGCCGCCCGGGCTGGTCTGACCGCGGCGGTGTCCGGGGCGGCGTGGGGGAGGGGGCTCTAGCCTGTTGGACCAGCTTCCTCCTTCACTGGAGCAGCTCATCCAGGAGCTGTCCCGCCTTCCCAGCATCGGTCCCAAGACGGCCCAGCGGCTGGCCTTCCACATCCTTCGGTCGGACCGGACGCGGACTGACGCGCTGGCTCAGGCGATAGTGGAGATCAAGACGCGGATCGGGTACTGCGAGCGCTGCTTCAACATCGCCGAGGGACCCCTCTGTGGGATCTGCGCCTCGGGCCGGCGGGATCCCGGTCTCGTCTGCGTGGTGGAGTCGGCGCTGGACGTGCTTGCCATCGAGCGGACGGCTGAGTACCAGGGCCTCTACCACGTCCTTCATGGCGTCATCTCGCCTATCGACGGGGTCGGCCCGGAGGACATCCACGTCCCCGCCCTGCTCGAGAGGGTGGGCGGGGGCGGCATCGCGGAGGTGATCATCGCCACGGACGCGGACATCGAGGGTGAGGCCACCGCGGTCTATCTGAGCCGGGTCCTGGCTCCCATCGGGGTGCGGGTGACCCGTCCAGCCCACGGTCTGCCCGTGGGCGGAGACCTGGAGTACGCCGACGAGCTGACCCTGGCAAGGGCCATGAGCGGCCGCCGGGCCTTCTGACGGGCCACTCCTCCTGACGGCAGACGGGGCGGCTGGGCCGCTCGGCCGTTTCCCGGCTCCTCGATCCGGGTATCCTTCGTGGACGCCCTCGACAAGCCGGTAGCGGCCGGAGTTGGTCAGAGGGTTTGAAGGTTCCCCCGGCGGGGTATCAATAACAAGGCGCGGGGTTGCGTCCCTGCGCGAAGAACGTTACAATCGCGTGTGCGCCTTCCGCCAAAAGGCTTTGCGCGCCCTCGGCAAGGGAGCCCGAGATACCTCTGGTACGTTGGGCTGTTGAGGACCGAGGGTGGTGGACGGCGGGTTCAGCACCTTGACAACTGAAGAGTGGGAAAGACTCTTAGAGTCGACAAGACTCAGGGCTGAATGCCCTAGGGTCCTTGCTATCAAACAGAGAGTTTGAGACTGATCAAACGGAGAGTTTGATCCTGGCTCAGGGTTAACGCTGGCGGCGTGCCTAACGCATGCAAGTCGAGCGAGGGCTTTCCTTTCGCAAGAGAGGGAAGTTCCTAGCGGCGAACGGGTGAGTAACACGTGGGCAACCTTTCCCATCGTGGGGGATAACACCGGGAAACCGGTGCTAATACCGCATGTGATCGCTGGAGGCATCTCCAGCGAAGAAAGCAGCAATGCGCGATGGGGTGGGCCCGCGGCCTATCAGCTTGTCGGTGGGGTAACGGCCTACCGAGGCTTTGACGGGTAGCTGGTCTGAGAGGACGACCAGCCACACGGGGACTGAGACACGGCCCCGACTCCTACGGGAGGCAGCAGCGGGGAATATTCCGCAATGGGCGAAAGCCTGACGGAGCAACGCCGCGTGTGGGATGAAGTCCTTCGGGATGTAAACCACTGTCGAGAGGGAAGATAGTGACGGTACCTCTCAAGAAAGCCCCGGCTAACTACGTGCCAGCAGCCGCGGTAATACGTAGGGGGCAAGCGTTACCCGGATTTACTGGGCGTAAAGCGCGTGTAGGCGGCTGGTCAAGCGTGGTGTGAAATCTCCGGGCTCAACCCGGAAACTGCATTGCGAACCGGCCTGGCTAGAGTGCAGGAGAGGGAAGCGGAATTCCAGGTGTAGCGGTGAAATGCGTAGATATCTGGAGGAACACCAGTGGCGAAGGCGGCTTCCTGGCCTGCAA
>CATPBP010000028.1 GCA_955652675.1 Candidatus Dormiibacterota bacterium
ATCCTGTCCTCCTAAGTCTGATGGGACAGCAGCATGGCTCATTCCAGAAATCCGACTCCACGACATCCAGGGCGCACTAGAGTCTCCAGAAAACTCAGGGCGATTCAACTTGACTCGGTCTCGTCCTCAGCGCCCGGGTTTTGGGAGAGTCGGGCGACGACCCGACTCGCTATGTCAATGCTAAGGCGCGCAAGAACTACGCCGGCAACGCACCCGTCACCAAGCGTTCCGGCAAATGGAAGATGGTCAGTCGGCGCCTGGCCCGCAACCGGCTGCTGGCCGATGCCAGCTTCCTCTGGGCCAATTCAGCTCTCAGCACTTCGCCCGGCGCCCGTCGCTACTACGACCAGCTCAGAGCTCGCGGCAAGACCCACAACCAGGCCTCGCGCGCGCTCGCCAACCGGCTGGTCGGCATCCTTCACGGCTGCCTCCGGCGGCGCTGCCTCTACGACGACGCTGTGGCCTCGCCCCAACCACTCAACGAGGCCGCTTGACCCTTAGACCCCTGGCAAGTACTCCCCCACGCGCGGAGGGAGGGCGTAAAACCCCTCCTCGACTACATGCCGAGGTAGGCCTTGGCCACGTCCTCCGAGTGGAGCAGTTCCTCGCCGGTGCCTTCCTTGACTATCGTGCCGGTTTCCAGCACGTAGGCGCGGTCGGCGACCTCAAGCGCCTTGAGAGCGTTCTGCTCGACGAGCAGTATCGGGGTGCCCTGGCCGTTGATCTCCGCGATGATGCTGAAGATCGTCTCCTGCAGGATCGGCGCCAGGCCCAGCGACGGTTCATCCAGCATCAGGATCTTGGGCTGGGACATCAGCGCGCGGCCGATCGCCAGCATCTGCTGCTCTCCCCCCGAGAGGGTTCCGGAGATCTGGCCGCTGCGCTCCTTGAGCCTTGGAAAGAGCTCGAAGACCCGGTCCATGTCCCTCTGGATCCCGGCTCGATCCCGGCGCGTGTAGGATCCCAGGACCAGGTTGTCGAGCACCGACATGCGGCCGAAGAGACGCCTGCCCTCCGGCGACTGGCCGATCCCGAGACCGACGCGCCTGGCGGCCGAGACGCCAGTGATGACCTGCCCGGCGAAACTGATCGAGCCCCGCGCCGGGTGCTGCAGTCCCGAGATGGTCCGCAGCGTGGTCGTCTTCCCTGCGCCGTTGGAGCCGATCAGCGCCACGACCTCGCCGGTGTCCACGCTCAGGCTGATCCCGTTGAGCGCACGGACCCGGCCGTAGTAGGTCTCGATCCCTTCGAGCTCGAGCAGAGCCAAGGTCAGGCGCTCTTTCCGAGATAGGCTTCGATCACCTTCCGGTTGTTCCGGATCTCGTCGGGGGTGCCTTCGGCGATCTTCTCACCGTGATCGAGCACGGCGATACGGCGAGAGGCCCCCATCACGACTTTCATGTCGTGCTCGATCAGGAAGACGGTGATCCCCTGACCCAGGATCTTTTCGACCAGCTGCATGAGCTCCACCTTCTCCTGCGGCGTGAAGCCGGCCGCCGGCTCGTCCAGGAGCAGGAGACGGGGCTCAGTCGCCAGCGCCCGAGCGATCTCGAGCCGGCGCTGCTGGCCATAGGCAAGGTTGCGCGCGTAGCTGTCGCCGTGGCGACCGATCCCGACGAAGTCGAGCAGCTCCCTGGCCCGCTCGGTCACCCGGAGCTCCTCGCGCCGTTCCTTCGGGGTCTTGAGGAGCGCGTCCCAGAGTTTGGCTCGCATCCGAACGTGCTGGCCGACTCGAACGTTGTCAAGGGCCGACATGTACCCGAAGAGCCGGATGTTCTGAAAGGTGCGCGCGATGCCGAGCTCGGCGACGTCATGCGGCTTGTGTCCGGCTACGTCCCGACCCTCGAAGACCAAGCGGCCCTCGGTGGGGGAGAAAATCCCCGTGATGCAGTTGAAAAGCGTCGTCTTGCCGGCCCCGTTGGGCCCGATCAGCGCGAAGACCTCGCCCTTGGCGACGTTGAAGCTCACGTCGTCCACCGCCAGCAAGCCCCCGAACCGCTTGCTGACATGGTCGAGCTGCAGGATGGGGGCGGCGTCCTCCATCCGATCAGCCGGCGCGGCGTTCTCCATTTGGTCAGCCATGGACTACTCGGCCACTCCTTTCTCGAGCTCCTCCTTGCGCACACGGCTTGGCAAAAGCCCCTGAGGACGCAGGAGCATGATGCTGATGAGGATCAGCCCGAATATGAGGAAGTTCAGGCGCTGGACCTCCTGCTCCAATCCCGGCCAGCCGCCCGCGGCCGGCCGGTTGAGAAAGCCCAGCCCCACCGCGTTGGCGATGCCCTTGGCATTGGCCGGTAGGTTCGTGAGCACGTTGAAGAGCACGTAGTAGATGGCCAGCGCGCCGACGATGACGCCCGGGATGTTGCCCATGCCGCCCAGGACGACCATCACCAGGATGGTGACCGAGACGACGAAGGAGAAGTTCTCCGGGCTGACCAGGGAAAGCTTGGAGCCGTAGAAGACGCCGGCGAACCCGCTGGTGGCGGCGCCGATGGAGAAGGCCAGAAGCTTGGTGGTCACTGTGTTGATGCCCATGGCGTCGGCCGCGAGCTCGTCTTCGCGGACGGCGCCCCAGGCGCGGCCAAGGCGCGAGCGCTGGAGATTGCTGACCAGGATCACGACGATCAAGACGAGGATCGCCATCAGCCAGTAGTACGCCATCGAGTTGAAGGCGAAGCTGAAGCCCCGCACGATGGAGAGCGAAGAGCCGACCCAGGGGCCCTCGATCCAGATGGGCAGCGAGGGGTAGTCCAGCGCGGACACACCGTTGACGCCGCTCGTCCACTGGCTGAGGTTCAAGAAGAGCTTGGGCACGATCTCACCGAAGCCGAGCGTCACTATGGCCAGGTAGTCGCCGCGCAGGCGGAGCGTCGGCGCTCCCAGGATCACGCCCGCCGTGGCCGCGACGATCACCGCGACGAAGAGCAGGATCCAGAAGGGCAGGTGGATGGCATGGTGCAGCGGGCTCGAGTTGAGCTGCCCGGAGGCCAGCAGTGCGTACGTGTAGGCGCCGATCGCGAAGAAGGCGGCATAGCCGAGGTCGAGCAGCCCGGCGAAGCCGACCACCACGTTGAGACCGATGGCCAGAAGCACGTAGACGCCCGCGTCGGCGGCCTGCCCCAGGAGGTAGTTGCCGCTGTCGCCAGGACTTACGAACCCCGCCAGGACGGGGAAGAGCAGGACCCCCACGATCAGGATCAGGTAGACGAGCTGGTTGCGGTCGCGCGTGACGTTGCGGAGCCGGATCATTTCTCAGGCACTCTCATTCCGAGCAGTCCGGAGGGCCGGAAGACCAGGACCAAGATAAGGATCGCGAAGACGTAGACGTCTGTCCAGGCGCTTGAGAAGTAGGCGTCGCCGTAGGCCTTGACCAGGCCGATGAAAAGGCCGCCCAGCGCAGCGCCCTGGATGTTGCCGATGCCTCCAAAGACGGCGGCGGTGAAGGCGAATAGCCCCAGCTGGTAGCCGTCGGAGAAGTTGACGGTGTTGAAGTAGAGCCCACGGATCATTCCTGCGGACGCGGCCAGGACCGCGCCGATGAAAAAGGTGGCGGCGATCGTCCGATTGATGTCGATCCCCATCAGCTGAGCCGCGTCCCGATCCTGAGCCGTGGCCCGCATCGCCTTACCGAGGCGCGTGCGATCGATGAAGAGGTTGAGGCCGATCACCAGCACCACCGCGATGGCGATCACGATCAGGTCCTTGACACCGACGGAGGCGCCGGGCCCCAGCGGTAAGCGGGTTCCGGGCAGGATGTCGGGCACGTGGATCTGGAAGGCGCCCTTCCAGAGATACATGATCCCCTGGAGCACGAAGGACATGCCGACTGCGGTGATAAGAGGCGCCAGCCTCGGTGAGTTTCTGAGCGGCCGGTAAGCGACCCGCTCGATGAGCACATTGATGCCTCCGGTCAGCACCATCGCGATCAGGAAGACTGCGGCGAGGGCCGCCACGCCGATGATCCCGAGGTCCTTGCCCTCCACGAGACCGAAGATGGGGAAGAAGGCGAGGCCTATGAAAGCCCCCAGCGTCACCAGGTCGCCGTGGGCAAAGTTGATCAGCTCGATGATGCCGTACACCATCGTGTAGCCGAGCGCGACCAGCCCGTAGATGGCCCCGTTGGCCAGCCCGAAGACCAGGATCTGGATGAAGAAGGAGAGGCCGCCGCTGAGCACCCGCTGGCCGACCACGATAAGCACGACGCAGAGGGCGAGGAGCAAGAGAAGCGAGCCAAGACGGCCATTGGCAATCGACCTAGTTCGCTGTAGAGCGATGCTCACCAAGGTCCTATTTCCTTTCTCCTCCCGGTACGGATGAGGGGACGCCTCAGCGTCCCCTCATTTTCGTCGATCGTCGGTCTACTATGCGCCGCCGCTGTAGTTGACGCTCTTTTCGAAGACCCAGCAAACGGAGTTGTTGGTGTTGCAGGCAGGCGCGTTCGTCTGGTCGGTGCCGCTGGGAGCCTTGGCGTGGTAGACGGTGATGATCTGCGGCTGCACGTCGCCGTACTTGTCAAACGAGATCGTGCCGATCGGCGTCTTCAGGTTCTTGACCTTGGCCATGGCATCCCGGACCTGCTTCCGAGAAGGCTTGTTGCCGTTGTTGGAGTCGATGGCCATCGAGATGGCGTCGAAGATGGCCTGGGTTGCCGCGTAAGCGGGGATCGTGTAAGCGCCGTAGTCGGTGGCGTTCGGATTGGCCTTCTTGAAGGCGTCGATGGTCGACTTCGCTTCCGGCGTGTGGCTGGCGTCGACCGCCGCGACCGTTCCGTACATATCGACGGCGTTGTCAGCGGCGTCGTTCAGGCACTGCGAGGTGACCACACCGTCACCGCCCATGAAGGGCGTGCTGGCGGGGAAGATGCCCTTCATCTGCGACCGCACGACGCAGACCTTGTTGGAGTCGGTGCCGCCGAAGTAGACGCCGGCAGCGTTCTTGCTCTTGGCCGAGGTCAGGAAGGAGCGGAAGTCGCTCACGTTCTTCATGCCCGGGTAGTCCTGGCGGACCTCGACCTTGCCGCCCTTCTTGACGTACTCCTTGGTGAAGTTGTCAGCGATCCCCTTGCCGTAGGTCTCGTTGTCAGAGCCGACCGCGAGGGTCGTGGCCTTCAGCTGGTCATACGCGTAGTCGGCCATGGCCGGGCCCTGGTGGTCGTCAGTGGCAGCCACCCGGAAGTAGTTGTTGGCCTGACCCGAGGGCCGCAGCCCGCTGGCCTTGGGGTCGCAGTAGTCGTAGTCCCGAGTCAGGCACTCGTTGGTGTTGGCGGGGCTGACCATGACCAGGCCGGCCTGGTTGGTGATCGGGATCTCGGCCCGAGCCACGTTGGAGTTGAAGGGACCGACCATGCCCAGCACGTCCGCGTTGGCGAGCATCTGGTTCACGTTCTGGGCGCCCTTCTGCGGGTCGTGCACGCCGTTGACGGCGTCGTCGAAGTTCACCGTCGACAGGGTGAAGCCCTTGATCGACTTCTTCTCGTCGACCGCGAACTTCACGCCGGCCATCGTCGGGACCCCGTTGGAGGCCTCAGCGCCAGATTCGGGTAGATCGATGCCGATGGCGATCGTCCCCTTGTTCGTGGTGGTGCTGCTGCTGCCTCCACCACCGCCGCCACAGGCAAACGCGCCCAAGGTGGCGGCTACCACAAGGACGAGAGGCTTCGACCGGGATAACCAATTCATTCGCATCCCCCTGGAAAGGATCTGTCTATGAGGGCAAGACCCAAAAAATCTCCCCCCGTCCTCTTCCCGCTCATCGAATCGCGACGAGTCGGGGCGAGAGCGCGCCGACGGGGGCCGCAGCCACTTACAGGTGGCCACCCTGTACTCCTCGCGACATGGTGGGCAGGATCGGGCATCGTGTCAAGCCAACTCTCGGGTGGCTTCCGCCTAGCTTCCGTGCGAGTCTCCTCAATGCCTCGCGTGATTCTATGTCCTGGTGGGGCCGCCGTCCGATCAAAAAGCCTGCCGGTGCCGGCGACCCCCGGTCGGCTTGGCGACCAGGTCGAGCTCCATCTCCAGGATCGACCCGGTGCGGAACCGGTTCGAGGGTCCGGTCCCATGACCTTCTTCCTGGGGCGGGACGGCTGGAAGGAGGGGGCGGCCACTCATCGGAACTCAGGCCGAATACACCACGTAGCAATTCGTATACTGGCGTTCCGAGCCGCGAGAGCGGCCGAACACTCACAGACAACCCCCTTTAGCCGTTGGAGCGCGCGTTGACGACTCAGACTCAGGAACCCTCCAAGCCGAAATCGGCCTACGTCGAGGAAGCAGTGCAGCTGGCTGTGGAGGGCCGTTGGGAAGAGGCCGTGGACCTCAACCGCTACATAATCGAGAACTTCGGGGCCGACGAAGGCGCCCAGAACCGTTTGGGGAAGGCCCTCACCGAGCTGGGCCGGCTGGAGGAGGCGAAGGTCGCCTACGACACCTCACTGGCCATCAACCCGATGAACCCCGTAGCCCGAAAGAACTCCGCCAAGCTCGAAAGCCTGATCAACGCCAAGGAGGCGCTGAAAGGTGGGCAGGTGAAGGTGGATCTCAACCTCTTCGTTGAAGAGATGGGCAAGACCACCACGACCACCTTGCGAGCGGCCGCGCCGGAAGTCTGCTCCCGGATCGCCCCCGGAGACATCGCCGAGCTGCGAGTGGACGGTGACGGCATCGAGATCGACACGGTTCGGGGCGTCCGGGTGGGCAGCCTCGAGCCCAAGCTGGCTCGCCGTCTGCTCAAGTTCATCCAGGGCGGCAACCGCTACCAGGCCGGGATCACCTCCTGCGAGGGCAACACGGTGAAGGTGATCGTGAGGGAGATCTACCAGGACGCCAAGTTCCAAGGCCGTCCGAGCTTTCCTATCGTGCGCAAGCGCGACGTCGAGTTCCGTCCTTACAGCCGGGAGAGCCTGGTCACCCGCGACACCGAAACCTTCCCGACTGACGAGGAGGACATCGAGGAGGAGCCGGCCGCCCGCACCGCCACCCTCGAGCTCGACGAAGACGACGGGATGCATGAGGTGGAGGACGAGGAACCCGAGGTCGACTTCGCCGAGGACACCGGCGAGCTTGGTGTCGAGGATTCGGGCGACGACGATGACGAGCGCTAGAGCCGCCGGAGAGGGGATGCCCGGGAGGTTTCTTCACCTCCGCAGCTGACGCAGGCTCCGCGCGACCCCGCGACGTCCCCGGCTTTCGCGACCTCCTTCCCGAGGAGGCAGAGGCGATGCGGGCGACCCAGGAGGCGATCCTGGCCGAGATGCGCCGCTGGGGATATCGCTACGTGGTCACGCCCAGCCTGGAGAACCTTGACGCGCTGGCGCTCGGGCTGGAGGCGGATCAGCGCCGCCGCCTCTTCAAGCTGAGTGACGGCGACGGCTCGCTGCTGGCGCTGGTCGGGGAGCGGACCGTGCCCGTGGCCCGGCTGGCCGCCGGCAAGCTGCGCACCGCTCCGCTGCCGCTGAGGCTCTGCTACGCCGGCCCGGTGCTGACCAACGATCCGGACCGCTTCACCAGGCGCCGGGAGGCCCACCAGGTTGGAGCAGAGCTGATCGGAGCCTCGGGCTCCGTGGCGGACGCTGAGGTGATCGCGATGGCGGCCCGCTGCCTGGAGGCCGCGGGCCTTCACGGCTACCAGGTCGACGTAGGTCACTCCGGGTTCTTCCAGGGCCTGCTCGACGGGCTCGAGCTGCCGCCGGAGTCCAAGTCAGGCATCAAGTCGCTCCTCGCCCGTCGGGACTTCGTCGGTCTCGAGGCGCTGCTCGAGCAGACTCCACTGCGCAGCGCCGAACACGAGCTGCTTCTTCGTTTTCCGGCGCTGCGCGGGCAGGCGGACATCCTGGAGGCGGCGGGGAAGCTGGTTCGGAACCGCCGCTCGGAGCAGGCGCTGGAAGAGCTCTCTCGTGTCCACTCCTTGCTTGGGGCATATGGGCAGGGAGAGACCGTGAACCTCGACCTGGGCGCGATCCGCGACTTCGACTACTACACGGGAGTGATCTTCGAAGCCTACGGGCAGGACCTGGGCAGCCCGCTCGCCCAGGGCGGCCGCTACGACCGGCTGCTCGGCCGCTTCGGGCGGCCGGCGGCTGCGACCGGCTTCATGGTGCACCTGGACCTGGTGGGTGAGGGCCTGCGGCGAAGCGGGCGGGCGCCTGAGCTCATCCGGCTCGACGCCGCGGTCGCCTGGTCGGCCGCCGGGCTGGACAGCGCGCTGCGGCTGGGGGCCTCCCTCCGACTCTTCGGGATGCGAGCCGTGGTCGACACCCAGGCCCGGGGGCAGGCGTCGGCCGGCGCCTGGGCGGCGGGGCTGGGCGCCAGGCACCTGCTCCGGGTCGAGGCGAGCGGGCTGGTCGGCTGGGCGCCCGCCGGCGGCCGCTTGCGCCGGCTGCCCGCGGAGCAGGTCGTAGTTCGCCTGGCGGGCGGGTCATGATCTCGATCGCGATCCCAACCGGCGTTCTGCTCCAGGGCAGCCTGGACCTGCTCCGGCGCTCGGGGGCGGTTGAGCTGGATCGAGAGGAGATAGGTCGCAAGCTGCTCGTCGAGAAGGACGGCCTGCGGGTGGTGCTTGTCCGGCCGGCCGACGTGGCCGCTTACGTCGACTACGGATCGGCCGACCTCGGCGTGGTGGGCAAGGACCAGCTCTGGGAGTCACCCGGTCCTCACTACGAGCTGGTCGACCTCTGCTTCGGCGGCTGCGACCTGGTGCTGGCGGCGCCGGAGGCGTCGCCTCTGGACGATCCGGAAACCTGGCCGCCGGCGATGCGGGTGGCGACAAAGTACCCTCGAGCGACCGCGGCCTTCATGGAGCGGATGGGCCAGACGGTCGAGATGGTGAGGCTGCACGGCTCGGTGGAGTTGGCGCCCCAACTGGGGCTGGTGGACGCCATCGTCGACCTCACGGCGAGCGGTCGCACACTCCGCGAGAACCGGCTCAGAGTGGTCGCCGAGGTGGGTCGCTCAACGGCCCGGCTGATCGCCAATCAGGCCTCACTGAAGACCCGGACAGAGGCGCTCCAGGAGCTCGTGAGCCGCCTGCGGGCCCACGTCTCATGACGCTGCAGCGCTTCTCATTGGAGCAGTGGCGAGAGAGCGGCCTGACCTCCCGTCTCGATCTGGGAGCCACAAAGGGCGAGCTGGCGACCGTGCGCGAGGTCTGCGCCCGGGTGGCCGCGATGGGAGACGCCGCCCTCTTCGACTACTGCCGCCGGTTCGACGGCTGGGCGCCGGAGGCAGACGAGCCGCTCGCGCTGGAGAAGAAGGAGCTTCAGGCTGCGCTGGACGGCCTGCCGCAGCTCGACCGCGAAGCCCTGGAGCTGGCCGCCGGCCGGATCGAGGTCTTTCACCGGGCGCAGACCTTCAGTGACGTGAGCGGCCCTCCGGGACTCCGGCTGCTGACCCGCCCGGTCGGCCGGGCCGGCCTCTACGTGCCCGGAGGCCGGGCCGCTTACCCGTCGACCGTCCTGATGACCGCGATCCCGGCCCGCGTCGCGGGCGTGAAGGAGGTGGTGGTTGCGACGCCGCCGTCCGCCGATGGTTCGGTCAGGCAGCCGATTCTGGCCGCCGCTGCTCTGGCGGGGGTGGATCGCGTCTACCGGATGGGCGGCGCCCAGGCGATCGTGGCGCTGGCCTACGGGACCGAGTCTGTGCCCCGCGTGGACGTGGTTGCGGGACCTGGCAACCTGTACGTCACGCTTGCCAAGCGGGAGGTGTTCGGCGCGGTCGGGGTCGATGCGCTGGCCGGTCCGACCGAGATCATGATCGTGGCCGACGGCGAGGCGCCGGCCCACTACCTCGCCGCCGATCTTGCCTCGCAGCTCGAGCACGACCCCATGGCCTGGGCGGTGCTGGTCACGGATTCCCCGAGTCTGGCTGATGCGGTGGAAGAGTCCTTCACCGACCTGGTCCGCGACCTGGACCGGGCCGAGACGGTCTCCGCAGCGCACTGCTGTCTTGTCGTCGCTCCTTCTCTGGACGAGGCGATGGAGGTCGTCAACGATTTCGCACCGGAGCACCTGGAGATCGTGAGCAGGGACCCGGAGCGGCTCCTGGTCGGGGTCCAGAACGCGGGCGCGGTCTTTCTCGGCCCCCACACGCCGGTGTCGCTGGGCGACTACGTCATAGGACCCAACCACACCCTGCCGACGGGCGGGTCCGCGCGCTTCTCCTCACCGCTGGGCGTCTACACCTTCCTCAAGCGGACCAGCGTGGCCGAGGTGGGGCGGAGTGAGTTCGGCGAGCTGGAGGCCGCCGCCCGCCGGCTCGCCGAGCTGGAAGGGCTGACCGCGCACGCACGCGCGATAGGGGAGAGGCTCGATGATGACTGAGCGCCGCGGACGGGTGGAGCGGAACAGCCGTGAGACGCAGATCCGCTGCGAGGTACGGCTCGACGCCGGCGGTGAGATCGAGGTCGCGACCGGGTTGCCCTTCCTTGACCACATGCTGGAACAGACCGCCCGCTACGGTGCCTTCGACCTCAGGCTGCAGGGCGCCGGTGATCTCGAGGTCGATCCCCACCACCTGATGGAGGACGCGGGGATCGTGCTCGGACAGGCCCTGGCACAGGCTCTGGGCGACCGGGCCGGCATCACCCGCTTTGCCGCCGCCTACGCTCCGCTGGACGAATCCCTCTCCCGCGTGGTCCTGGACCTGGGCAAGCGACCCTACCTTTCCTACAACCTGCCACTCCGGGGCCGCATCGGGAGCCTGGAGTCCGAGACTCTGGAGGAGTGGTGGCGGGCCTTCACGGTCCATCTGGGCGCCACCATGCACGTCGACCTCTTGCGCGGCAAGAACCGCCATCACATGGCGGAGTCGGCGTTCAAGGCGCTGGGGCTCGCGCTGCGGCAGGCCATGGCGGTGGGCGAGGGCGGCGTCCCGTCCTCAAAGGGTCTCCTCGGATGATCGCGGTAGTCGACTACGGGGTGGGGAACCTGCGCAGCGTGGAGCGGGCGCTGCTGCACGCCGGGGCGCAGCCCAAGGTCACGGCCGACCTGGACGAGCTGGCCGGCGCCAACGGGGTGGTTCTGCCCGGCGTGGGTGCCTTCGGGCCGGCCCTCCGGAGGCTCGAGCAGGGCAACCTGGGACGCTGGCTGGTGGAGCTGGCGCGAAAGGGCACGCCGCTGCTGGGCGTCTGTCTCGGCTACCAGCTCCTTTTCGAGCAGTCGGAGGAGCACGGGCGGCACCAGGGGCTGGGGCTTCTCCGGGGGCGGGTCGTGCAGGTCAAAGGATCGCCGCGACTTCCGGTCATCGGCTGGTGCCGGCTGCGGCAGCTGGGCTGGTCGCCGCTCTGGCGGGGGGTGCCCGACGGCTCTTACTTCTACTTCGTGCACTCCTACACCCCGGACGAGTCGCCCGCGGCGGTGGCCGAGAGCGAGCACTCGCCGGCGGCCGCGGCAGCCCGGCTCAACGTGATGGGGACGCAGTTCCATCCCGAGAAGAGCGGCGAGAACGGACTCAAGGTCTACGCCGGCTTCCTGGAGTTCTGCGGTGCCGGCTAAGCGCGTCATCCCCTGTCTCGACGTGATGGCCGGACGGGTCGTCAAGGGAGTTCGTTTCCAGGAGCTCCGGGACGCTGGCGACCCACCCGAGCTGGCCGCGTACTACGATCGCGCCGGGGCGGACGAGCTGGTCTTCCTGGACATCACGGCCTCTTCCGACGAGCGCAAGGTCCTGCTCGACGTGGTCGCCCGCACGGCGGACCAGGTCTTCATCCCCCTGACGGTGGGCGGGGGTGTGCGCAGCGTGGAGGACATGCAGGAGCTCCTCTCGAACGGCGCTGACAAGGTCTCGGTCAACACCGCCGCCCTGGCCGACCCCGACCTGCTTTCCCGCGCGGCCGAGGTTTTCGGGTCTCAGTGCGTGGTGCTGGCCATCGACGCGCGGAGGCGGCTGGAGGGGGCCGGCTGGGAGGTGCACTCCCACGGCGGCCGCCGGCCGACCGGGAGGGACGCCGTCGAATGGGCCGCGGAGGGCGAGCGGCTGGGGGCGGGGGAGATCCTGCTGACCTCGATGGACCGGGACGGGACCCACGAGGGGTACGACCTGGACCTGACCCGGGCGGTGAGCGAGTCGGTGCGGCTTCCGGTGATCGCGTCCGGCGGCGCCGGGAACGCCGCCCACATGTACGACGCCCTGACCCTGGGTGGGGCCGAGGCGGTGCTGGCCGCGTCCATCTTTCACTTCGCCGAGCTCACGGTTGAGCAGGTCAAGGCGGAGCTGGCCTCCCGGGGCCTGGAGATCCGCCGGTGAGCGGCGCCGTCCCCGACTTCTCGCGCGGCCTTGTCGCCGCTGTCGTGCAGGACGTGGAGTCGGGGGAGGTGCTCATGGTCGCCCACATGGACGAGGAGGCGTGGAGGCGAACCCGAGACACGGGTAGGGCCTGGTTCCATTCCCGCCGCCGGGGCCTCTGGGAAAAGGGGGCGACGTCGGGCAACTACCTCGACGTGGTGGAGACGAAGCTCGACTGCGACCTGGACGCCGTCCTCCTGAAGGTACGTCCGCACGGCCCCGCCTGCCACACCGGCGCCCGCAGCTGCTTCTTCAACGATGTCTAGGCGCCGTTCCCTTCCCTTGCCGGTGAGAGAATAAGATGCGCGAGTTCTGTATATTTATGCGATGGTGAAGGCGGCGGTGGCGGGGGCGACCGGGTATGCCGGGATGACGCTGGTGCACCTTCTCTCGCGCCATCCCGGTGTCGAGCTGGTCCAGCTCACGTCGCGTTCGTACGCGGGCCGCCCTTACGCCTCCGCCTTCCCGCTCCTGGATCTGGAGGGCACCTTCTCCGAGGAGCCCGACCCAGACCTGGTCGACGTTCTCTTCAGCTGCCTGCCACACAACGCGGGCGCCGGCCGGGCGGCGGCCTGGCTGGCGGCAGGGGCGCGAATCGTCGACATGAGCGCCGACTTCCGGCTGAACAACCCGGAGCTCTACGTGACCTGGTACCGGCAGGAGCACCCGGCTCCGCACCTGCTCGCGGAGGCGGCGTTCGGCCTCCCCGAGCTGCACGCTGGCGAGATCAAAGACGCCCGTCTGGTGGCGGTCCCCGGCTGCTACTCGACCGCGGCCATCCTGGCACTGGCCCCGGCGGCGAGTGCCGGGCTGCTGGGACCGGACGTGGTCGTGGACGGCAAGTCGGGCGTCTCCGGTGCGGGCCGCAGCCCCGGCCTGGGCACGCACTTCAGCGAGGTGGACGAGTCGGTGAACGCTTACGCCCTGGCGGGGCACCGGCACCTGCCGGAGCTGCAGCAGGAGCTTGCTGCCCTGAACGGAGGCGATCCTCCCCGGGTCACCTTCGTGCCCCACCTGGTGCCGATGGTCCGCGGCATTCTGCAGACCTGCTACTTCGACCTCACCGGCTCGCTGGCAGACCTGCAGGAGGTGTACCGCGAGTTCTACGCCGGGCAGCCCTTCACCCGGGTGCTTGACCAGCCGCCCGCCACCAAGCTGGTCAGCCACACAAACTACTGCTGCGTCAACGTTTCGGCCCAGGGCCAGAAGGCGGTCGTCACCTGCGCCATCGACAACCTGGTCAAGGGCGCTTCCGGCCAGGGCGTGGAGTGCTTCAACCTGGCCTTTGGCTTCGATCGAACCGAGGGTCTGCGGCCCCCACTGCAGTGGCCGTAGAGTCGCTCGGGCGCCTGGTCGCCGGCGGCCTGACCGCGCCCCGCGGCTGGCGTGCCGGTGTGGCGGCTTGCGGCATCAAGGCGTTCACGGCGGGCGCCTCGGCGCTTCCCTCGGACCAGCGGGACGATCTCACGGTGGTGGCCAGCGACACTCCCTGCGACGCCGGCGGAGTCTTCACCACGAACCGGGTGAAGAGCGCCTCGGTGGTCATCGACCAGCTGCACCTGAAGAACAACCGGCTTCAGGCGATGGTCGTCTGCTCGGGCAACGCCAACGCCTGCACCGGCGCCCAGGGCTTCCGCGACGCCCTCCAGATGGCCAAGCTGACCTCGGATCGCCTCGACCTCGAGCCCAGCCAGGTGCTGGTCGGGACGACCGGCGTGATCGGCCGCTACCTGCCCATGGAGGCGGTCAAGAAGGGGATCTGGGAGGCGTGCCGCTCGCTGAGCACGGAGGCCGGTGAAGCCGCGGCCCGGGCGATCATGACCACCGACACGGTGCCCAAGACACACGCCGTCGAGTTCGACCTCGGCGGGGTGCCGGTTCGCGTCGGCGGCATGGCCAAGGGTTCGGGGATGATCCACCCCAACATGGCCACCATGCTCTCCTTCGTCACCACGGACGCCGTGGTCGCGCCGGGCTGGGTGGGTTCGATCGTGAAGCAGGTCGCGGACCGGAGCTTCAACCAGGTGACCGTGGACGGCGACAGCTCGACCAACGACACCTTCCTGATCCTCGCCAACGGGGCCGCCGGCAACCCGGAGGTGGTGGAAGGCACTCCGGAGGCGGCGGCGCTGGAGGCGGCAATCCTGGAGGTGGCGCGGGAGCTCGCCCGCAGCATCGCGCGCGACGGCGAGGGCGCGACCAAGCTGATGACGGTCAGGGTCAGCGGCGCCCCCGACGATCAGCAGGCGCGGCTCGCCGCCCGCTCGGTGGCTTCCAGCAACCTGGTCAAGACCGCGATCCATGGCGGGGACCCGAACTGGGGACGGATCGTCTGCGCTCTCGGCTACAGCGGCTCCGACCTGGCCATAGACCGGCTCCGGGTCGACATCGCCGGCCTCACAGTCTTCGCGGCCGGTGCGGGCCAGGAGGTCGACCTGGACGCGGTCCGACAGGCCTTCGAGCAGCCCGAGATCGAGATTCGCGCGGAGCTGGGGCTGGGGCCGGGCGCGGCGGAGGCCTTCGGTTGCGACCTCTCGGCCGAATACGTTCGCATCAACGCGGACTACACGACATGACGACCATCGAGGTCTCCGACCGGGCGCGAGTGCTGGTCGAAGCGCTCCCCTACATCCGGCGCTTCCACGGCCAGATCGTGGTGGTGAAGGTGGGCGGCAACGCCATCGAGCAGCGGAAGGAGGAGACGCTGCTCGACGTCGTGCTGCTCCGCTACGTCGGCATGCTGCCGGTGCTGGTCCACGGCGGAGGTCCCGAGATAACCGCCATGAGCGAACGGCTGGGACTCACCGCCCAGTTCAAGGACGGCCTGCGGGTGACAGACGAACCGACGATGGAGGTCGTGAAGATGGTGCTGACCGGGAAGGTCAACCCGGACCTGGTCGCCAGCATCAACCGGCTCGGCGGCCAGTCGGTCGGGATGTCGGGCGAGGACGGCCCCAGCATCATCGCCGAAGAGCTCGATCCCGGCCTGGGGTTCGTGGGCAGGGTGACCCAGATCAACCCGGAGCCGATCACCGCCTTGCTGCAGCGCGGCTACATCCCGGTGATCGCTTCCATCGGCCTCGGCTACGACGGCCAGGCCTACAACATCAACGCGGACACGGTGGCGGCCGAGGTGGCGGTGGCGCTGGGCGCGGCCAAGCTGATCCTGATGACCGACGTGCCAGGGGTCATGGACCAACAGCAGTCGGTGATCAGCATCATCAAGCGGCCCGACGCCCGGGACATGCTCGCCAGGGGCGCCGTCTCGGGTGGCATGATCCCCAAGCTCGAGGCCTGCATGCGCGCGCTCGACGGAGTCCCGCAGGCCCACGTGATTGACGGACGGACGCCGCACTCGCTGCTGCTGGAGCTGTTCACCGAGGGAGGGATCGGGACGATGGTGACCCAGTGACCGACCAGGACATAGCGGCCGCCGAGCACACCTACTTGATGGGGACCTTCAAGCGGCTGCCCGTGACGTTCGTCGAGGGCCGCGGAGTGACCGTTCGCGACAGCGCGGGAAAGGAGTACATCGACCTGGTCGCCGGCATCGCGGTAAACCTGCTCGGGCACTCTCACCCGGCCGTGGTCCAGGCGCTGACCGAGCAGGCAGGCCGCCTGATCCACACGTCCAACCTCTACTATTCGGAGCCCCAGGTTGCGCTGGCGCGGCGCCTGGTTGAGCTCTCCTTTCCCAGCCGGGTCTTCTTCGCCAACAGCGGCGCCGAGGCCAACGAGGCCGCCATCAAGATCGCGCGCAAGTGGGGCAAGCTGAACCGCCAGGGCGCCTACGAGATCCTGACCACGGACGGCTCCTTCCACGGCCGCACGCTGGCCACCGTCACCGCCGGCGGCCAGGAGCGCTACTCGGCGCCCTTCGCGCCTCTGCCGCCCGGCTTCCGCCACCTGCCCTACGGAGACCTGGAGGCGGTCAAGCAGGCGACCGGTGCGGACACGGTGGCAGTCATGGTGGAGCCCGTGATGGGGGAGGTCGGGGTCGTACCGCCGCCGTCCGGCTATCTGGAGGGCCTCCGGCAGTGGTGCGACGAGCAGGACCTGCTCCTCATCCTGGACGAGGTCCAGACGGGCCTGGGACGCACCGGCCGCTGGTTCGCGCACCAGCATCACGGCCTGACGCCGGACGTCATGACGCTGGCCAAAGGCCTGGGCGGAGGCGTCCCCATCGGCGCCTGCCTGGCCGCCCCTCGCGCCGACGTCTTCGAGCCAGGCGACCACGGTTCCACCTTTGGCGGCAACCCGCTCGCCTGCAGCGCCGCCCTGGCCGTCCTCAAGGTGATAGAGGAGGAGGGGTTGGTGGGCCACGCGGCGGAGATGGGCGACCTGCTCGCTGCCGGCCTCGGGGAGCTGGACGGCGTGACCCTGGTGCGCGGTCGCGGCCTGATGCAGGCCGCGGTCTTCGAGCAGCCGACCGCGCGCCAGCTGCAGATGCGCTGCCTGGAAGAAGGCGTCATCGTCAACGCGGTCGACGACCACACCCTTCGCCTGGTGCCGCCGCTGATCATCCAGCCGGACGACCTGGAGCGGGCGCTCGCCGGAGTCCGGCGCGCCCAGGCGGGATGAAAGAGGAGCGTCAGCGGGCGATCCTCGAACTGGTTCGAGACCGCCCGGTTCAGACCCAGCAGGAACTGGCCAGAGCCCTGACGGAGCGTGGCTTCACCGCCACCCAGGCCACGGTCTCGCGAGACATCCAGGAGCTTGGCCTGGTGAGGACCGGCTCCGGCTATCAGCCCGGCAGCCCGGTCTCGGCGGTCAGCGAGCTGGTGATCTCGATGACCCAGGTTGAGTTCGTGGTGGTCATCCGGACACCGCCGGGCACTGCCAACCTGGTCGCCCGGGCCATCGATGAATCAGAGATGGCCGGGGTTGCGGGGACGCTGGCGGGGGACGATACGATCCTCGCCGTGCTCAGCGATCGGCAGGCCGCCGAGCGGCTGCGGAGCTTCCTCGGTGCCTGAGCGGGAGAAGCTGGTCCTCGCCTACTCGGGCGGGCTCGACACGTCGGTCGCCATCCGCTGGCTCAACGAGCGCGGCTACGACGTCGTCGCGCTGACCATCGACCTCGGCGAGAAGAAAGACCTGGAGGCGATCCAGCGGCGAGCGCTGCGCGTGGGCGCGGTGGCCGCCTACGTGGTCGACGGCAAGGTCCCTTTCCTGCGCGACTTCGTCTGGCCGTCGCTCCAGGCCGGTGCCCTCTATGAGAAGGAGTACCCGCTCGCCACCGCCCTCGGCCGGCCGCTGATCGCGGCCCTGCTGGTGCAGATTGCGAGGCGGGAGGGTGCGGAGGGCGTCGCCCACGGCTGTACCGGCAAGGGCAACGACCAGGTGCGCTTTGACGTCACGACCGCCGCCCTGGCGCCGGAGCTGAAGGTCGTGGCGCCCGTTCGTGAGTGGGGTATGAACCGCGACGACGAGATCGAGTACGCGCGGGAGCACGGCATCGAGGTCCCGGCCACCGTCGAGTCGCCGTATTCGACTGACGAGAACCTCTGGGGCCGCTCGATCGAGGCGGGCATCCTGGAAGACCCTTGGCAGGAGCCTCCCGGCGACGTCTACGAGTGGACGGCGGATCCGCGCAGAGCTCCCGACGAGCCGGTCTATGTCGAGATCGGGTTCGAGGAGGGGCTGCCGGTGGCGCTCGACGGCAAGCCGACGCCGGCCGTCGAGCTTGTGGAGCGCCTGAACGCCGTGGGAGGCGCCAATGGCGTGGGTCGGATCGACCACCTGGAGAACCGGCTGATAGGTATCAAGTCGCGCGAGATCTACGAGGCGCCAGCCGCGGTGCTGCTGCTGCAGGCCCATCAGGCGCTGGAGGACATCACCCTCACCAAGGACGTGGCGCGCTTCAAGGACATGGTGGCCGCTCACTGGGCGCAGATCGTCTATGACGGGCTCTGGTTCAGCCCTCTCAGGGAGGCCCTTCATGCCTTCGTGGCACACACCCAGCGCCATGTCAGCGGCCAGGTGCGACTCAAGCTCTACCGAGGTTCGTCGACGGTGGTGGGCCGCAAGGCGCCGGACCAGCTCTACCGGATGGAGCTGGCGACCTACGGTCGGGGCGACCAGTTCGACCAGAGCGCCGCGGCGGGTTTCATCAAGCTCTTCGGGATGGGCGTACGGACTGCGGCCGAGGTCCAGGGCAAGCTTTCCAGCCTGGACCTGGACAAGCTGCTGCCGGGCGACCTCAAGAGGCTGACCCCATAGCGGCCGGCCGCGGAGCCGCGGGCAAGCTCTACAGCGGCCGCTTCAGCGAGGGTCTGCTGCCGGAGCTGGAGAGCTTCGCCAGCTCACTCGAAGTCGACGTTGATCTGGCTCCCTACGACGTGGCCGGTTCGATCGCCCACGCTCGCGGCCTGCGCGCCGCCGGTCTTCTCAGCGAGGAGCAGCTCCAGGCCACCGAGCGCGGGCTGCGCCAGGTTGCGGCGGAGATCGAGGACGGCAGCTTCATCTTCCGGGAGTCGGACGAGGACATCCACACGGCAGTTGAGCGCCGGCTGACCGAGCTCGCGCCGGAGGCCGGCGCCCGGCTGCACGCGGGGCGCTCCCGGAACGACCAGGTTGCGCTGGACCTGCGTCTTTACTGCCGGGCCGCGAGTGCCGCGATCGCTGGCGCGCTCGCACAGCTGGTGGAGGGACTGGCTGCCCAGGCAGGGACTCACGCCGCGCTGGCGATGCCGGGCTACACGCACCTCCAGCGGGCGCAACCGGTCACCGTCGGTCACCACCTCCTGGCCCACGCGGAGCCGCTGCTTCGAGACGCCGAACGGCTGCGCCAGGCCTACGAGGCGGCCGACGAGCTACCACTCGGCTCGGGGGCCCTGGCGGGGACCACCCTCGAGATCCCCCGGAAGCTCATCGCAAAGGAGCTCGGCCTCCAGCGTCTCACCGCCAACACGATGGACGCCGTCAGCGACCGCGACTTCGCCCTCGACCTGGTCTACGCCTGCGTAACCATCGCGCTGCATCTGAGCCGGCTGGGGGAGGATCTGGTCCTCTGGGCCAGCTCGGAGTTCGGCTTCCTGAAGCTGCCGGACCGGGTGGCCACGGGCTCCAGCCTCATGCCGCAGAAGAAGAACCCGGACATCGCGGAGCTCCTGCGGGGGCGAAGCGGCAGAGCCCTGGGCAGCTTCAGCGCCCTGGCGACGGTCTTGAAGGGGCTGCCGCTCGCCTACGACCGCGACCTGCAGGAGGACAAAGTCGCCCTCTTCGCGGCCGCCGAGAACGCGCTGGACTGCCTGCAGGCGGCGGCGGTCCTTGTGGAGCACCTGGAGTTCGACGAGGAGCGGCTGGCCGGCGCCCTCGGCGACCCGGCGCTGCTCGCTACGGACAGCGCAGAGAAGCTGGTCCGCGAGGGGGTGCCGTTCCGCGAGGCCCATCATCGGGTCGCCGGCGAGGTCCGCTTGGGGGAGCACCGGCCGCCCTGGAATGCGGCCCGTTCACTGCAGCTGCGGCGCCTGCGGGTGCCCGCCAGGGCCAAGGCGGCGTCCCGGCGGGCGGCAGGGGTGGCGCGTTGGGCTGCTTCGCATCCTCCTCAATTGCCGCTTTGAACGTGCCCACAGCACTCAACTCCCGGTGATAGAATCGGCGCCTTCTAGTGGAAGACAAGCCTGTACTGCTGACAAAGGAAGGGCTGCAGGCTCTGGAAGAGGAGCTGGAGCAGCTTGTGAATGGGCGCCGCCCCGAGGTGGCGGAGCGCATCCGCCAGGCTCGCGACTTCGGCGACATCGCCGAGAACGCCGAGTACACCGAGGCGAAGAACGAGCAGAGCCTGGTGGAAGGCCGGATCCAGACCCTGGAGGCCATGGTGCGCAACGCTGTGATGATCGAGGAGGCGAACCGCGAGCGGGGCGTGGTGGCGGCCGGGGCGGAGGTAAAGGTCTCTTCAGACGAGGGCGAAGAGACCTATTCCATAGTGGGCGCCGCGGAGGCGGACCCGCTGAATGGCCGGATCTCAAACGAGAGCCCGCTGGGCCGCGCGCTGCTCGGCCACAAGGCCGGCGACGAGGTCGAGTGGACCTCGCCGATTGGCACGAGTCGCGTAAAGATCCTCACAGTCACCTAGTCACTTACTCTTTCTCGGGCCAGTGACCGAGTTGGAACAAGACCTGCCTTCAGCGCAGCGCGACCGGCGCGAAAAGCTCGAGCGCCTGCAGGCGGCCGGCGTGGAACCCTACGCGGCGCACTTCCACCGCACTCACACCGCGGCGGAAGCGCTCTCGCTGCTGGGACCGGAGCCGGAAGCAGAGGGTGGTCCCGTGACAGTGGCCGGAAGGCTGATGGTCAAGCGGGTCACCGGCGGTATGGCCTTTGCCAGGCTGCGCGATGGAAGCGGGGACATCCAGCTGGTCGCTCAGCGCGACGTGCTCGGTGAACCTCAGTACGAAGCCTTCCTCGAGCTCGACCCGGGAGACCTGATCGGTGCCGTCGGTCGGCTGAGACGCACTCGGCGCGGCGAGCCGAGCGTCTGGCTGGAATCGTTCCAGCTGCTCAGCAAATCGCTGCGCCCGCTGCCCGAGAAGTGGCATGGCCTGAGGGACGTGGAGACCCGCTATCGCCAGCGCTACGTGGACCTGGTCGCCAACCCCGAGGTGCGGAACGTCTTCGTCACCCGCTCGCGCATCATCTCGGCGATTCGGTCGCTGCTGGATTCGAATGAGTTCCTGGAGGTCGAGACGCCGGTGCTTCAGGAGGTACCCGGCGGCGGGCACGCCCGGCCCTTCGTGACGCAATACAACGTGCTGCACCGGGACTTCTACCTCCGGATCGCCCTCGAGCTCTACCTGAAGCGCCTGGTGGTGGGTGGGCTGGAGCGGGTGTACGAGATCGGCCGCGTCTTTCGAAACGAGGGCCTCGACCGGACGCACAACCCCGAGTTCACAATGCTCGAGGCCTACCAGGCGTTTGCCGACTACCAGGACATCATGACCCTCACCGAGGACATCTTCCGGGTCGCGGCGGAGGCCGCCGGCGGCTCGCTGGAGGTGACCTATCAGGGCGAGAAGATCGACCTGCGACCTCCCTACCGTCGGGCCCGGATGGCCGACCTCGTGCGCGAGGCCACCGGCCAGGAGCTGGCCGGCAAGGAGCTCGCCGACTGCTACGAAGAGAAGGTCGAGCCGGGAATCCGGCAGCCGACCTTCGTGATCGACTATCCGGTCGAGGTCTCGCCGCTGGCCCGCCGCCGCTCCGACGATCCTCGCTTCGTCGAGCGCTTCGAGCTGGTTATCGTCGGCCGCGAGCACGCCAACGCCTTCACCGAGCTGACCGATCCCATTGACCAGCGGCGGCGCTTCGAGACGCAGGTGGCCGAACGTGAGGCGGGCTTCGAGGAGGCGCACCCCTTCGACGAGGACTACCTCCGCGCCCTGGAGTACGGGCTGCCGCCCACGGGCGGCCTGGGGGTCGGGCTGGACCGCCTGGTGATGTTGCTGACCGACCAGCCCTCCATACGTGACGTCCTGCTCTTCCCGCAGCTCAAGGAGGAGGGCTGATGCTGGCTCTCGACTTCATCCGCCGGCATCCGGACGAGGTCCGCCGGGCGGCCCAGCTGAAGGGCGAGGAGGCGCCGGTCGACGAGATCCTGGAGCTGGATCGGCGCTGGCGTGAGTGCCTCGAGGTGGCGGAGAAGGCGAGGGCCCAGCAGAACGAGCTGTCAAAGCGGTTCGCGAAGACCAAGGATACGGAGGACCTGCGCAAAGCGAAGGAGGTAGGGGAGGAGGCCAAGCGGGAGCTCGCCCGGGCCGCAGAGATGAAGCAGAAGCTGGACGACCTCCTGCTCCGGGTTCCCAACCTGTTTCACGAGAGCGTCCCGATCGGTGAGAGCGAGGCTGACAACGTCGTGCTGAGGGAATGGGGGAGCCGGCCCGACTTCGCCTTCGAGCCGCGTACGCACTACGAGCTCGGGGAAGCGCTGGGGATCATGGATTTCGAGCGCGCGGCCCGGGTTGCAGGCTCCCGGTTCGCCTTCCTGACCGGTGCCGGGGCCAGGCTGGAGCGCGCCCTGGTTCAGTTCATGCTCAACCTTCACACCGGGGAGCACGGCTACACCGAGGTCTACCCGCCCATCCTGGTGAACAGCGCGTCGATGATCGGTACCGCGCAGCTTCCGAAGTTCGGGGACGACGCTTTCCGGGTGCAGGATCGAGACCTCTGGCTCATTCCGACGGCCGAGGTCCCGGTCACCAACATGCACCGGCAGGAGATTCTGGACGGTGCCCGGCTGCCGCTCAACTACGTTGCCTATACACCCTGCTTCCGCTCCGAGGCGGGAGCGGCGGGTAAGGACACGCGAGGCTATATACGGATGCACCAGTTCTCGAAGGTGGAGCTGGTCAGGCTGGTGGAGCCCGAGAAGTCGCTGGAGGCCCTCGATGAGCTGACGAGCCAGGCTGAGGAGGTGCTGCGCCGACTTGGGCTGCACTACCAGCTCATGGTCATGTGCACGGGCGACATGGGGTTCGCCCAGTACAAGAAGTACGACCTCAACGTCTGGTGTCCGGGGCTAGGCCGGTACCTCGAGGTCTCCTCCTGCTCGCTCTTCAATGACTTCCAGGCGCGCCGAGCGAGCCTTCGCTACCGCCCCGCGCCAGGCGAAGCGCCGCGCTTTCTCCACACACTCAACGGCAGCGGTCTGGCGCTGACCCGGACCCTGGACGCCGTCCTGGAGACCTATCAGCGCGCGGACGGGGGGATTGAGGTGCCCGAGGTGCTGAGGCCTTACTTCGGGGGCTCCGAGA
Source organism: Candidatus Dormiibacterota bacterium (assembly GCA_955652675.1). GTDB lineage: Bacteria > Chloroflexota > Dormibacteria > Dormibacterales > Dormibacteraceae > Nephthysia. The sequence continues at coordinate 23,033 of CATPBP010000028.1, forward strand.
TCCTGCATAGTTCGTAGGCGGCAGATCTCGGCTCGCGGCGCCGCCGCCGGCGAGCGGCTCCGTGCGATGGTCCTGCCGGACAGCGCTGAGCCCGGGGTGTCGGCCGAGGGGAGGGGATTCACTCCCTGGCCCTTTTCCTTATGCTCGGCAGTCGGTCTTCGCCGGAGGGATGGCCGAGTCCGGTTGATGGCAGCTGTCTTGAAAACAGCCGTGGTGATGAGCCACCGGGGGTTCGAATCCCTCTCCCTCCGCCAGAGCCATTTCGAATACGAAATGGCCATTTTCAACTCCTCCCAAGCCGTCTTCGAGGTGATTAGAATCGCAGCAGATAGCCGGAACTCGATTGGGGCGTCTTGAATGTCAATGTCTTGCCATCACCGCGGCGTGACGTGACTTGGGAGCCACACCCTAGTTGACTGCTAACGAAACGTGTTGACGAGGGACGAGTCGCGGATACCGCAGGGCCTGAACAGGTCGAGGACGTAAGCGGGCCAGACCGTGCGAGAGCGGACGCGGAATGGAGTGGGAAGCCAGCGGCGGCAGGCACCTCCGGCGCGACGTGGCATGATCTCGCAGGTGACCAGCAGACCCGCCGCGGCGCAGCACCTGCGCGACCTCGCACGGCTGCGCCGCGTCCGCGACCGGATCGACCGGGAGTACGCGCAGCCGCTGGACGTCGAGGCGCTCGCCCGCGGCGCGCACATGTCGGCCGGGCACCTCAGCCGCGAGTTCCGGCTCGCCTACGGCGAGTCGCCGTACGGCTACCTGATGACGCGGCGCATCGAGCGCGCGATGGCGCTGCTGCGTCGTGGCGACCTCAGCGTCACCGAGGTCTGTTTCGCGGTCGGCTGCTCGTCGCTGGGCACCTTCAGCACTCGCTTCACCGAGCTGGTCGGTGTGCCGCCCAGCACCTACCGGCGCCACGCGGCTCGCGCGACGGCGGAGCTGCCGTCGTGCGTGGCGAAGCAGGTGACCAGACCGATCAGGAATCGAGAAGCGCCGGTCACCGAGCCGCACCTAGCATGACCGCCATGGACATCACCGTTCACTGGACCTTCCTCCCGCACAACGACCCGGACGCCTCCCTGGCCTTCTATCGCGACACCCTCGGCTTCGAGGTCCGCAACGACGTCGGATACGGTGGGATGCGCTGGATCACGGTCGGCCCCGCCGACCAGCCCGGCACGTCCATCGTCCTGCACCCGCCGGCCGCCGACCCCGGCATCACCGACGACGAGCGCCGCACGATCGTCGAGATGATGGCCAAGGGCACCTACGCCATCCTCGTGCTGGCCACCGCCGACCTCGACGGCGCCTTCGCGCGGCTGCGGGCCAGCGGCGCCGACGTCGTCCAGGAGCCGACCGAGCAGCCGTACGGGATTCGCGACTGCGCCTTCCGCGATCCCGCGGGCAACCAGATCCGCATCAACGAGCTCCGCTGAGCCGTCCGGCGATCGTAGCCATGACCTGCACAGACGGCACCCTGAAGGAGCCCGCGCACGACGCCGACGGAGACCGCGAAGGCGGCCCCGCCTAACAGGTGGATACACGATGAGCATGGCCACGAGGACGGACACGCAGTCGCCTGCGCTGCACGTTGCCGACAGCCACGATCTGATCCGCGTGCAGGGCGCGCGCGTGAACAACCTCAAGGACATCAGCGTCGAGATCCCGAAGCGACGGCTGACGGTGTTGACCGGCGTCTCCGGCTCGGGCAAGAGCTCGCTGGTGTTCGGCACCATCGCCGCGGAGTCGCAGCGGCTGATAAACGAGACCTACAGCGCTTTCGTGCAGGGCTTCATGCCGACGCTGTCGCGGCCGGAGGTCGACGTGCTCGACGGCCTGACGACCGCGATCATCGTCGACCAGGAGCGGATGGGCGCCAACGCCCGCTCCACCGTCGGCACCGCCACCGACGCCAACGCGATGCTGCGGGTCCTGTTCAGCCGGCTCGGGCAGCCGCACATCGGCTCCTCGAACGCGTTCTCCTTCAACGTCCCCTCGGTCCGAGCGAGCGGTGCGATCACGATCGAACGCGGTGCCGGCAAGACCGTGAGACAGGCCTTCACCCGCACCGGCGGCATGTGTCCTCGCTGCGAAGGCCGGGGCACGGTCTCCGATATCGACCTCACCCAGCTCTTCGACGACTCCAAGTCGCTCGCCGAGGGCGCGATCACCATCCCCGGCTACAAGGCGGACAACTGGTGGACAGTGGGGATCTTCACCGAGTCGGGCTTCCTCGACCCGCACAAGCCGATCCGCAAGTACACCAAGAAGGAGCTCCACGACTTCCTCTACAAGGAGCCGGTCAAGGTGAAGATCAACGGCGTCAACCTCACCTACGAGGGGCTGGTCCCCAAGGTGCAGAAGTCGTTCCTCTCCAAGGATCCCGACGCGCTGCAGCCGCACATCCGGGCGTTCGTGGACCGGGCGGTCACCTTCACCGCTTGCCCCGAGTGCGGCGGCACCCGGCTCAGCGAGGCGGCCCGGTCGTCGCGGATCGGCGGGGTCAACATCGCCGATGCGTGCGCGATGCAGATCAGCGACCTGGCCGAATGGGTCCGCGGCGTCGACGAGCCGTCGGTGGCGCCGCTGCTCGCGACCCTGCAGCAGACTCTC